>JAZSLR010000109.1:0-41994 GCA_045535475.1 Acutalibacteraceae bacterium | reverse complement strand
ACTTGAAAGTACATACTCAAATTAATCTTCAAGGGTTTTTTCTTGAATCGTTGTTTAATTTTCAAGGTGCGTCGCACACCGCTCTTTTGCGGAGTGCTCGACTATAATATCAAATCCCTTCCCATTTGTCAACACTTTTTTTGAAGTTTTTTCGACGTTCTTTACAACTCTTCCGTGTGTTTAGTTCTGCTGCTGTTTTGATAAAATTAATCCCCGGATTTTTCCGGGGATTCTGCGTTTCTGATTGTTATTTTTTAATTGTTTTTTTGGCGATAGCGTATGCCGCTCCCGCAACTGACGCCGCTGCGCTGACAACTCCTGCCGCAGTTGCACCTTTCACAAGTTTCTTTGCAAAACCCGGAGTTTTGATATCCTTCATAACAAGCTTATTGACGATCTTATCAATAGCTCCCCCGCCCGTAACCTGGGTTGAATCTGACATATCAATCAGACCTTTTGAAACTTCATATGACTGAGAGAATACATTCAGAACCGAAGAACGAACCATACCAAGGAAGGGAACGTGACCAACCGTTGAATAAGTTGCCGCTTCACCTTTAAGCGCGAGTTCAGGGTGACCCTTGACTGCATCGACAGCTTCTCTGAGGTCTGCGAAATAACGGTCAATAGCCTCGTCGTGAGAACAGGTTATCATTGCGTGGAGTCCGTCAGGGTGAATAAGTCTGTCAATATGCCAGCCCTTTTCCTGCATAATATCGCCGACCGCAAATATGTTGACGTTATACGGGTCTTTTGAACGGTATGCAACAAGACTGCACTTGGGGTCGCCGATGATTTCAAGCTCTTCAAACCTTCTTATGCCTTCACGGATTCTGTCCGCATTCGCCATTGTCTGCTTTGCCATTTCGATATAACCCTGTCTGCCGTTTGCCTGGATTGCTGCCCAGGCGGCAGCATATGCACCACCGGGTCGGGTACCGAGGAATGCAGGCGATGCGAAAAGTCCGCCCGGCCAATTGGGATGAACAAAGCACTGATATTTGAACAATTCAAGATTTCTGTAGATAATGCAGCTGCATCCTTTTGATGCAAAGCCGTATTTATGAATATCTGCCGACATCGACATAACACCCGGCACAAGGAAGTCAAATGCAGGAAGATCGGCGCCTGCCTGCACCATAAAGGGAAGAAGATAACCGCCAACACAAGCATCAACGTGAACGGGAATATCATATTTCACGCCAAGCTCACCGAGAGCGGCAATATCATCAATGATTCCGTGGGGATATTCGGGCGCTGCACCGAGAAGCATAATAGTGTTGCGGTTGATTTTGCGCTTAACCGCTTTGATGTCGATTTTCCAATCTTTATCGACAGGTACAGTATGCACCTTTACGCCAAAATACTCCGCACCCTTGAACCACGCAACGTGGGCGGTTTCACAGACAATCATTTCAGGGTGCTTGATGCCTTTCTTGGCTCTCGCAAGGTCACGGTAGGTTTTTACGGCGAGCATACAGCTTTCCGTACCGCACGAAGTTACGCAACCTGCCGCCTGCTCACCTGCGTGAAGAAGCTCTGCTGTAAAAGCAACAATATCGTTCTCGAATCTTTTAAGGCTTTTGAATGCTGTGGGGTTCAGACCGTTTGCAGACATATATTTTTCATATGCTTCGGCAAGAAAATGGGTATATTCCGCATTCTTATAATAAACAAGACTCCAGGTTTTTTTGTCCTTATAATCGGGATCGTCAATCGCATATTCATCAAGGGCTTTCAATACTTCATCATAGGGGCGTCCGTATTCGGGAATTGTTTTCATTTTAATTTCCTCCTTTTTTTATATCAAGTTATAAAGAAAATACACTGCATTGCCAAGATAGTTGCCTACCGCATAGCCGACAACACCCGTTGCCAGACCGGAAACAAGAATTGCATTATTGTTAAGCGATGCTGCAACAGCGGGTACAAACGGCGGTGAGCAGACTGCAGAAACGGATGTGATTATCATTGTATCTGCGTCTATTTTGAAGAGCTTGCTTAAAAATGCGTGGAGGAGAAGACCTGCAATTATCGACACGCATACGTAGCAGAAAATCGGGAGACTAAAATTGAGAAGAGCCTTGAAATCTGCACTTGCCGCAACAGAAAAGCAGAAGGCATAAATAATATACATACCGAGCTGGAATGTCTTTTTGATTTCACGAATCTTTTTGATAAACGAAAACGCTATACCAAGTGTTGTAATCGAAAGCATCATAACCGTCATTCCAAGACTGGGATTGAACATTGAAACAAACATATTCAGTCCGTATGACACAGCAAAAATAACAGCTGATAGTCCGAGAGCAGCAAGCAGACCGGGAATGTTTTTTCTGTAAAGGATTTCTTTATATGTATATACCGACTCATCGATTGTCGCGCTGTCGATGGCGTTTGCATCATCATTGTTCTTTTCAAACGGCTTCAATCTCATAACCTTGACAAAAAACTTTCTGCCGATGGTTGAGAGGAAGAAAATATAAAGAACAGAAACAACCGAATCATATGTATTGAATACGATGTAGTCGTTATTTGAGATGCCGATTGCATTTCTTATCGAGCCGAAGTTAACCGTACCGCCCGTATACACAGCGACCGCTCCCGCGGCATACTGTGCAGAGTTCTCAGTTGAAGCACGGAAGATAAGGTGAAGAACAAAAGTAACCGCAATAACCGATATACACGCAAGAAGCATACAGAGCATACCTTTTTTGGCAACGGTGAAAAACTTTTTGATATCAAGTGAAAAGAGGACAAGCGGCAGAGCAATGCATATCGTTACGCTTTGAAGCAGACTCAAGGTGCTGTCCCCTGCGGATGCGGTGAGTAACACGTTATCATCAGCGACACTGTAGTTGATTACTTCTTTTTCGCTGTTTTCATAAGGCGCTTTAACACTTGCGATCCATTCGTTTTCCTCATTAAGTTCAACCGTTTCAACTACCGCACCGTCGGAATCAAGAATATCAACCGAAACGATTCCGGTCAGAGCTTCATCTTTGAGCGTTACCGTAAGATTATTCACCGCCGGAGTGCTGAACGAATGCGGAAGAATTCCGAGATTACCGATAACCATACCGACAATATAGCAAAGCAGAACAATTCCGAGCTTGTTGAGTGCCTTGAACTTCACGCAGAGAAAAATCATCAGCGCAGGCACAAGCATAAAAATAACTACGGTTAAAATGTTTATCATATCTTCCTCCTTGAAAATTATCGCTTATTTATAAAGTATATATTGTATTTCACAAAATTTCAATATGGCATCCGAAAAAGCAACATAACAAACGGTATTTGTGTATTTTTTACTGTTGTCGCTTTCTGTATTTGTAATACAGCACATCTGCGTCTTCGTGCGCATGGTCAAATTCAAAACCTGCTTTTTCAAAAGCTTTTTGTGAGGCGGAGTTGCTTGGATAAATTACCGCTTCGGCTGTTTTGATTTCTGCTCCGACAATCTTGGCTGCGTTGCCGAACAATTCTTTAAGCAGCTCCGTGCCTTTTCCGTAATTTCTCATTTCGGGATTCACGACCAACTCCATTATATTATGTTTACCGTCGTGATATCCGATTGCAATTACTGCAAACGGAACATCTGACTCATAAATAACCTTGCACCAATAGTTTTCGCCGTGAATGGTATTTTCTTCATTCAGCCAATACTCATAAAAATCCTGCCATCCGTCGTCAAGACCCGTTTCTTTGATAGTCTCGGAATCAAGCCATTCCTCAACAAAGCTCATCGTTACGGGATTATAATCAAGCCAAATGTATTTCAATGCTTTCTCACCTCATTCAGTTGTGTGTCGGATTAATGATATCATCAATTGTATAATAAAATCAATAAATATTATAAAAAAACATTATATTATGTCGCTTTTGCTCTTGACTAAAAGGCTGTGATTGCAATATAATTTATTCGTATTGTTTATAATAACTCAGGAGGATACACTTATGGGAATGACAATAGGTCAGAAGCTGATAAAGAGCCATCTTGTCAGCGGAGAAATGATACCCGGAACCGAAATCGGTCTTAAGATTGACCAGACTCTCACTCAGGACGCAACAGGTACTATGGCGTATCTTGAATTCGAGGCAATGGGTGTTGAAAGAGTGCGAACAGAGCTTTCGGTTTCATATATTGACCACAACACACTTCAGAACGGTTTTGAAAACGCAGACGACCACAGATTCATTCAGAGCGTTGCAAACAAAAGAGGACTTCTTTTCTCAAAGCCCGGTAACGGCATCTGCCACCAGCTTCATCTCGAACGCTTCGGCAAACCCGGCAAAACCTTAATCGGTTCAGACAGCCACACTCCCACAGGCGGCGGCATCGGGATGCTTGCAATCGGCGCAGGCGGACTTGACGTTGCTGTTGCAATGGGCGGCGGCACATACTATACAACAATGCCCAAGATGACACTTGTCCGCCTTTCGGGCAAACTTTCACCCTGGGTCGGCGCAAAGGATATCATCCTCGAAGTGCTCCGCATTATGAGCGTCAAGGGCGGCGTCGGCAAAACCATCGAATACGGCGGCGAGGGTGTAAAAACTCTTTCTGTTCCCGAAAGAGCAACCATCACAAATATGGGTGCGGAACTCGGTGCAACAACATCCGTATTCCCCTCTGACGAAACAACAAAGGCATTCCTCAAGGCACAGGGCAGAGAAGAGGACTGGACAGAGCTTCTTCCCGATGCAGATGCAGAATATGACGAAATCATAGATATCGACCTTTGCAAGCTCGCTCCTATGGCAGCTATGCCTCATATGCCCGATAACGTCAAGACTGTTGAGGAAATCGGCAACATCGAAATCAGCCAGGTATGCATCGGCTCCTGCACAAACTCATCTCTCCTTGACCTTCTCAAGGTTGCGGCTATACTTAAAGGTAAGAAAGTTGCTCCCAACGTAAGCCTTACTATTTCACCCGGCTCAATGCAGGTTCTCAATATGCTTTCACTCAATGGAGCACTTTCCGACATTCTCTGCGCTGGCGCAAGACTTCTTGAGTGCTCCTGCGGTCCTTGCATCGGTATGGGTCAGTCACCCCAGTCAAAGGGTGTTTCACTCCGTACCTTCAACAGAAACTTTGAGGGCCGTTCAGGCACAGCGGATGCAGGCATTTATCTTGTAAGCCCCGAGGTTGCAGCTGCATCGGCTATCACAGGCTATCTCACAGACCCGAGAACACTCGGCGAGATGCCCGAAATCAATATTCCCGAGCGTTTCATTATCAATGACAATATGATTGAGCTTCCCGCTTCGGTTGAAGAAGCTGACAGCGTTGAAATTAAATACGGTCCCAACATCAAACCCTTCCCCACAAGCGTTGAGCTCCCCGAGGATATTGAAGCTCCCGCAATCCTTAAAGTCGGTGACAACATCACAACCGACCACATTATGCCTGCAGGCGCAAAGATTCTTCCCTACCGCTCAAACATCCCCTTCCTTTCAAACTTCTGCTTCAAGCAGTGTGACGAGCATTTTGCAGAACGCTGCAAAGCTGCAGGCAAGGGATTCATCATCGGTGGTGCAAACTACGGTCAGGGTTCATCGAGAGAGCACGCAGCTCTTGTACCCCTTTATCTTGGAATCAAGGCTGTTATCGCAAAGTCATTCGCAAGAATCCATTGCGCTAACCTCATCAACGCAGGCATTATGCCCTTCACATTCGCAAATCCTGATGACTACGACAAAATTGACACAGATGATATGCTCGCACTCAAGGGCATCCGCGAAAACATAAAGAACGGCTCAAAGGTTGTTCTTGAAAACCTCACAAAAGGTGAAAAGTATGAGCTTGCATATGATTATTCAGACAGACAGACCGCTATGATTCTTGACGGCGGACTGCTCAACTACACAAAGAATATCGGCAAATAAGGAGAAATAAAAAATGACAGAAGTACAGATTAAAGCTGCTGTTGAAAAGTTTGAAGCTCTCATCAGAGAGCAGGATGCAAGAAGCGAAGCAATCAAGCAGCAGGGCGATTTTATTGATTATTCAACTCTTGACAAGCTCACAATCGGCGTTTGCGGCGGTGACGGCATCGGCCCCATCATCACAAATGAAGCTGCAAGAGTCCTCGAATTCCTCCTTAAAGAGGATGTAGAGGCAGGCAAAATTGAATTCAAGACCATCGACGGACTCACAATTGAAAACCGCGTTGCAGTCAATAAGGCTATCCCCGATGATGTTCTTGAAGAACTTAAGAAATGCCCCGTTATCCTCAAGGGACCCACAACCACTCCTCAGGCAGGCGATCCCTGGCCCAACATCGAAAGCGCAAACGTTGCAATGAGAAAGGCACTTGACCTTTTTGCAAACCTTCGTCCCGTTAAAGTTCCCGAAGAAGGCATTGACTGGACATTCTTCCGTGAGAACACAGAGGGTGCATATGCAGTCGGTTCAAAAGGCATTAATGTTACAGACGACCTTGCAATGGACTTCGTTGTTACAACAACAGAAGGTACTCAGAGAATCGCAAGACTTGCTTATGACTACGCAAGAAGAAACAAGAAAGAAAGAGTTTCAATCATTCAGAAAGCAAACGTCATCAAGACAACCGACGGTAAATTCCTCAACCTCTGCAAAGAAGTCGGCAAGGAATATCCCGAAATCACAACCGATGAATGGTATATTGACATCACAACCGCAAAGCTTATCGACAAGAAGAGAAGAACAGATTTCAAGGTATTCGTTCTTCCCAACCTTTACGGCGATATCATCACAGACGAAGCTGCTGAATTCCAGGGCGGCGTTGGCACTGCAGGAAGCGCAAACATCGGCAAGAAATACGCAATGTTTGAGGCTATCCACGGCTCGGCACCCAGAATGATGAGAGAAGGCAGAGGCCAGTATGCAGATCCCTGCTCAATGCTCCGTGCCGCGGTTATGCTTCTTTCTCACATCGGCAAGCAGGCGGAAGCAGACAAGCTTGAAAGAGCACTTGACATCTGTATGTATGAAGAAAAGAAGCTCAAAATCACAGGACGCGCAGACGGCGCAACCTGCGAGGACTTCGGTAACTACGTTATGGAAACCCTCACAACTCTTTAATATATAATGTAATGTTATAAAGAATGCCCCCGAGAAGGATAAAACCTTTTCGGGGGTTGTGTTATTCTATTGGAATCAGATATTCCTTTTCAACATATCCGTAACGTTCTTCCGTAATAACCCAGGCTTTATATCCGCCGTTATCAGTCACAAATATTTCTGCGCCGTTCGGAATCATTTCTACTACTGTATCTCTTTTTGAAAACAGCTCTGTGCTTCTGAGCTCTATCGGAGAACCGTCCGTAACTACTTTATAATTGTTTTTTACATTTTCAGCTAAAACATATTTTGATTTTACGCTTTTCATATATAAATTACCATTGTCACCATAAGCAACCGTCATCGTGAAATCTCTGAGATATTCTTCCGTATAACCGTTTAACATTTTGAGTGAACTTGCTTGAACATCCTCAAATGTATCCGATTTTTCAAGATAGTTTTCCGAACCGGAAACAGCCTTGACAACATATGTTCCGTCAACGGTCTGTATATCATATATATAAGCCGCTTTCGATTCAAATCCGGTTGTTTCAGACATAAAGCACGCAATAAGTCCGCATTCGGGAAGATATGTGTATCGGTAAGAAAGCAAATCAAAATCTTCTGTTATTGAATCGTCACTAATCTTAACTTCATTATATGTATCAAAATCTGATGCTTTGAATTTTCTCACTTGCGGACCAAATCTGTCTTCTAAATAATTGTTGATGCTTTCTACATCTGTAATAACGAAATCATCCGATATCCGATAAGGATTCTTTTGCATTTCATTGTATGCCGCTTTCCACTGAACGGTATCCGAATCATATCGTTCAAAGAACCAATTATTTCTTGATGCCTGCATACACCGCAAGGCATCATTGATAACCTCATTAGGGGTTCCGTTCCAGTTGTCATAATCATCATAACCATACAGCATCGGAACAAGATGTGTTATGTCCATCAATATTTCTTCTGAATAATTCTTCTCAAATTCTGTTTTTTGAATTTTAAAAGTATATTTCTCGTTTTTAATTTCAACTTCCCCGCTCTTTACATTTTCAATTGAGCTTTCTGATGTTGTTTCCTCCGTTATTTGAATTTGTGTTATTGCTTCGTTTGCCGTTTCTTCAATTGTTGATGCTGAAGTTGTTGTCAATTCATTCACAGCTTCGTTTTTGCATCCCGCAATTACAGAAAACAGCAATGCGTTGATAACCATAACAGCAATTAATCTTTTCATTTTTGTACCTCCATTATTATTCATAAATTCCTTTTTCCAATTATATTGTAGAATAACAGCGGTTTCTTTGCAAGTTACAAATAATTACCCCGCAATTACAATTTTATTACAAGAAAAAGGCGGCTTGAATCAAGCCGCCATACAGATAAACCTATATCATTTTTATTTGTTTATAATCGGTGTCACAACGGGCTTGCCGTCGCGGTCAAGAAGCGGTGTAAGTCCGCCTGCGTATCCGCTCTGACGGAACAGATAATTCACGCCCGTTTCTCTGTCAACAAGAATCTCGATACCCTCAAGCGCTCCTTGTGAATAAACTTTTTCAAATCTTTTCTCTTTAGCCATATTTATCACTCCGTTACTGAAATTGTGTCAGATATCATTCTGTTCTTTTTCCGCAATCAGCTTTGTTCTTATTTTTCTGTCGTTCTTCTTTACAAAGTAAGCGGGAATAAGCGCAAACGCAACAACAACCGCACCTGCAAGGAAAAGCTCGGGCGGATAAAGAATTTCGCCGTCGGGAGTTCTCATATTAACCGTATTGATTGTAAACTGAGCAACCGCAGGTCCGATAAGCATAGGAACAAGCACAAAGAGGAACATTCTCATTCCCATAAAAGAGCCTTCTTTTCCGTGAGGGATATAATCTCTGAATGCGCCGAGGAAAAGACCTGCCATAACAAGCGATGCGCCCATAACCATAACTCCGCCGCCCATAATAAGTGCAAGCATCTTATTTGTGTCGCCAAGAACAAATCTGAGGCAGAAAACAATCAGCGCTCCGATAATGTTGACGATTATCGTTGGATAGTAAAATTTTTCCTTGCCGTATTTATCCATAAGATTGCCCATAATAACGGATATAACCGCAGAGCCGAGAACGATGACAATCAAAGGAATCACATAATCGGTTATGCCGAGAGTTTTTTCAACAAAATTGATAAGATAAGACTGATAAACCTGAATTGATGCGCCCGAACACATACTTCCGAGAAGGCAGACATAAAGCATCTTGTTTTCCTTTATAACGGAAGGTCTGAAGCTGTAAAAAACATTGCTCCAATAGCTTGCGGTGTCGGCTTTTCTGACGTGGGGTGCATCCTTAAGCATAAATAAACCGACCGCGCCGCCGATAACGGGAACAATGCCGAGAAGCATAAAAAACTTGCCCCAATGCTCATTACTGCTTGTAAGCGAATCAAGTCCGACAAAGACAATACCCATTGCCGCAACCGGCATTATGGCAAGAGCAACATCGATTTTACCTCTGTTGGTGGTATCTGAAATATCGGTTACCCAGGTGTTGAAAGCAGCGTCGTTTGCCGTTGCTCCGATAAAGGACATTACGCAGTCCATTATGATAACCGTCATAACCATACGAAGCTTTGCTTCGGGTGAAAAGTCAACGGGAATAAATGCGAAAGCCATTGTTGATACACCCCAAAGAATATATCCCCAGCAGACTATTACTTTACGCTTGCCGAGTTTGTCGCAAAGTGCACCGCCGATAACCGTTGCAAGAGTTGCCGCTATTGCCGAGCACGCAACCATAAGTGTTGTTGCGTACGCTTCGGATTCAATGTTATTTTGCATAAATTTTGAGAAATACATATTCTCAACAATCCATGCAATCTGACCGATAAGACCGAAAACTATGATTGAAAACCAGAGTCTGAAACCGAGCTTTGTTGTTTTAACAGCATTCATTTTCATCTTTTCACCCCATTATTTTTTCTTAATTAAAGCCTTTGCAACGCCAGCCGCAACCGTCGCCGCCGTTGCCGCACCGGCTATTGCCGTATACTTCTTCTTTTCAAGCTCGTCCGCATCCCAAAAATAGCGTGCTTTGGCAGCAAATCCTCTTCCGCAAAGCTCATCATAATTGAAGAAATAGGTCATATATTCTTCGGGTGCTCTTTCATCGAATTCAAAAATTCTTACGCCTCTTGTTTTATCACCGTAGCAACGGAAGGAAGCACACGAGGTCTGGATAAACTCGATACCCTTATATTTACCCTCAAAGCAATTGCGGTGGTCGTGACCCGAAACAATGCCCTTAACATCCCCGCATTCCAGCGCGGCATCAAAAATTCCGCCGTCATCCTCGATGATGCTCGGCACTTCGCCCATTGAACCTCTGGCGATATCGGGTCGGAGTCTGTACCATCCCTTGTGAGTCTTAACGGCACCGATATCATTCTGACCGCACTGCTCGATAAGATTGTTAATCTGCGGCAGAGGAATGTGAGCAAACATAAGCGAGGGCACGGGAATTCCGCCGTTTTTCTCTTTAAGCTCGGCAGATGTTTTCTTATACCATTCAACCGTTTCGGGTTTTATCGCCTGGTAGCATTTATCCTCTTTTTTGTCGTACCACGCACTGTCAAGCATCCAGAAATTAAAAAGTACCTTTTCGCCGTCGGACGACAAAACAGGAATATTATATGTATCGCAATCGAGCTTTCCGTTTCGTGTATTCATCGGAAGGCACATCGGACTCTGACGGTAAATATCCGCCTGCTCATCCTTTGAAACAAGGTTCATATCGTCGTGATTTCCGTAAATCATCGCAAAAGGAATCTTTCTTTCGTCAAGCGGATTGGTTATGTGCTTTATCGAATCCTTCATAATCTGAAGAGTTGCTGCCTTGCCGCTTGCGATCTGTCTTGAACCGAAACGCGCATCAAGCAGGTGGTTGCCGAGAATGTTATCTCCGGTAAAAAGCACGAGGTCAGGTCTTAACTTATCGTAAGCCTTATTGAGCATATTTACCATCGCCTTGCGGACATATTTCATATCCTGCGGGTCGGTGACCTGCATAACGATGAGCTTTCCGTCGGGTCTGAATCTGATTTCATTTGTATTTAACATAGCTGTACCTCTAAAAAGACAGAGTGCACCCGTGTGCACTCCGAATTCATTTTAATATTCTGAACTTTCCTATTACGGGAAGCTCTTTTGCTTCACCTTTGAAAGCATTGACAATGCCGATAACAAGCAGCGCAGTAGTAAAAACATTCACAACCGCACCTGCCAGCCAGCCTGCATATGGTATCTGAGTCGTGGCAACTCCGATTGTCTGAATAACAAAAAGAAGTATTCCCTGATTGGTATGGTATCTTGCAAACGGAGAATCCTTTGCCGCAAAAAGCGGGACAAGAAAAAGCAGACCGAGATAAGCAAGAATCGCCATATGTCGGTTTTTGTTAATATCTTCAGCCGAGTAATCCGCTGTTGTGTTGGCGGTATTGGTGAAATTGTTTATAAAATCTTCAAGCTTCATCTGAAACGACGAGCTTTCCGATTTTTTCTGAGTTTTCGTGCCGCAAACGGGGCAGAATTTCGCATTTTTATCAATGGTGTTTCCGCACGAAGGACACTGTCTCACACACATACCGCCTTTCTTTAATATTATTCTCGGATAAATTTATTTATTAGCCGGACATGCTTCTCTTTCTTTAAGAAACTTTGATTTGGCAGGCACAACATAAACCATACCCTTTTCAACAATTTCAAAAGAAGTATCGGTCACAAACTTCGTTTCACCGTCAACATTAACCGCCGCAGGTGCATCGCTGTGGATAACAAGCTTCTTGCCTCTCTTGAAACGGGTTATATCCCAGTCAAGATGCTCGCCTCTTTTATATTTATTAAGAAGAGTTGCAAGCTTGAGTCTGCTGACACTTGCCTCAACAACAACGAAATCAAGAAGTCCGTCATCAGGCTGTGCAAGAGGACCTGCCATAAATCCGCCGCCGTACCATCTTGAATTTCCGCAGAAGCAGAAAAGGCAATCCTTTGAAAATTCTTCATCATCGTCGATTTTGATTGTAAATTTGTTATGGAATTTACGCATAAGAGCATAAAGACAGCCGATATAGTATGCACCTTCACCGGTTACAAGAGGGAACTTTTTAATTTTTCCCTGCATTGCGCAAACCTCGGCATCCATACCCATTGAACACTGGTTGATTGCGATTTCATCATCGCACTTGATAAGGTCAAGCTCAACAGGCACGCCGTTAACAACATCATCAAGGTTCATATATTCTTCTTTTGTTCCGAAAAGACGGATGAAGTCGTTACCCGAGCCGAGAGGAATAACCGCAACCTGAACATTCTTATAGCCATATGCACCGTTGACTACCTCATAAAGAGTACCGTCACCGCCACAGGCATAGAAACGGAGTTCTTCGCCCGTTGCAGCTCTTTCCTTGACATATCTGAGACCGTCATTCTTCTCTTTTGTGATATAGAGCTCGTATTCAAGGGAATATTTCTTGCATACTTCTTCAATTTTAGGCTTGATAAAATCAAGAGCCTTTCCCTGCCCTGCCGCAGGATTGATAACAAAAATATGTTTCATTTTATTTTTCCTCTCTGCCTTATTATTTGATATACATAAACAACTGGCATTTAATCATACCGTTATATAATTTTCTTCTCTTATCGGCTTTTCTTCCGAAAGCCTTTTCAAACTCCTCATCGGGGCTGATAATGCTGTAAGACCAACCCTTTTTCTGCACAAAAACATCTCCAAGGGTTTTATAAATCTTTTCGCATTCGGAAATATCAAGCAACCTCTCACCGTAAGGCGGATTGCAGATAAGTGTTCCCCTCTCGGTCGATGGCACAAATGATGCAACGTTGCCGACCTTAAAGTTGATTTTTGAATCAACACCCGCTCTCTGAGCATTGACTTTAGCAATCTCAATAGCCTTTGCGTCTATATCCGAACCGAATGCCTCGAAATCATTAGGTTCTCTTTCAAGGCTTCGTGCTCTTTCTCTTTCTTCTTCCCAGATTTTTCTGTCGATAAACCCGAAACGTTCCGCAGAAAACCTGCGGTTGATACCGGGTGCAATATTTGCCGCCATCATAGCGCCTTCAATAAGAATCGTTCCCGAGCCGCACATCGGGTCATAAAACTTGTGATAAGGTCTGAGGTGCGACAGACTACAGAGTGCGGCGGCAAGAGTTTCCTTTATCGGAGCATCGTTGGCATCGAGTCTGTAGCCTCTTTTGTGAAGTCCGTAACCCGAGGTGTCAATCAGAAGCGAAACCTTGTTTTTCATAATAGAAAACTGAATCTGATGAACGGGACCCGTTTCCTCAAACCATTCGATTTTGTATTTTGACTTCAGTCTTTCAACAACCGCTTTTTTGATAATCGCCTGACAGTCACGGGTGCTGAAAAGATCCGAATTGATTGAATATCCTTTAACGGGAAAAGCGTCAAGCGAACCAATCCATTTTTCCCACTCAAGTGCTTTTGCTCCCTGAAAAAGCTCTTCGAAGCTTCTTGCCTCAAACGAACCGACAAGAATCTGAACTCTTTCTGCAAAGCGGGAGCAGATATTGACTCGTGCAAGGATGCTTTCATCGCCGCTGAAAAGAACTCTTCCGTTTTCGGCAACAACATCGGATGCGCCCATATCCTTGAGTTCGCCCGCAATCAGTGATTCAATTCCAAGCAGGCAAGGTATAACAAAATTAATGTTCATTGAGTTTCTCCCGTATCTACATTTATTATCATAAAACAAGCGGGAACCGGAAAATTCGATTCCCGCCGATATTCAGAGTGCTGCTAAATTCGGACAAAATATTTATTCAATCTCAGGTGTGATGAGACCGTAGCCTCCATCATTTCTCTTGTAAACAACACAAACTTCGCCAAGGCTTTCTTCAATGAAAACATAGAAATTGTGGTCAACAAGATTCATCTGGAGAATCGCTTCTTCAACGCTCTGAGGCTTAAGGTTAACCGACTTTCTTCTCACAAGGTCATATTCGACCTCTTCGATAACGGCATCCGCTTCATCCTCAAACGCATCAAAGCTTCCCGCACGCATTTTCTTTTCAATACGGGTCTTGTTCTTTCTTATCTGTCTGATAAGGGTGTCAACACATTTGTCGAGAGCTTCGTTCATATTTTCCGCTCTCTCCTGAGCTCTGAAAATCATTCCGTTGTTGTTTACGGTGATTTCAACCGATTGTGATGACTTTTCAACAGTTACCGTAATTTTCGCCTCCACATCGGAGCCGAAAAAGCGCTCAATTTTGGCAAGCTTCTTTTCTGCGTGTTCTCTGAAGGATTCTCTCGGTGAGCACTTACGTCCTGTGATTGTGATTTTCATACAGTCATCCCCTTTATTAGCTATTGAAGTATTCTTTACTTCGCCTTCAGTATAGCATATATAAACAAAAAAATAAAGGGTTTTTTGAAAAATTTATAAAAAACTACACAAGGATTAACAAATTATATAATTTTTTCCTTATGACGAGTCACGTGGCAACCAACATTCACCGCAACGGGCAGACCCGCAATATGGGTGGGTCTTGCTTCAATCGCAACGCTCAACGCCGTTGTTTTTCCGCCGAAGCCCTGAGGACCGATATCGAGAGCATTTACCTTCTCAAGAATCTCCGCTTCCATAGAAGAATAGAACTCATCGGGGTTCTTTTCGCTTACGCTTCTGCAGAGTGCGGTTTTCGCAAGCAGCGCACACTGCTCAAAAGTGCCGCCGATACCGACCCCGAGCACCATCGGAGGACAAGGATTGCTGCCTGCATTCCTCACGGATTCAACAACATAATCAATTATATCTCCTCTCGTTGCGGAGGGTGTAAACATTCTGAGCGTACTCATATTTTCGCTGCCGAAGCCCTTGGGGGCAACGGTTATCTTCACCTTATCGCCCTCAACAATTCTTGTGTGTATAACAGCAGGAGTGTTGTCGCCGGTGTTGACTCTTCTTAACGGATCGCTGACAACCGAGCATCTCAGATATCCCTCGGTATATCCTCTTGCAACGCCTCTGTTGACTGCTTCCTCAAATCCTCCGCCTGTAAGGTGGACATCCCGGCCGATTTCTGCAAACACAACAGCCATACCCGTATCCTGGCAAATCGGAATATCAAGCTCTTTAGCCGCATTTATATTATCCTGCAATGATTGCATTATGCTTTTGGGCAAATCCTCACATTCACACCCCGCACAGAAACCGATTCTCTCTTCAAGGTCTTTCGGCAGATGCTTGTTGGCATCTATGCACAAGTCACGGACTGCCTGCACAATAACGCTTACATCTATTTCTCGCATATGTATTCTCCGTCTTAACAAAAAACGGAGGCGCAGCCCCCGTTTGATTCAAATTATTTTGTACCTCTGCGGGAATATCCGCCGCTGCCTCTTTTTGAATCGCTGGCTCTTTTGAGGTCTGTCATCTTTTCGTCGCTGACCTGCTTGAATCTTGCCATCATATCTTCAAAGGACTGCTTTTCACCTTCGGCAGGAGCGCTGCTCTTCTGACCGTTCCATACATTCGGAGCGCGTCTTTCGCCTCTGGGCTTCTGAGGTCTCTGAGGACGCTGCTGCTCTTTAGGCTGCTCCTCAAGTTTTTTAATTGAAAGGCTGATTTTGCCTTCGGGTGATACTGAAATGACCTTTGTTTTTACTTCCTGACCGACAGAAAGATGGTCTTTGATATCCTTAACGTAATTTGAAGCAACTTCCGAAATATGTACCATTCCGGTTTTTCCGCCTTCAAGTTCTACAAAGGCACCGAAATCGGTTAAACCCGTTACCTTGCCGCTGAGTATGGTTCCTTCTTCAATCTGCATAAAATAAAATGATCCTTCCGTTATAAATGTAATCTATAAAATCAAACTGAACAAATCAGTTTATGATGCAGAGGAGTCATAATAAACTCTTTCGTCGGGTTTGGCATAACCGTATTGCTCTCTGGCAACCTTTTCGATATAGTCGGATTCGTTGCCGTTTTCAATTATCATTTCAAGCTCGGCATTTTCATCAAGCTGCTGCTGATATGATGTTTTTAAATCCTCAAGTGAA
The DNA here is from genome assembly GCA_045535475.1 of Acutalibacteraceae bacterium. Classification (GTDB taxonomy): domain Bacteria; phylum Bacillota; class Clostridia; order Oscillospirales; family Acutalibacteraceae; genus CAG-177. The sequence continues at coordinate 25,848 of JAZSLR010000109.1, read as the reverse complement.
TTTTCTTCTGCGTTAACTTTGGTCTGGAGACTTATTAAAGTTGCAACAAAATAAAGCACAAGAGCACAAAAAAGCACACCGAGTATGACACTGTGTTTTCTGTTTTTTGTTTTTACTGCAGCCATCAATTATTTTCCTCTTATATTTAAAAATTTATTTTTTATTATAACCTAGTAAATTATACACTATACCTTTATATTTTTGCAAGATATATTTTTCTTTTTTATCGGATTTTCTGATATTTTTTTTACAAAAAGCCATTAATTTCATCGTTTTTCGAAAAAATGCTCTGCCGAAGCACGCAAACGGCTTAAACAGAGCAGACATCACTCTCCCCGAAAATGCCGAAACCGATTTCCCGACGCGCATTGCAATTGCACCGAAAGAAAAATAACAGACCACCCATCCGAGAATCATACCAAACGCAACATAAATCCGGATTCTTCCGCTGTCGGTAACCAGAATAAAACAAAACACAAGAATAGTACAGACAGCAAAATAGAGCAAATCCATAAAAAACACAAAGCCTTTTGAATCCGAAATCATCATACGCAACATTCTGAAAACGCAGTAGAGAATCCCGAGCAAAAAGCCGAATCCGAGCGCATAAAGGAAAATCTCCGTCTGGTCGGTAAGTCCCTGAATATAATCCATTTATCGGAACACCTTGCTGAAGAATCCGCTGTTTTTCGGTCCTTCATCCGAATAAATCAAAGCTGCGATATTACCCTCAACCGTCAGCTCTCCGACCTCAACGCTCAATCGATTGATATGAAGATTTGTACCTCTTATTGTAAGCTCGCCCAAATCCGTGAAAACAACAACGGTTTCTTCATCAAAGCTGTCCACATCCGAAACTCCCGACACAGTCAGCATTCTTCTGTCCTCAAGAACAAGATTATGAGGCATCGTGGTTTGTCTTTTTTCTTCTGCCATAAATAATAAACCTCCCTTACAGCATTTCATTCAATGATATGCCGGGGGAGGTTTGTTTATTACATTTTACAGTTGTTTGAACATCAATGCCGCGCTCTCTTTTGTTGCGTGCTCCGAAACGCTGAGCACCTCAAATTTGCTGGTGTTTGAGCCGAAGGTGATTTCGATTATATCTCCGACCTTGACATCATATGACGCCCTTGCAACCTTGCCGTTGACCGTTACGTGCTTTGCATCGCACGCATCGTTGGCAACCGTTCTTCTTTTTATAATGCGGGAAACCTTTAAATATTTATCAAGTCTCATTCAAATCCCCCCTTTAAAATTTCAAGGGCTGCCGTGAAGCAGCCCTTATGTGAAACAGAATTATTTTGCAACCTTTGCCTTGAGAGCAGCGCCGGCCTTGAAAGCGGGAACCTTTGTTGCTGCAACTTTGATTGTTTCGCCTGTTCTGGGATTACGAGCTTCCTTCTCAGCGCGCTCACGAACCTCAAATGTACCGAAACCGATAAGCTGAACCTTCTCACCTGCTGCAAGAGCGTCTGAGATAGCTGCTACAACTGCGTTAACTGCCTTTTCAGCGCACTTCTTTTCGATGCCTTCGTTCTTAGCGATAGCATTTACGAGTTCTGTCTTATTCATTTTTTCTTACTCCAATCTTTTTTCTTTTTCTATTCTATGAAACACCGTTTAAGCGTTCATATTCAATTTAATTTTCCGAAGCCTTTGCTTCGTCCCAGAGTCTGTCAAGCTCTTCGAGGCTTGAAGCTTTCATATCGATATTTCTCTCCTGCGCAAGAGATTCTACCTTAGTGAATCTTGCGAGGAATTTATCGCTTGCCGCGGTAAGCGCTTCTTCGGCATCGGTCTTTATAAATCTTGAAACATTGACTGCCGAGAAAAGCACATCTCCGAGCTCTTCGGTCATATTTTCACAATCATTATTGCCGATTGCCCGCCTGAGCTCCGCAATCTCCTCTTCAAGCTTATCTAGAGCACCCGAAACATCGTTCCAATCAAAGCCGACATCTGCCGCTTTTTTCTGAAGCTTGGTTGCTCTCATCAGCGCGGGAAGCTCTCTGGGTACGCTGTTCATTGACTGAGTGGTTGTTTTCTGACCTTTGGTTTTTCTTTTGATGGCATCCCAATTGGTAAGAACATCGTCAACACCCGAAACGGAAACCTGACCGAAAACGTGAGGATGACGTTCAATGAGCTTTTTGCAGATACCGTCCGTGATATCGTCAAACTCAAAGGTACCTTCTTCTTTTTCCATCTGAGCGTGAAAAACAACCTGCATAAGCAAATCGCCGAGTTCTTCGCATAAAAGCTCCTTATCGTTTTTATTTATCGCTTCGATAACTTCATAGGTTTCTTCGATAAGGTTTTTCTTTATGCTTTCGTGAGTCTGCTCCGCATCCCACGGACATCCGCCGGGTTCTCTGAGGATTCGCATTATATCAATCAAACCCTGCATATCATAACTGTTTTTCAACTCAAAGTCAACCATTTTTTTACACTCCAAATGAATACGAATTCTATTTTAACCTAAAAGTCCATATTTTTCAAGGGTTTATGCAATTTTTTCTCCTTTTGGCAAAACAATTACGTCTTCACGGGCAATTCCTTTGATAAGAAGAAGAGAAACTGCGTACACAATCACCGCAAGTCCGACTGAAATCACGGCAGAAATTGTTCCCATATTAAGGATGCTTTCCGACGGGTCGGAGGGGAAGATTGTTGTGAGCAAGCCGTTTGCCGCAAAAGCCGTAACACCGCAGAGCACGGCACAAATCAGCGGCTTTACAAAAACAGATTTCCAGTTAACCTTAACCTGAGAAATCTTTATGAGTGAGGTAAGGTTGCACGCAACCACCACTACATAGAAAAGGATCGTACCGACAACTGCGCCGTAAACATTGATTTTCGGATTGCCTACAAGCACAAAATTGCAGATAATCTTGACTATCGCGCCCGCAATCGTGCTCTTTACGGGAATATCGGTTCTGCCGATTGCCTGAAGCATATTCATCGTGGGTGTTGAAATAGCCATAACCGGCGTTGCAAGTCCGTAAGCTGCAAGAATGGGTGTAACGCTCGGAATTGCATCGGAGCTCAGACCTCTTGCATAGATAATATTAAGAAGAGGCTCTGCAAGAACAGCCATACCGATGCCTGCAGGAAGTGCAACAAGCATACTGATTCTGACAACCGTTTCAACCGTCGATTTTGTTGATGATTTATCCTTGACTGCCCAAGCGGCGGCAAGTGCGGGAAGCGCGCTTACGCCGAGCTGAATGGTTATTGTCGGCACAAGATTCTTGAAATCGAGAGCCGTACCGTAAACGCCCCAGAGATAATTTTTTACCTCTTTTATATCATTGATGTTAAGTCTTGAAAGTCTTACAGCCTCGTTAAAAGCCTCGGAATGCATCTGCATAACGACATTAAAATCTGTATTCAGCGCGGTAATAAGCCTGGACTGAATGGTCATAGTGTCAATCAGATTTGTTATGTTGAGGACAAGTGAGCTGATAACCATAGGGATTGCGATTTTTATCATTTCCTTTGCAATTGCATCGGAAGGACGGGCTTTGGGAGAATTCACAAGCTGAACACGTGTGAATCCGTCGCCTTTTACCTTATGACATACAATAAGAAATATATTGCTTGCAACAGATCCGACCGTTACACCCATAACGGCGCCTGCCGCCGCCCAGGGAATAATTACGCTGTTTGCCTCGGTATCGCTTGTTACGGAATTACCGAAAACAACTGCGGAAACATTACCCGAAGCGAGCATACCTGCTTCATACTGATTCATACCGACGGAAATAACGATTTTTGCAAGTGCAAGACCCACAAGCAACTTGCCGAGTGCCTCGATAACCTGCGAAATCGCGGTGGGGGTCATATTGCGCAGACCCTCATAATATCCTCTGTAAGCCGACATAAAGCAGCAAAAGAATATCGACGGTGCAACACATAAAACAGCGGGAAGGCTCTTACTGCCCGCAACAAGAGCTGTATATGGATAAGCTGCAAGAAGCAGTGCAAGCGTGCCGACAACACCGACAACAGTGAATATTCTCTGAGAAACTCTGAAAACCATTCTGGCTTCTCTGTGTTTGTTCAGCGCAACATTTTCCGCAACCATTCTTGAAACCGCAACGGGCAGACCTGCCATCGAAATTGCGAAAATAGGTGTATAAACTTCATATGCCGCACTGAAATATCCTCTGCCGGTTGCTCCGAGCATATCCGTCAGCGGAATTTTGAACAATGCGCCGATAAGCTTTACAAGCACAACCGCCAACATAAGCATCATTGCGCCGTTTAAAACTGACTGTTTCTTTTCAGAAGCCAAAAGGCTCACACTCCTTTTCGATTCGAATATTTTCGTTAACCCGTGAATTCTCTCAGCAGAGAATCTGCGGGAAGAACCGAATAATTAATATTTTCAAACAAACTCAGCTTGCCGATAAGCGAATCTGCTTTTGCTTTAAATTCGCCTTCGCCGACATCCCTAAGCAAATCAACCGCTTTCCGTGAAAAAACACACGGTTCGCACGGATGAAATGAATTGATTTTTATATCGGCAAGATTCTCAAACGGGAAAAGATATTTATCCTCCCCTCTCATAACGCTGCCCCATATTTCCAGCGTGCGTTCAACGAGCATTGAGCGGAAAAGATAATCACGTACGGATCTTCTTATCAGCCTCAGGTCACGCTTTGAAAGAAGAACTTCTCCGTTATCATCATAGACTCTTGATGAAACGCTGATATAGATTCTGAACAGCTTTGATTCATCAAGGGTTTCGGTTATGACGGGATTGAGCGCGTGAAGTCCTTCAACAATTATAACATCATTTTCATGAAGTTCAACGGTTTTGGCATTATTGATTCTTTCGCCGGTTTTAAAATCAAACACAGGCAAATCAGCTTTTCCGTTGACCGCAAGCAGCTGAAGCGACGAATGGAGCAAATCAAGGTCAAGTGCTTCAACACATTCAAAATCAGGCTTTCCGTTCTCATCGAGCGGATACTGAACGCTTCTCGGCAGATAAAAGTCATCGAGTGAAACGGTATATGCTTTTCCTCCGAGTCTGCCTATCGCTTCGGAAAGGAATTTTGCGGTTGTTGTTTTGCCGGATGAACTCGGCCCCGCAAGCATTACTATCTTACGGTTATGATTGCAGAAAATCCCGTGTGCAACCTCATCGATTCTTTTTCGGTATGCTTCCGTGCATTCACGGATGAATTCCGACGGATTGCACGCAAGTCTGTTGATTTCATTGTAATTATACTTTTTGTTCATTTGTCATCACCCTATAAAATGTATTATGACAAATAAAAGCTCTTTATTCCGTTTTTGCGCTCAATGATTTTGTCAAAGCCGGAAATATATTCGTAGGGATATTTATAATTAAAAATACGTTCGACATTTGTTGTACCGGGTTCGCAAAGCTTTGTCACAGCTCCCGCACCGACTGCAAGGACAGTATGGCATTCTTCCATCATAAACACGTTGTAAAGGCAATCCTTGCCGTCCTTGCACCAGCCGACATTTTCAAGATTGCCGACGCATTTGCTCTGTCTGTACATATAATAGGGTGCATATCTGCTCTTACCGAGTCTGTCTGACGCATATTCGAGCATCTTTTTGGCAGTGTTTCCACCCGAAACCTCGGCACCCGATGTACCGAGATTGGACGAGCGTTTCAGCGCAAGAGTATGTACCGTTATGTTTTCCGGAGAAAGAGAAATTGCAGTATCAACACTCGAACGGAAATCCTCAAAGCTTTCGCCGGGAAGTCCTGCAATTAAATCCATATTGATACTCTCAAAGCCGTAAGCCTTTGCAAGCTGATAGGCCTTGACGGACTGCTCAACGGAATGGTTTCTGCCTATTTCTTCAAGGGTTTTCTGATTGAAGGTCTGGGGATTTATGCTGATTCTGCCGACATTGTGAAGCTTCAGAATTCTGAGCTTTTCGGGAGTTACGGTGTCGGGTCTGCCAACCTCTACGGTATATTCCCTGAGTGCAGATAAATCGAAACTTTTTTCGATTGCGCCGAGGAGTCTGTCCATCTGCGGTGCTTCAAGAACGCCCGGTGTACCGCCGCCGAAATAGATACTTTCGAGCTTTAAGCCAAGCTCGGTTGCAATCTGACCCGTGAGTTCGATTTCTTCCGCAAGCTTCTCAAGATAATCGGGCAGGATTCTTTTTGCATTTGCATTATCTATCGAATGCGAAACAAAAGAGCAGTAACTGCATCTTGACGGGCAGAAAGGAATCGAAACATAAAGGCTGAACGATTTATCCTCTGAAAGATTTATTATCTTCTCTTCGGTTTTGGCAACCGAATATGCAAGAGCGGTTTTTTCTTCGCTGACAAGCAAATCATCTTTAAAATATCGAAGTGCTTCCTCTTCACCCATTTCATCAATGAGCCGAAGCATCAGCTTTGAGGGGCGCACACCCGTCTGTATTCCCCACGGAGGAGTGTAGCCGGTTATATCTGAAAGAGCTTCAAAGATGAGCTGACATATTCTCAGCTCACTTTTATCGCGAAGCTCGGATTCATCGGCAATAACGTCTGCAGATAAGGTTCTTTTTTCTTCGCCGATAACGGCTTCAAGCTCAACACGGCTGCCGTCGTCAATTAATGAGCAACGGGTTATGACGGTCTTTTCATCCTCACCGTCATCGCCATAAACTATATTAATTTTTTCGTTAGGGAAATAGACCCTGCACAGACTTTCGCATTCGTAGTGAAAATCGTGACCGAAAATTCTTAATATCACTTATTTTACCATCCTTCTGATATACCAATTGCGTGTTCTTTCTCTTTCAAGATTGGTTTCTCTGTTGTGACCGGGCAAAACTCTGTAATCGCCGTCAAGAGCGATAAGTCTTTTAAGCGACTGAATCATAAGCTCGTCGCTTCCGTCAAAGAAATCCGTTCTTCCCGCAGTCATACAGAAAAGAGTGTCGCCGCTTAAAATAACTCTGTCATCCTCAAGGATATAGCAAACGCTTCCCATAGTGTGACCCGGAGTATGCATAACCTTGATTTCCCTTTCACCGAGAGTGATGATATCACCCTCATCAACAAGAATATCCGCTTCAACGGGTTTCTGCGGCTCGGGCATATTGCCCTTTGCGAGGCTTTTGTTTTCATCGAGAAGATGACCCGCATCATTCTTGTGAATAACAACCTTTGCGCCTGTCGCTTCCTTGAGTCCGTGAACTCCGAAAATATGGTCAAAATGACCGTGGGTAAGCAAAATGTATTTTAAGTTTGCGCCGTTATCGGCAAGTGTATTTTTGAATTCATCCGTATACCACGCAGGGTCAACCACCGCCGCATCGCCCGTTGCTTCGTCAACGAGCAGATAACAGTTGGCAAACATTTCGTGGCCGAGGTAGAGTTGAGTAATTTTCATTGAATCACCTTTTATCCCAGATGTCGGTATCCATAACAATTGTTACGGGCCCGTCGTTTTCGATTTCAACTTTCATCTCTGCGGCAAAAACACCGGTTTCAACCTTTGCAATGCCGTTTTCACGAAGCTTTGAACAAAAATATTCATAAAGGCGGTTTGCCTCATCAGGCGGTGCGGAATCCGTAAACGAAGGACGGTTGCCTTTTTTGATATCCGCGCAAAGAGTAAACTGCGAAACAACAAGAATTTCACCGCCGATATCAGTAATGCTTTTGTTCATTTTACCCGCTTCATCCTCAAAAACACGAAGCTTTGCAACCTTTGAAGCAAGAAGCTCCGCCTGCTTTTCGGTGTCTCCTTCCATAACGCCGAGAAGGATATTATACCCTTTACCGACGCTGCCTTTTATTTCTCCGTCAACGCTGACTGATGACCGGTTGACTCTTTGAATAACCGCTTTCATTTTATCACCTTATATACCGCTTCTTTCAATACTGAGCACGCCGTCAATCTTATCGATTTTCGCAACAAGCGAATTGAGATGCTCAACGCCGTTGACCGAAACCGTTACCATAACAATTGCTCTGCCGTCGGTAGTGTTTCTTGTGCTGATATCGTTAATCATAATTCTCATACTTGCAAGAAGGCTCGAAACATCAGCAAGAAGACCGATTCTGTTAAGGCAGAAAAGCTGAAGTGTGCACTTGAAATCTTCCTTGACGTTTGTATCCCAGTAAGCGGTAATCCATCTTTCGGGCTCACCTGCCTTGCTGATATCATCAGGTACATTAGTACACTTCTTTGTATGAATCGAAACGCCGTGACCTCTTGTTATGAATCCGATGATATCGTCGCCGGGAAGAGGATTGCAGCAGCGTGAAAATTTGACAAGACAATTGTCAATGCCTTCAACAATAACGCCCTCGTTGCTCTTTGTTCTTTTCTTGGCGGGAGTTGTAACAATAACAGGTTCATCATTCTTTTTGAGTTTACCGTAATCTTCCTTGATTCTCGGCATAAGACGAATGAGTGAAATACCGCCGTAACCGATGGCTGCATAAAAATCATCGAGCGATTTACAATGCTGTCTTTCAGCAATCTTAAGAACAAACTCTTCGTATTCTTCTTCGGTAAGGCGGATAAAGTTACGCTTGAATTCACGCTCAAGCTGAGCCTTGCCTTCAACAATATTTTCATCTCTGCGCTCTTTTTTAAACCACTGGCGGATTTTGCTTCTTGCCTGGCTGGTTTTAACAATATTGAGCCAATCTCTGCTAGGACCTTTACCCTGCTGAGAGGAAGTCATAATTTCAATGATTTCGCCTGTTTTGACATTATAATCAAGCGGCACGATTCTGCCGTCAACCTTTGCGCCGACCATCTTGTTGCCGACCGCCGAGTGTATTGCATATGCAAAGTCAACAACCGTTGAACCCATCGGGAGGCTGAAAACATCGCCTTTCGGAGTGAAAACATAGACTTCTTCGGGCACAAGGTCGCTCTTGATTGTTGAAACAATATCTTCAACATTTTCGTCATCGCTCTGGTTTTCAAGAAGCTGTCTTATCCACGCAAGGCGCTCCTCAAACTTTGCGGCACCGTTGATGCCGAGTTTGTATTTCCAATGCGCCGCGATACCGAATTCAGCCGTATGGTGCATTTCCCACGTTCTTATCTGAACCTCAAAGGGAATACCTTCTTTGCCGAGTACCGTGGTATGAAGCGACTGATACATATTGGGTTTGGGGGTTGAGATATAATCCTTGAATCTGCCGGGAATCGGCTTAAACATATCGTGAATAACGCCGAGGCAGTTATAGCAGTCGATTACGGTATCAACAATAATTCTGACCGCATATATGTCATAAATCTGGTCAAAATTCTTGTTCTGCATATACATCTTCCTGTATATACCGTGAACGGATTTGATTCTTCCGTTGACCTGTGCACCGCTGACAACCGATTTTATTCTCTCTTCTATTTTTGATTTTGTTTCTTCAAGAAATTCGTTTCGTGTCTTGCTCTGATTCTCAAGAGATTCTTCAATCTCGTGATAAGCGACGTGGTCAAGATAGCTAATTGAAAGGTCCTCAAGCTCTTCTTTGATGGGTCGGATACCGAGTCTGTGGGCGATGGGAGCATAAATTTCAATTGTTTCGAGAGCTATCTCTCTGCGTCTTTGCTCGGGTTTGAACATAAGAGTTCTCATATTGTGGAGTCTGTCGGCAAGCTTGATGATTATAACGCGGATATCTCTTGACATCGCAATGAGCATCTTGCGGATATTTTCTGCCTGCTGTTCTTCTTTCGTTTGAAGAGGAACTTTACCGATTTTGGTTACACCTTCAACAAGGTCTGCAATTGTTTCACCGAATTCACGCTTAACCTCTGCGTTGGTCATCTTGGTATCTTCAACAGTATCGTGAAGAAGAGCCGCAATGATGGAAGCCTCATCCATTCCGAGACTTGCAAGAATTATTGCAACGCTGAGAGGGTGCATAATATAAGGCTCGCCCGAAAGACGCTTCTGACCCTCGTGCGCTTCGTCCGCAATGCGGTAAGCCTTTTCGATATCGCATCTCTCTTTTTCGGTGCAGCCTTCGCCGATAAGTTCAAAGAGCACTTTCATACACTCTTCGGGAGATGAACTGTTGCATACACTTGTCTTTTTAAAGTCTTTCATAATTCTTCCTCAATTCAAATCAAAGAAAATTTATTTAAAGAAAACTTCTGAGTCTTTTCATTATTTCCGAATCCTCGAGATTTACCTTCAGAGGATTCTCGGGTACATAGACCTGATTTTCCAATGTTTCTTCAAGAATGCCCATTTCGAGCATTATATCAACAACCGCATTGACCTTCGCAAGATTTTCACCGTCATCGCCGAGTCTTACGCAAAGAACCTCGCATTCTTTATCCTTGAGCGGTTTTGCTTTTATTGCTTTGAACACTTCAACCTGAAGCTGTCTGTCGGGCAAAATCATTTCCGCTTCAGACTGAGTAAGAGCTTCGTGCCTTGAAAATTTTTCATAAAGCTCCGTTGCACGGAGAACCTTTTCTTCATCCGTGTGAGAAGGCTTTATTCCTCTTATGATAACTGAAACTCTTGTTTCGCCGTTATAAACATTACGGTCGAGATTAACCGCAAGGTCAACAACATCGCCTTTTTCATAAGGGAACTTTTTCTCGGGCATTCCGAAATAAACAACACCCGTTCTCGCACCGTTTTTGGAAACAACCATTCTCATATGCTTGCCGTCGGAAACAGATGCGGTTTCTTCTATTTTAACGCCGAACAATCCGAAGCACGGCTGAGGATTGCCTGCTCCGAATGGTTCGAGAAGACTGATTGCTTTAAGCATATCAAGGCTTATCGATGTCGGAAGCAGTTTGCAGTCAACCTTCTGCAAAGCAAAAGGCATCGGCATATCCGCCGCATATTCGTTTATTCTGCGTCTGAATTCTTCAATTCTTGATGATTCAAGTCCGAGACCTGCCGCAAGAGTATGACCGCCGAAATGGTCAATACAGTCCGAAACGGATTCTATTGCATCGTAAATCGAAAAACCTTCGATGCTTCGGCAAGAACCTCTCGCAGTTTCGCCGTCACGCGAAATAACAACGCACGGTCTGCCGTAGCGTTCCGTTATCCTTGCCGCAACAATGCCTATAACACCCTGGTGCCAGCCCTCGCCGTCAACGACGATTATTTTATCATTGATTATTCCCGTTTCGGAATTAATCGTTGAAACCGCACTTGAGAAAATTGACATTTCCGTCTGCTGACGTTCGGTGTTCATCGAATTTATGACCTGAGCAATCTGCTCCGCGGCAACCTCATCTTCGGTAAGAAGAAGGTCAAGCGCCTTATTTGCCGAACCCATTCTGCCCGCCGCATTGATTCTGGGGCAAACGGTAAATGCCGCGGTCGATGCCGAAAAAACCTTTTCGCTGACGCCCGCGATTTCCATAAGAGCGTTGATACCGGGTCTGGGGCATTCATTTATAAGTCTGAGACCTCTGCGCACCATAACTCTGTTTTCACCCGTAAGGGTAACAACATCGCCTATCGTTCCGAGTGCAACAAGGTCGCCGTATTCTTCAATAAGTATATCGCCGTCATCACCCTCAAGCGCACACGCAAGCTTGAACGCAACTCCGACACCCGACATTTCCTTGAAGCTGCTGGGGCAATCCTCACGGTGAGGGTCAACAACCGCAACGGCATCGGGAAGCACATCACCTACCTTGTGATGGTCGGTGATAATAAGGTCTATTCCGAGCTCTTTTGCTCTGACAGCTTCGTCAATCGCCGAAACGCCGTTGTCAACGGTCACAATGAGTTTCACACCCATTTCGCAAAGGTGTTCAATCGCACCGATGTTGAGTCCGTAGCCTTCCGTAAGTCTGTCAGGGATATAACGGATAACATTTGCGCCCCTTGTTTCGAGATAAGAATAGAGAAGAGCGGTTGCGGTTACGCCGTCTGCATCGTAATCACCGAAAACGCATATCATCTCGAATTCATCGATGGCTCTGTTGATTCTTTCAGCCGCCTTACCCATATCGGCAATCGACAGCGGAGAAAGGCACAATGGTGCGTCGTGGTCAAAAAAATCTGCAATTTCGTCTGTATTTTCAAAGCCTCTTGAGGTGACGAGCAACGCGGCAAAAGGGTCTATGCTCAGCTCCTGTGCAACCTGAGCCGCAAGATCCTTGTTGCCTTTTGTCACTACCCACTTTTTACGTCTCAAAAGCAATCATTCCTTTCAATATCTTATTAGTATAACACTATATTTAAGATATTTCAAGAAAAATAATATTTATTTTATTACAAACATTTTAAATGTAAATAAACTGTAAATTTACCGATTTTTTCGCGTGACATTTTTCGTTTTGCTTCATATATGAATAGAAATAAAGATCAGGTTTCGGTAAGTACTGACCGACCTTCTTAACACACAAAAGCAGTATTTCTTAAATAAGGAGGTGAAAAAGCAAAGATTACGGACATAAAGGAGGTGTAAATTTACAATTTGACAAAAAGAAATGAAAGTATTATAATTAGGAGGTAAAAATGGCACTCAAGAAATTTATTCAAATAATTTCTGTTGTTTTATGTTTTTTTGTCGTCAACGGAACAATTGCAATTGCAGCATCCAATACAGCCAATTTTTCTCAAAATGAATTATCTGTACAAAGTGTTTCTTCCTACTCTTTATCGACACAGTCAAAAACAGTTGGTAAAAAATATTCTGTTATGCTTCCGATCGTTTTCATTCACAGCGAGCCTACTTTGTTCAGCAGTTTCGGGATAATCCTTGGGGGTCAGAAAGTGACTGTGTTATCGAACACCAAGTTCTATTCATTTGTCGAAACTGAAAACGAAAAAAAGGGCTATATTTTCAGTGGGTTATTAGGAGAAAAACCATTCAAAAACAAAAGTTTAACGATACCGTCATATGCACACGCTTATGTTGGAAATACAAGTCCCACAAAAATATCCGCCGTTTACAACGGAGATTATGAAATAAGCTGGTCTGTTAGTGACAGCAGTATACTCTCTTTTGATCAAAAAACAGGAATCATTACAGGATTGAAGCCGGGAGTTGCAACAATAACGGCACGGGTAGGTCTGTTTATTTCTGACAAATGTATTGTTTCTGTTATTAATCAATGGAAAGAAAATGAAACTACATCCGTACAAAATCAAGTAACACTGCGCAGTGCACCGGGAGATAATTATGATGCACGAATAACAGTAAAAAAAGGAACTTCTGTAACTGCAAAAGGAGATTTTGCAAACAGTAATGGATGGATATATGTCAGTACGCTTAACAATAGCTATTATGGCTTTATAAAAACATCCGATTTTACTTCAATTGATTATTTGATGACTCAATATCACTATTTCGACAAAGGATTCGACAAACGATTTGAAAATGCAGAAAGCAAAATTTATGATTATGCTTCCGTACTTAACGATGTTATGATGGCAAATTTCAGGCTCAAAGTTTGCCCGTATGTTGAAGCATATACATCCGTCGCAGATAATTGTAAAATTATGAGCTATAATTCGCTGGAAGGTAATCTTGCGAAGAAGTGTCCAAAAAACAACAACCATCTTTCATCATCTTGTTTAACGACGAATAATTTGAGAAAAGATTTAAAAGACAAATATGAGAATGGTGGCGGAACTGTTTCAAAAGCAGCGTGGACGGGTCACATAATGACCGATCACAATGATGACCGTTCAAACGCAACTGTTGGTATGGGAACGATTGTTTTTACTCCATACAGTTTGGTTAATCCTAATACATACGTTAACTACACAGACAGTAGAATTAAGAGAGAAAACACATACACTCTCATTCACGAAACCGGACATCAATTAAATCTTCACGATCATTATTGTAAGGGCGATATTTCGGAAGTTACAAATAAATGCACCAACAAGTATTGTTCGAAATGTTATGAAGAAACGATTCCGTATGGCTGCATAATGTACGAAAGAGTCAATGTAGCGACATCCGATTTTATCGAATTGTATTGCGATAATTGCAAGAAAAACGTATTGAATTATATTAAAAATTTTTAAGACAGGAGGAATAATATATGAAAAAATTTTTTACGATTATATGTTTATTTCTTATACTGCTTTTAGCTGCTTGTCAAAGCAAAGGCAATGTTTCTACCACAAATCCCACTAAATTCTTTGACAAAACAACAACTTTGTTTGATGAAATATCAACCGCAAACAACAATATTTTTTCAACTCAAAATTATAATAATAATGAAGAAAAAACAACAGTTCATTCGGTTTCAACAACCTTAAAAAAATTACAGCAAGCGATAAACGATATACCGCCTTATATTTTAACTGAAAGCATAAAAGATTTAAAGGAGATTAAAGCGGCAGTTGAAACAATTGAGGAAAGCAACTTTGCGGAATTTATGGAGCAAAATTTCAGTGATGAAGCAATGAATGGAATGGACACATTGGAAAACACGAGCAAATTGTTGTACGATTTTGAAAAATCATATATTGTTTGTATAGATGAATTTGCTGAAGATAACATTATGTCCTATTATACTGATACGGGTGATATCAGTTACAAAATAATGGTAGACAACGAATATTATCTTTGCTTCAGATCTTATGTAGACCAAGAAAAAGCATTCAAATACAAAGAAGGAGACATCGTAAAACATCTAAAAACATATGAAGTTAACGATATTACGATTGAATTATACGAAAATACCGCAGACGAAACAGAAGGTCTCTACGGAAACGTAATATTTAATGATATATGTATACCGTTCTTCACAAATGATAAAAAAAGTGTAAATCAGTTTGAAAATGTTGTTTCAAGGATTAAAATAGTACAAATCGGCGATTTGCTTTAACAGACAGAGTTAACCGAAACGCGCGTTCATAATCGAATAAAAATTACGGGCGGCAACAGATGTGTTGCCGCCCTTTGTTTATCATACCAACGCAAAGCACAAAAGACCGTGCAGTCAGCACGGTCAATTTATTTTAATCAATATTCAATTTTTCTTTCTGCTCACAACCGCCGTTACCGACTTATTAACAATCAATCTGTTTTCGATTGCGGTTTAAACGGTTCGTTGCAGACTTGAAAATATTAATCTGATTTCACCTTTAAATCCGCAGTTATTATCTGTCGGTTTCAGCGGCTGCGAGCTGATGTTCTGCAATGTACATCGGGTATCGCCGCCTTTCTTTTATTCACTTGATTCTGACCTTCTGCCTATGAATCTATGGTCAAGAGGATTCAACACGGGAGCCGTAAATTCAATTTGTTTTTTTGCATCCCTTGCTCCTTTCCTCGACTATAATATAGCACATTATTCAGCATTTGTCAATAGTTTTTTCTTTGAATGTTGATATTTTTTATTCAAATTGCACTTAAGCGGGTTTGAGAATAAAAGTAATATTTTCTATTGACTAAAAGCCGGTTTAGGGTTAAAATATAATGGATGTAAAACGAAAGGAACGTTATAAAAATGAACAACGAAGAATATACTCCCGATATAGTAAGCATTGTTGACGAAGACGGCAAGGAACACGTTTTTGAAGAGCTTGACAGAATTGAAACCGACACCGGCAGATACGTTGCTCTCCTCCCCCTTCCCGAGACTCCCGACAAAATAACTGAAGACGACAACGAGCTTATCATCCTCAAAGTAGAGGAAGAAGACGGCGAAACCTTCCTTTGCCCCATCGAAGACGATGATGAATTCAACGAAGTAGGTCAGGCTTTTGAAGAAAGACTCTCCGAAATGTTTGATTTTGAGGAAGAAGAATAAAAAAATCAATTCCGATAAACAATATAAATAATCCTGCCTTGTGCGATTTATTTGCAGTCTATATGTAACCCAACACACATTAATAGGGAGCCTTGCTCCGGTGGCGGATTGCAGACCTCCCGGTCAGATCTTGCGTCTGATTGGACGAAGGGAGCGTGAAAGCATCGGGCGGCACCCACCTGCTATAAGAGCAGGTTACAATCGACTGCATACGGCTTGGCGGGGTTTTATTTTATCCAATTATTATCCGGAGGAATTATAAAGGTGCAAAAACTCTTTAACGCAGATTTACTTGATATTGTGCCGATTGAACGCGGTTTCGTTTATGCCTGCAAGGAAGCTCATCCCAACGGCGGCGAAGCTGTGGCTTTTTATATTTACAATCAGGAAATTGATATTTTTGAAAAAATTCCGGTTCTCACCTACATAAACGCAAAATTCGGTGAAAACGGTGCAGATATCGCAAAGGCTCTCGGAGATTTTGTCACCTGCGACGTTGTCAATCTGACAAACAACACAAAAGCTGTCAGCTATTCCGACGGAACATTGAAAATCATCGGAAGCATCGGAGAAACGATATCGGAAAGCAAGGTTGAATACCTTGATAATCCCGCATCCTCGCCTGTTTCCAACGGTCAGGATTTATGGTTTGCCGTGCCCGATTCAAATGCAATTATCAATTATTCCGTAAAACACAACAGAATCGAATTCAGAATCGGAAGTCCGAAAGAAAAGGCTTTCTGCCATCCGACGGATGTAACCATTTATGACAATAAGCTTTACATCTGCAACGCTTATTCATACAAAATCAGAACTATCTGTCTTAACAATTATACGGTTGCAGATTACTGCATTTTCAATGAACCCGTAGTCAAATATTTCAGGGTCAAGGACGTTGAATATGCGGTTATGCAGTCGGGCGTATACAGTTTATAATTCGCAGCAGGAATTTTCCTGCTGTTTTCTTTTACTGTTACAATCTGCAACAAAAATATAAACTATTTGTATTGATTTTTGTGTAAATTTATGTTATTTTATTTATATTATACAAGGTTGGAGGAATACCAAAATGAAAACAGCACTCGAATACAGCACCGGCTTTGACGTAAAAAAGCTCGGAAGATATGCTGTAAAAAACATTACAAGAATCTGCAACGAAATCGGCCCCAGAAAGCCGGGTTCACCCGAAGAGCTCAAAGCTCAGCAGCTTATGGCGAAAGACCTTGAAAAATACTGTGACGAAGTAAGCATTGAAGAATTCAAGGTTCACCGTCAGGCATTTATGGGCTTTATTCCCTTCACCGTTGCCTGCGCAATAGCAAGTGTGTTTACATATGCTTTCGCAAATCCCGTTATTTCCCTTATTCTTGTTATTCTCGGGTTTATCCCTCTTCTTCTTGAATTTGTTATGTATAAACGCTTCATTGACCCCCTTTTCAAAGGTCATCCGAGCCACAACGTTATCGCAAAAAGAGCACCCAAAGGCGAAACAAAAAAGCGTTTTATTATTGTCGGCCACGCAGACAGCCAGTTTGAGTGGACTCTCAACTACCTTCTCGGCGGCGTAGGTATGAAATGCGTGCTTATTCCCGCTGTTGTCGGTCTTGTTGCAGACCTTATCATCGCGATTATAGGCATTATCTGCGCAGGAACAGACGGCGCACTCAATGCCGCAGAACCTCGCTGGCTTATGATTCTCGGCTTCGTTATAGGCTGCATTTTCATCCCGTTTCAGCTTGCATTCCTTCTTTTCCAGAATCCGTTCAAGAGCGTTCCCGGCGCAAACGACAACCTCACAGGCTGCTATGTTGCAATGGGCGTTGCAAAGGCTATGGCTGAAACAGACACAAGACTCGAAAACACAGAGCTTGTTGTTATCTGCTCGGGTTCAGAAGAATCGGGACTCAGAGGCGCAAAAGCTTATGTTGAGGCTCACGAAAAAGAGCTCAAGGAAATCGAAACCTGCGTTATCGGCGCCGACACCTTCCGCGACCTTGATACAATGGCTGTTTACGACAGAGACCTCAGCGGTACTCTCAAGCATCATTGGGGTGCAAAGCACCTTGTTCAGAATGCAGGTAAAAACTGCGGTTATGACCTTAAATTCGAATCAATCTATATCGGAGCTTGTGATGCTGCGGCATTCACGCAGAAGGGTATCCCCGCAACAGGTTTTGCCGCTATGGACCCCACTCCTCCCCGTTATTATCACACAAGACTTGACAATGCAGACAATCTTGTTCCCGAAGCAATTGAAGCAGGCATTGAAATTATGATTGAAGCTGCTTGTATGTATGACAAGGACGGACTTCCCACAGAATAATACTGTCAAATCTGAGCCGAATCACCTTCGGCTCTTTTTTTGAAAGGAGAAAAGAGAATGGCAAAATACGAAGCTGAAATCAGAGGAGATTTTTACGAAATTCTCAAAGCTGTAGACGATGCGGTTATCAGTAACAGTGCATCTGCATCACTCGAAGACAAAAGTGATTTCTCTACGGGAGATACAGTCTGTGCAGTCCGTGTTTATGAGCGCTACAGCTATTCAGGGGGTAACAGAGTAAGTATGAACGTTACTCTTTTAAAAGCCGGCGACAGAGTATTTATATCGGTAATCACTTCGGGCGGCAGTCAGGCTATGTTTTTAAAATTCAACACATTCGGTGAAAGCGCATTTCTTGACACCGTTATTGCCACAATTGAAAGATACAAAATTTGACTTTATTATATTGATTTTTTTATTTTTATTTGGTAATATATTTTTAACGCTTTATTCAGCTAAAGGAGGGTGCCTATGCACACTATAAAACCGCAGATTCTCAAGGATGATATGTATAAACAGCTTAAGAATTACTGCATTCTTTACAAAAAGAACATCGACGTCTGGGAATACACAAGAGGTATGTTCCTCGGCGACAAATATGAAATGGAAGATTTCAAGGGCGAAATCAAAAGCGGCGACATCTGGTATGCCGCATATGACTCCGCTCATTTCTTCAAGGCAAGCATAACCGTTCCCGAAGAGATGGACGGTCTTGAACTCAGAGCAAAGTTTGCCGTCGGCGGCGAAGCACTTGTAAAATGCAACGGTCACTTTATTTCGGGCTGTGCATCAAGAGAAAGCATTCCCGACAGAACAGAGGTTGCTCTCGGCGTTCACAAGGCGGGCGAGGTTCTTGAATTTGAAATCGAAGCAACTCTTGATTCAATGTGCTTCTGCGACGCCGCTATGGACGGTGCAAAATATATGGAATGCCGTTTCGGTGAAACCTGCATTTACGTTGCAGATGCCGAATGCGAAGGCTATTACCTCGACCTTGAGGTTGCTTTCCAGGCACTTGAATACATAAAAGACGAACACATAAAAGCAAAGGTTTATGCCGCTGTTGATGACAGTATGCATATGGCTGACTACGATTTTGACGAAGCAAGAGTAAGAGCCTCAATCGTAGAGGCAAGAAAATTCTATCTTTCAAAAATCGCTTCAATTGATTGGTCGGCTCAGAGCAAGGTTATCCTCACAGGTCACAGCCACATTGACGTTGCGTGGCTCTGGAGAATTCAGGAAAGCATCCGCAAGAGTGCAAGAACATTTATGAATGTTACATCCCTTATGGACGTTTATCCCGAAATGACCTTCGGTCAGAGTCAGGCAGTGCTCTATCAGATGATGAAAGATCACTACCCCGAAATCTATGAAAAGATTAAGGAGAAGGTTGCGGCAGGTCAGTGGGATATCTGCGGTAACGTATGGGTTGAAGCCGATACCAACATCGCATCGGGCGAAGCTCTTATCCGTCAGGTGCTTTACGGCACGGAATTCTTCAAGAAGGAATTCGGCAAGGTTTCAAAGACCTACTGGCTTCCAGACTGCTTCGGATTCACCTGGGCACTTCCTCAGATTATCAACGGCTGCGGAATGGAAAACTTCATCACATCAAAGCTTTCTTATAACGACACAACAAAATTCCCCTACAGTATGTTTATGTGGCAGGGTAACAACGGTGACAGAGTATATGCTCATCTTATGCGCCCCGCTTACAACTGCAATTACAATGTTGACGAGATTATGACCGTTGACGAAGAGTGCAACAACAAAAACGAGCTCAATGCCGCAATGAGTATGTACGGCTACGGCGACGGCGGCGGCGGACCGACAAGAGCAATGCTTGAAAGAGGCAGACGCCTTCAGAATTTCCCCGGTCTGCCCAAAACGGAAATCGGCCACGTTGACGATTTCTTCGAAACCTTCAGAGGTCACGAAGATGAACTTCCCGTATGGAACGGCGAAATGTTCTATGAAAACCACAGAGGTACATTCACAAGCCAGGCATTTGTCAAGAAGAACAACCGCAAGGGCGAATATCTTTTCACAAGAGGTGAAATGCTAAGCGTATTCGCAGAAAAGCTTCTCGGAAAGGAATATCCGAAGGATGAAATTGAAAAGGGCTGGAGAATTCTTATGACCAACCAGTTCCACGATATTCTTCCAGGCTCTTCAATCCACGAAGTATTTGAGGACTGCCGCAAGGATTATGCCGTAATGAATAAAATCGGTGAAGACATCTATAACGGCGCACTCAAGGCTCTTTCGGGCGCTGTTACAGCAGACAAAAACAGCATCACCGTATGGAATCTCACAAGCGTTAACAGCTACGAGCCCATCGAAGTTGAAGGTGTTCCCGAGGGAATGTATATAGCAACCGCAGACGGTCTTTCACTCCCCTGCGCTTATGTCGGCGATAAGTTCATCTTCCTTCCCGATGAGCTTGAAGCAATGAGCTGCAAGACCTTCGTTCTTAAAGAGGGTGAATGCATCTATTCTCCCGTTGAAGCTGAAACAAACCTTCTTGAAAATGCAGTTCTCAAAGTTGAACTCGATGAAAACGGAATCATCACAAGCATTTACGATAAGCTCAACAAGCGTGAAAGCCTTGACGGCAGAGGAAATATTCTCACCATATCGCTCGATAAGTGCGTTCACGAAACCGCCTGGAACCTTGAACTTAACTACCAGAAAAAGATGTGGGAGCTCAAGGCAGACAGCATTGAGGTTGTTGAATGCAATGCCGTAAGAGGCGTTATCAGAGTTATTTATAAATTCAACAAATCAACCATCACCCAGGATGTAATTCTTTACCAGAACGGCGAAAGCGTTGTATTTGACACAACAGTTGACTGGCACGAAAGTGACAAGGTGCTCAAAGCAGGATTCGACGTTGCTGTTATTGACACCGATGCAACCTACGACATCGCTCACGGTGCAACCAAGCGTCCGACACACTGGAACACTCTCTATGACCTCACAAGATTTGAGGTTGCCGCTCACAAGTGGGCTGACCTTTCCGAAGGCGGCTACGGCTGCAGTATCATCAACGACTGCAAGTACGGCTACGATATACACAACAGCCATATGAGAATCACTCTTATGCGTGCACCCACCTGTCCCGACAGAACGGGCGACCACGGTATCAACACCTTCAAGTATGCTTTCCATCCTCACGCAGAGGACTGGAGAAACGATACCGTTCAGACCGCCCTCGCGTTCAACGTTCCTCCCGTTGCGGTTTACAATGCGGATGCTGTTGAAGGAAATATCGCCGACGGTTCGTTTGTGACTCTCAGCGAAAAGAACGCTGTTATCGACGCAATCAAGAAGGCTCAGGACGGCAGAGGTTATATTATCCGTGTTGTTGAAGAAGAACAGAAGAGAGGAAATATTACACTCAACTGGAGTTTCGGATTCGAAAAGGTTTATGAATGCAATATGATTGAAGAGGACAAGGCTGAAATTGCCGCTGACAGCAATGAATTTGAATTCACAATCAAGCCCTTCGAGGTCAAGACATTCAGAATTATATAAGTGGATATAAGAAAACTCCCTGCGGAACTAACCGCAGGGAGTTTTTTATTGTGCTTTTTACAGTTTGAAGATTTCTTCTTCGGATGCAGTTCTGATGCCTGCGCCTGCAAGTGCGGCAGCAGCAGCTTTATTATCGTCAACACGTACAACAAGATAAACAATATTATCGATTGTTGCAAGCTCATAGACATATTCAATAGAAATATCTGCATCGCGGAGCGCTTCTGCGATTATTGCAAGAGCACCCGCATCGTCTTTAACCTTTGCAACAAGAACATCGGTGATTGTTGTAAGATATCCGCCATCTTTAAGAACGGAATTAACCTTATCAACATCTTCACAGATAAGACGGAGAATGCCGAAATCCTGTGTGTCTGCAATTGAAAGTGCTCTGATATAAATATCGTTATCCGCAAGAAGACGTGAAACCTTTGCAAGTCTGCCTTTTTTATTCTGAATGAATACGGAAATCTGTTTTACAGCCATTATTATTCTCCTTTCAATATCAGTCGTGAAGCTTTCTCTTGTCGATAACTCTTACTGCCTTGCCTTCACTTCTTGTGATGGTTTTGGGAGCAACAAGATGAACTTTCGGGTTGATACCAAGCATAATCTTGATAGCGTTTGCAAGTGACTTTTCCCTTGCGGAAATTTCCTTGACGGTATCCGAGAACTGCTCGGGAGTAAGCTCAACATAAATGTCGAGAGTGTCTGTATTGCGTTCTCTGTCAACTTCGATAAGATAGTTGGAAGTATAACCTTCTTTAATGAGAACGGTTTCAATCTGTGAGGGGAATACGTTAACGCCGCGGATGATGAGCATATCATCGCTTCTGCCCATAGGCTTAGTCATCTTAATGAATGTACGTCCGCAGGAGCACTTCTTTCTTGAAAGAACACAGATATCTCTTGTGCGGTATCTGAGAAGGGGAAATGCTTCCTTATCAAGGCTTGTGAACACAAGCTCGCCCTTTGAACCTTCAGGAAGAACCTCACCGGTTTCGGGGTCGATGATTTCTGCAAGGAAGTGGTCTTCATTGATGTGCATACCGGTCTGCTCTTCGCATTCGAATGACACACCCGGTCCGCTGGTTTCGGTAAGGCCGTAGATATCGTATGCCTTGATACCGAGTGACTTTTCAATATCGCGGCGCATTTCTTCGGTCCAGGGCTCTGCACCGAAAATACCTGCTTTAAGATCAATATCATCCGGAGTAAGACCCATTTCCTTGAGGGTTTCACCGATATAAGCTGCATATGAGGGTGTGCAGCAGATGATTGTTGAGTGAAGATCCTGCATAAACTGAATCTGACGCTCAGTGTTACCCGATGACATCGGGAGAGTCAGACAGCCAACCTTGTGTGAACCGCCGTGAAGACCTGCACCGCCGGTGAAAAGACCGTAGCCGTAAGCAACCTGACAAACATCGCCGTCTGTGCCGCCTGCAGCAACAATGGCACGTGCACAGCAATCTTCCCAAAGATTAATATCATTCTGTGTGTAGAATGCAACAACACGGCGTCCGGTTGTACCGCTGGTGGACTGGATTCTTACGCAATCCTTAAGGTCGGTTCCGAGAAGTCCGTAGGGATATGCATCTCTGAGGTCTGCCTTGGTAAGGAACGGAAGCTTATGCAAATCATCGATGGACTTAATATCATCGGGTGTAACGCCCTTTTCATCCATCAAATCACGGTAATACTTAACGTTTTCGTAAACGTGTTTAACCTGTTTTACGAGTTTTTCACTCTGGATAGCCTTTATTTCTTCAACCGATGCGGTTTCGATTTCAGGCTGAAAATACTTGCTCATTTGTAACACTTCCCTTTTTTCATTTTTTAGATGCTGTATCCCATTTCAAATGCCTTGAGATTGAGTTCAAGGAATTTGGGAGGAACGCTCGCTTTGAGAGCATCAATCCACTTTTCTTTGGAAACTGCCTGCATATTTTTTGCCATTGCTCCGATAAGAACAACGTTGACAGCCTTTGCCGTACCCGCTTCAACAGCCATGGGAAGGGCGTCAATTTCTTCAACGTCAGCACCTGCAGCCTTGAGAGCGGCAATAATGCCTTCGGGATATTCAGCCGCACCCATAACAACGGGCATAGGGTCAATCTGCTGGGTATTTACGATAAGCTTGCCGTCGGGCTTAAGATATTCAATCCATCTTGCCGCTTCAAGCTGTTCAAAAGCAAGAACAATATCTGCTTCACCTTTTTCGATGATGGGTGATGCAACATTTTCACCGTAGCGTACATATGTTACAACAGAACCGCCTCTCTGGCTCATTCCGTGAACTTCGGAAACCTTGACGTCATAGCCGCAGTCGAGAAGAGCAGCACCGAGAATACGGCTTGCGAGCAGAGTACCCTGACCGCCGACACCGACTATCATAATTGATTTGTTCATAGTATCTCTCCTCCCCTTTTATTCTTCGATTGCATCGAATTTGCAAAGCTGACTGCAAACCTTGCATCCGAGACACTGTGTGAAGTCAATATGAGCCTTGCCGTCCTTCATACTGATGGCAGGGCAGCCTATCTTCATACACATCTTGCAGGATCTGCACTTTTCGGCATTAACCTTAAGGGGCGGATTGTGCTTGACTGTTTTGAGAAGAGCGCAGGGTCTTCTTGAAATAACAACTGCGGGACCGTCAGCTTCAAGGGCCTTTTTGATGCCCTCTTTTGTTTCAGTAAGGTTATAGGGGTCAACTACGATAACCGTTTCGATTCCCACTGCATTGGCAAGCTTTTCAAGGCTTACTGCATTTGCAGGCTCGCCCTTGATGTTCTTGCCGGTTGTGGGATTCTGCTGATGGCCGGTCATACCCGTGATTGAGTTATCAAGAATAATAACAACCGAATCGGTTGCATTATATGCTATGTTAATAAGTCCGGTTACACCCGAATGAATGAAGGTTGAGTCGCCGATAACGGCAACGCTCTTCTTTGCATTTTCGGGGTTTGCGGCATTTCTTCCGTGAAGAGCGGAAACCGATGCACCCATACAAAGAACGGTATCAATCATGCCGAGAGGCTGAGCCGATCCGAGAGTGTAGCATCCGATATCACCGCTGACGGTAACGTTAAGCTGCTTGAGTGCATAGAAAAGTCCTCTGTGGGGACAGCCTGCGCAAAGCACGGGAGGTCTGGGAACTATGTTCACATCTGCCTTGAGGCTTTCGGTCTCTTTGCCGAGAATAACCTTTGCAATAAGGCTCTGTGAATATTCACCCTGAAGGGTGAATGCTTCCTTACCGATAACGTCAATTCCGTTCTTGCGGCAATGGGTTTCGATATAATCGTCAAGCTCTTCAAGAACATAAACCTTTTCACATTCAGCGGCAAAATCCTTGATAAGCTGAACGGGAAGCGGATATACACAGCCGAGCTTGAGATATGATGCGTTTTCACCGAGAGCCTCTTTTGCGTACTGATAGCAGATGCCCGAAGTGATTACGCCGATTTTTTTGCTGTTATATTCAACCTTGTTGAGACCGTTTTCAACGGCTTCCTTTTCGCAGTACGCTGTCTGGTCAAGAACTCTCTGCTCAACGGCAACGTGTTTTACCTTTGCGTTTGCGGGAACCATAACATATTTCTGCGGGTTCTTTGTATATTCCTTAAGACCGTTATCAACTCTTTCCGAAACGGGAGCAACGCTTCTTGAATGAGCAACTCTCGTTGTGAGTCTGATAATAACGGGGGTATCGAATTTCTCCGAAAGGTCGAACGCCCTCTTTGTGAAATCAAGGCATTCAGCGGAATCCGAAGGCTCGAGCATCATTGTTTTTGAGCCGAGAGCATAGTGCCTTGAATCCTGCTCATTCTGTGATGAGTGCATTCCGGGATCGTCTGCAACAAGAATAACCATACCTGCATTGACACCTGTATATGATGCGGTGAAAAGAGGGTCTGCCGCTACGTTAAGACCGACGTGCTTCATTGCGCAGAATGAACGTGCACCTGCTACGCTTGCACCGAAAGCAACTTCGCAAGCAACCTTTTCGTTGGGTGCCCATTCGGAAAAGATTTCATCATATGTTGCGGCAAACTCCGTTACCTCTGTGCTGGGAGTGCCGGGATAGCTTGAAACTACACGGCAGCCTGCTTCATAAAGACCTCTCGCGACCGCTTCGTTACCTAAAAAAAGTTTCAACTGAGTTCCTCCTAAAAATCACACAACGCTGAAGTGTTGTGCACAACATTATTCTACCGTATATTATAAGGGGTATCAATGCAAATTACAATAGAAAAA
>JAZSLR010000087.1:0-13968 GCA_045535475.1 Acutalibacteraceae bacterium | reverse complement strand
TGCTTCAAAAACAGTTTTTTCGTTCGCAGTTAATTTTATTTTTCCTGCTTTAAGAGAAAACACTGCATTTGCGTGACCTTTTCTTATTCCGTAAGAGCCTGAAAATTCACCTTTCACATTATCTGAAATCGGCAAACGTACGCTGTCGCATTCCATATCGGGGATCCGATGCCCGACGGTGAAAATTTTAACGGTAAGAACATCTTTCATATCCGTCACCCGTTTTCCTTCTTATAAGCGGAATATACGTCATCGGCTGTTCCTGACATAAGGAAATACTGCTCGGGAATCATATCGAGTTCACCTGAAAGAATGCTTTCAACGCTGTCAACAGTTTTTTCAAGCGGTACATATATACCTGCCTGACCCGTAAAACCTTCCGCAACATGGAACGGCTGACTCATAAAGCGTTGAATTCTTCTGGCTCTTTTTACTGTTTGTTTATCTTCTGCCGAAAGTTCGTCCATACCGAGAATTGCGATTATATCCTGAAGTTCCGCGTATTTCTGCAACACTCGTTGAGTTTCTTTTGCAACTTTATAGTGCCTTTCACCGACAAAATCGGGAGAAAGCGCTCTTGATGATGATTCAAGAGGGTTAACTGCAGGATAGATACCGAGTTCAACAATTTTTCTTGAGAGAACGGTGGTTGCATCAAGATGCGAGAATGTTGTTGCGGGAGCAGGGTCTGTAAGGTCATCGGCAGGCACATAAACAGCCTGAACGGATGTTATTGAACCGTTACCCGTTGAAACAATTCTTTCCTGCAATTTGCCCATTTCAGAGGCGAGGGTAGGCTGGTAACCGACGGCTGACGGCATTCTGCCCAGAAGCGCCGAAACCTCACTGCCTGCCTGAGTGAAACGGAAAATATTATCAATAAAAAGAAGAACATCTTTGTGTGATTTTTCGCGGAAATATTCAGCCATTGTAAGTCCCACAAGGGGAACACGGAGTCTTGCACCGGCAGTTTCGTTCATCTGACCGAAAACGAGGGCCGTTTTATCAATAACTCCCGACTGATTCATTTCGTTCCAAAGATCATTGCCCTCTCTTGAACGCTCACCGACACCTGCAAAAACAGAGTAGCCGTCGTGTTCAAAAGCAACGTTACGGATAAGTTCCATGATGAGAACTGTTTTTCCGACACCGGCACCGCCGAAAAGACCGATTTTTCCGCCTTTTATATAGGGGGTCATGAGGTCGATAACCTTTATGCCGGTTTCGAGTATATCGTTGGACGAAACAATCTCTGCAAAAGACGGAGCGGGATGATGAATCGGCCACTGTTCTTCTGTTTTTATCGGCTCGCCGCGGTCAATAGGTTTTCCCGTAACATTGACCATTCTTCCGAGAGTTTCAACGCCGACACTGATTTTGATGGGTTCTCCCGTGTCGGTTGCTTTCATGCCTCTTGACATACCGTCGGTGGGGTTCATTGATATGCATCTTACCTCACCGTTTCCGAGATGCTGTGAAACCTCAAGGGTATATAATTCGTCGTTTACCTGAACGTTAACTTCGTTAAAAATATCGGGAATTTCATTTATATCGAAAAGAATATCGACAACGGGACCTGTTATTCTCTGCACCATTCCCACAGAACCTTTTGCCATAAATTACACTTCCCCTTCCTTTGAATAATCTGCCGAAACTTCAAAAACATCGGCGGTAACCTGACTCTGACGCTTGCGGTTTATTTCCGTTTCAAGTTGAGCGCTGTATTCGCACGCGGTATCGTATGCACTGCGCATTGTTGTCAGCGTTGCTGCCTGAGCACCGAGTGCGGTTTCAAGTATTTTTTTATAAAGAATTGAAATCAGGATTTTTTCGGCAGTTTGGCTTATAACAGTTTGCTTATCGGGAACAAACAAAGGCTCTTCGCATTCTGCCGATTCTTTATCAGGTGTAAACAAATCCTCGCATACGGGGCTTTGCTTCATCATGTTCTGATATTGAGAATATATGATTTTCACTGAAGATATTTTTCCGTTTTCCATCAGTTTCCTGATATTGTCAAAAAGTCCGCACGCATCCTGATATGACGGTATATCGGAAAAAATATATGATTTGCTGTAAGGAATTTTTTTGCTGTCAAGATAGTCCTTACCTTTTTTACCGCAGCAAAGAATAATGGGCTCGGTTTCTTGTTTGCGAAAAATATTCTCAAAAAACGAGATGAGTTCTGTATTGAAACTTCCGCACATTCCTTTGTTTGAAGTCATAACAATGTATAAAATCGGCGCGTCGGGATTTTCAACCGAAAAAACAGAGTTGAAATCCTTGCGGTAATTACGGTACATACGGTTGCATTGTTCTTCGTATTTTTCATAATCCGAATAGAGAGCGGAAAGTTTTGAATATTTGACCGTAGAAGCCGTTTTCATTGCCTGGGTAAGTTTTTGTGTTGAAAGAATTACCTGCAGTTTCTTTTTAAGATTTTGTATCGTGGGCATAATCAGAACCTCTCGGTGAATTCAGCAATAACTTTATCAAGTTCCTGCCTGAGGGTATCATCCAATTTTTTTGAGTTCTTGATTTTAAAAAGAACAGATTCCTTTTCGCTCTCAAAGAAGCGGAAAAGTTCTTTTTCAAATCTTTCCATATCTTCAACGGCAATATTCTTTGTGTATCCTTCGCTGACGGCATAGATAAGAACGGCTTGCAGTTCATCCGCAACAGGGGCATATCTTCCTTGCTTGAGAGCCTCTGTGAGGCGTTTGCCCGAATCGAGAGTTGCTTTTGTTGCGTCGTCAATATCAGAACCGAACTGCATGAATTCGGCAAGTTCTCTGTACTGAGCAAGTCTTGTGCGAAGACTTGCGGAAATCTTTTTCATAACGGGTTTCTGCGCTGCACCGCCGACTCGGGAAACCGAAAGGCCGACATTTACGGCAGGTCTCTGACCTTCATTGAAAAGCTCTGCATCAAGGAAAATCTGTCCGTCGGTGATTGAAATAACATTAGTGGGAATATATGCGGATATATCACCTGCAAGGGTCTCAACTATGGGAAGAGCGGTGATTGAACCGCCGCCGAGTTCATCGGAAAGATGAGCCGCTCTCTCGAGAAGTCTTGAATGAAGATAGAATATATCGCCGGGATATGCCTCACGGCCTGACGGACGGTGAAGCAGAAGCGAAAGTTCGCGGTAAGCAACGGCGTGCTTTGAAAGGTCGTCATAGACTATGAGTACATCTTTTCCTTCATACATAAAGTGTTCAGCCATTGCCGAACCCGAAAAAGGTGCAATGTACTGAAGCGCTGCCGAGGAAGAAGCAGGCACTGCAATAATGGTTGTATATTCCATCGCTCCCTTTGACTGAAGTTTTTCTTTGATTTCAGCAACGAGAGTTTCCTTCTGACCGATTGCAACGTAAATGCAGATTGTGTTTTTGCCCTTCTGGTTGATAATTGTATCAACGGCAATGGCGGTTTTACCCGTCTGTCTGTCGCCGATGATGAGTTCTCTCTGTCCCTTACCGATAGGAACAAGAGCATCAATCGCCTTTATACCGGTATGCAAGGGTGAGTTTACGGGAGAACGGTCAAGGATTGAGGGCGCTTTATATTCAATGGGTCTTGTGCTTTTATAAGGAAGATAGCCCATTGCATCAATGGGATTGCCGAGAGCATCAACAACTCTGCCCAGAAGGCATTCGCCGACGGGAACGGATGCTATTGTGCCGACTCTTCTTACACGGCTGCCCGATTCGATATTGGAAAATTCGCCGAAAATAACACAGCCGATTCTGTTCTGCTGAATATCGAGAACCATTCCCGTTTCACCGCATTCAAATTCAACAACTTCGCCGTACATAATATCGGCAAGACCGTCCATCCAGCAAATGCCGTCCGAAACCGTCATAACACGGCCCAACTGATATTTATGAATCTGCGGTCTGAATTCTTCGGCTTTCTGCGTGAATTCCTGGATGAGAAGTCCTACGGTATCGTCATCCATAATCGGCTCATGGTTCATATTTTTTTCAAAGTGATAAAGTTCTTCACTTACCGTACCGTCATAAACGGTATCGCCTATACGAAGTTTAAGACCGCCTATAAGAGAGGAATCTTCAAGCACCCAAAGAGACGTTTTCCCTCCCACGCTTTCAAGAAGTTCCGTTGTTGCCTTATCAACCTTTTCAACAATCTCTTTTTCAAGGGGGAATGCTGATGTGAGGGTAACATAAAGAACGTCATGGTGCTTGAGATAAGCCATGTCGCCGGGGGTGAGGCAAATTTCCGAAAGTATGGTATCGATTACCTGACTGTCGAGGGATTTTATTTCATTTGCATATTTTTCATAGGAGAAAAGTTTGATTACATTTTCTTTCATAACGGAGAAGAGTTCTTTTCGCGCATCCTCGATCATCTGACGGTGGATTTCGCTGTATTCTCTTTCACCGAAAGCATTTATTGAAGCAATTTTTTCTTCCGTTTGTGTTTTTATCTTCAGAATTTCTTCGTCGAGAACATCTTCGGAAGATTCTTCGGAAACTGATTCAAAAACGGGCATTTCAAGCCTTTCGATTTCTTCTGCTTCATCAAGTTCCTTGTTAATCTTTTCAAGTCGGCCGCCGAATATGCGCTTTACGGTTTTTCTGCCTGCAAGAACCAGAATAACAAGAAGAATAATAAAATTAATTATTACATATTGTATTTGCATAACACATCATATCCTATGCGAGATAATATTTTTCGCAAACAAAGCCGCCGCTGTCTCCATTTTCGGAGCAACGGAATAAACGATTTTGTCGTGTTCGTCAGTAATGCCTTCTCTGTATTTCTGAACATCGGCAATGCATTGTCTTTGTGCGGTTTCAATTTCTTTTTTGCTCTGAAGTTGTAATTGCTCAAGTTTTTGTTTTGTTTCTTTTCTGGCTTTTTCTTCCGCCAGAGTTTTTTCTTTTTCTGCCTGATTTTTATGCTCAAGAATACACTTTTCAATATCTTCTTTCTTCTTTGAGGCAGCCTGTATTTTTTCGCGGCGGCTGTCCATTATTTTAAGAAGCGGAGTGAAAAGCAGGTTCTTGAGTATTACCGTAAGAATCAAAAAACAAATTACAGTCCAGACCATAACGGATGGCTGAATATTCATAATTTACTCCTCAGATTTTTGAAATAAGCATAAATGCGATAAGAAGTCCGTAAATTGTGAGCGCTTCCATAAGTGCAAGAGAAATGATGAGTGTTGAACGGATATCCTTTGCAGCGTCAGGCTGACGGGCAATGCTTTCCATTGCTGCTTTTGCTGTTATACCCTGACCGATTGAGGGACCGAGTGTGCTGATTGCGATTGCGATTGCCGCTGCGATTGCGATGATTGATGAATTAGTCATATTAATTACTCCTTAGATATAAAAATTTTTATTCTGTAACCTCGTCAAGATAAATTGAAACGAGCATTGTGAATACCATTGCCTGCAAAGCGCAGAAGAGCAGAGAAAGCACCATCATTACCACCGGAGCACCAATGGGGAAGATATGGTAAAGTTCCTCTGTAACAGTTTCTTCGCCGAAAATGTTGCCGTAAAGTCTCAGCGCAAGAGATGCCGGCTTGATTATTTCATCAAGCACAAGAAGCGGCAACATAAAGAACATCGGTTTAACAAAATGTTTAAAATAATGCTTTGCGTTGTGTCTTATACCTGAAATCTGTAAAAACAGGAATGTAACAACACCGAGCGCCGCCGTAACCGAAAGCGATGCCGTCGGGGCTTTTACATAATCTGTCAGACCCACTCCGGGAATCAATCCCGAGTAGTTCGAGAAAATAATAAAAATAAAGAGAGATGCAAGAAAAGTAAAATATTTTCTTGATTTCTTTTTGCCGAGAATATCAGAAAAGAAATTGTCAAGATATTCAATACCGGTTTCAATTATGTTCTGAAATTTTCCGGGCCTTTCTTTGAGATTCTTTTTCACAACCAGCGAAAGCAATGCGATAATCAAAAGCATTATCCACATTGTGATAACCTCGCCGGTTACATCAAGAATCCCGAAAAGACTGATAATAACCTCTGATTTTTCACCCATCGGTCTTATCCTCCTTTTCTGTTTTCTTTGTTTTTATCGTGTCATTAAGCAATAAAAGTTTCTTTGTGAAGAAAAACATAGGCACCGTCATTCCTGCTACCGCACCAACAAGAAGATATGCAAGGTCAGCAATCTGTGTTTTTGAACCGATGAAATATACCAAAACAAGATATGCCACCTGCAGAATCTGACGGATAACAAATGAGCCCGAGTATTTTTCGGGAGATTTTAAAAGCACTTTTTTTGAGAAAATATAGTTTGCAAAGGCTATCAAAAGGCCGACCGCCGCCGCAATAACAGCGCCGATAATATTTGCAATCATATAATCACCGACTTATTTATGATTTTAAGGTTATTATAGCACTTGGTTTGCTTTTTTCAATAGTAACTTTTCATATTTTATATGAGGTTTATTGTACTTGGTTTTTGTGAAAATAACCACAAAGGGCTGTCTCACGAATGAAGTGAGGCAGCTCCTTTTGTCTGTGAACTGTTATTTGAAAATCAATTGGTTATTTTATCTTTTTCTTCGTGATTTTTGCGGCTTTTGATATCCTTTGCAAAAAGAGTTTTGAATATGGTTCTTACCAAAGGCTGAATAAAGAAAAGTTGAGTAAAGAATGCAAACGGGAAGTTAAAGCATACAAGTTTAAGCCAGTCTGCAAGTAAAGTCCACATATTGAATCCTGCCTGGTAATTGTAATAAAGAAAAGCGGCGATGAAACTCATGACGGGACACATAATACCTACCGTTGCGCAGATGATTGCAGATTCAAAAAGCACGGGATGAGTGGTACGGGGGTCAAAATTCTTGCTGGCAAGTTTGAACGAAAGGGGAGAACCCAAAAGATTTTCGAGAGCGTAGGCAAGTACAAACTCAATAAGTACAACCGCCCAGATCGGAACGGTTTTTCCGAAAACGGGAACACCGCCCATTTTGTTGATAGCGGCAAGCACACCGGATTCGCCCGTAATCTGCATAAACATATTGCCATGAATAACATAAAGGCTGTAAAATACGTAAGCGTGAACGGTGATTACAACAGTAATAAACGCGAACACCATTCTTTGAAATTGGTTTCTGGGCATGATAAACTCTCCTTTTCGGCATAAAAAAAGACACACCTGTAAATCTGTGTACCATAATCAGATTTACGCACTCAAAGGTGCAACGTGTGTCGTTCATAGCCGTATTTATTTTTAGGTATTATAGCATGAATTTTTAAAAAATCAAACTTTTTCGCATGATTTTTCAAAAAAATATGTTGTGATTTGGAAGAGCGTTTTTCAGCGGATATACCGATGGCAGTTGTTATATCCATTATGGTTGCTCGAACACCTCTCTGCATTATAGGTCTGATATTTCTGCCGTAATGCAGGATATCTATAGATCAAAACTTTCAAAAAATTGTCATTAATAAACCCCGAATGGATTGCAACAATAATAAGGCAAACGCAAAAAGTTTTTTTGCAAAGGAGTGTATACGAAATGGCAAAGAGCAACTCTAAGAGTATGGTCCCCGAGGCACGCGAGGCACTTGACAGATTCAAGATGGAAGCTGCAAGCGAAGTCGGCGTAAACCTCAAGCAGGGTTACAACGGTCACCTCACATCTCGTGAGGCAGGCTCTGTAGGCGGTCAGATGGTCAAGAATGATTGTCCCGTACGAACTATGAAATTCACCCGTGAATACCGTTGGCTTGACGGTCACAGCAAAGAGATTACATACGAAGCAGTTCTTGCAGTATAAGCATTTTATTTCAATGGATTTAATAGTTTAATAAGGAAAAAATTCCGTAACAAATTGAAGATTTGAGATATAGCACAGACTACACGGATTTATCTGACATGAGATAAATGTTCAGCAGGCAACATTTTTAAGATGTTGTCTGTTTCTTTTTTGTGCGTTCAAGTGTGAAAAAACGGTTCTGACGGGGGATAAAGACCGTTTTTGCAACAGATGCGTTGAAATATTGCACAAAAAATTATTTACTTTCTATTATGATGATGTTAATATTGAAATAACAACAGCACTTTGTTACGGAAAGAGGTTTTGATTTATGAAGAAAATGCTTATGACGGTTATTTCGCTTTTGTTGGTTATCTGCATTATGATGCCTTCGGTTTATGCGGCGGCAGATAGTCAGACAAGCTATGATTCCGTTATGGATTATGTTACTGATGCTCAGTCAAATGACGAAACAGATTCAAAAATCAGATTTGGCAGATTTGTCAACGGTCTTAGCAATTTTGTCATAAACGATTTTCTCGGCACCGTGCTTAAATTGATTATTCCCGATTCGGCGGCGGTTGCCGATTATGAGAAGTTTGATATTGATGAATATGATAATTTTTATGAAGGAACAGAAACCTTCATTGATGAGCCTCAGGGTAAAAAAGTGTGGAGTCTCGGCTACGGTAAGGCTTCCGTACTTCCTTCTGATTTCGGTGAAAAAAAGTATGCCAAGGGTGCGTATGTCCCCTATATTTTCGGCAACGAAATGTATACCGATGAGGACGGAAATGAGGAAGACCTTATGGTAAGGGCTGTTGTTATGAATGACGGCTCGGGCAGAGGTAACGTTGTGTTTATTGCACTTGATGCAATAGGCTTTGCCAATGCAGACGTAAGACAGGTGCGCGAGGGTCTCAAAGACCTTGCAAAAGAATATAACATTGTCAGCATCAATGTTTCCTGCACTCATATACATACGGGTATCGATTCGCAGGGTGTATGGACCGACCCCATCGGCTGCATCATCAACAACTCATTCAGCAAGATTACACGCAACGTGAAATACGGCGTTGAGCGTTCATTTATTGAATCTGTTGTCAACGGTTCAAAGAAAGCCGTTGAGGATGCACTTGCAGATATGACGGAGGGTAAGCTCTACTATTCGGAAATCGAAGCAGGGGATTATTTTATCGACAGGACTGCACCCATTTCTCTTGACCCCAACATTTATAAGCTCGAATTCAAGCCTTCGGATGCAGATAAAACTCCCACAATCATTGCGACCTTCGGCTGCCACCCCGAATCCGCAAGCTACGACTGGGCAAACGCAGATCCCGAAAAGAAGCTCTCCTTTGATAAAAAATTCTCTCCCGACTTCATCTGGAGTGCAGAGATGGTAATGAATGATGCGGGATACAACTTCATTTTCCTTCAGGGGAACGTTTCAACAGTCACCTCAGGAAGATATAACACAGGCGACGGTGTTGACGAATTCCCCGGCAATGCACATTATACGTCGGTCCGTTACGGCTATGAAATGGCCTATATCCTTCTCGGAATGAATATGACCGAGGAAGAAAGAATAAAGCTTAACGAAGAGACCGGGGACAGACTTGATATTGCAAAATATAAGGGTCAGGGCAGATACACAGTATGGTATGAAGGTCTTGAAACCGTTCCCGCAAAAGAAGTTAAGCCTGTTCTTAACATAAAACATAAGCAGTTCACCATGCAGATTGAAAACAACATTATTGTTCTTCTGGGCAAAACCTCCGTTGCCGATAACTTTATTCTCAAAGATAATTTCAGCAGATACTACACCGTTTCCGAAGTGGGTTATCTTGAAATCGGCGATGAAATGAAGGTTTATATGAGCCCCGGTGAAACCTTTGGCGAGCTTGTTTTCGGAGGTAAGGGTGCAGAAGGCTTTGAACTTGTCCCCGTAAGAGAGTATACGGGCGAAGATATTATCGTTATGGACCTTATGAATGACGCGGCAGGCTACGTTGCAAACCCCGCCAACTTCTGCCTTGCCGGCATCCAGTATAACGAGGAAAGAGAAGACTATGACAGCGATACATGGTGCCTTATCTCATATGGCAAGGGTGCCGCAACAGCATTTATCTCGAACTTCTATGAAATTTTTGACAGCGTGAGATAAGTCTATGAAAAACAAAAAACCAACTATATATACCATAGCCACAGCGCATCTTGATACATCGTGGCTATGGACATTTGAACAGACAATTGATGAGTATCTTCCCGATACGCTGAAAAAGAATTTTGAACTGCTTGAAAAATATCCCGAATATAAATTCAATTTTGAGGGCAGTTACAGATATGAGCTTATCAGGGAATATTATCCCGAAGAATATGAAAAACTGAAAAAACACATAGCAGAGGGCAGGTGGAATCCCTGTGGTGCGTGTTATGAAAACGGCGACGTGAACATTCCCTCGCCCGAGGCTCTTATCCGCAACATTCTTTACGGAAACGGATTTTTCAGAAAAGAATTCGGTGTTGAGTCAAACGATATTTTCCTTCCTGACTGTTTCGGCTTCGGCAAGGCATTGCCGAGCATTGCCGCCCATTCGGGTCTGACAGGTTTTTCGACGGGAAAGCTTTTCTGGGGAAGCTCGGTTCAGATTCCGTTTGATTACGGAAAATGGATTGGCACCGACGGTAACGGTATATGGGCATCTCTTATGCCTTTTTCCTACACAACTGCATTCGGAAAAATGAGCAAGGCGCGCAGAATACTTGAAAAGCTCGAAAACAGCAAAAAGAATAATCTGCCTGAATTCACCTTTGCGTATCACGGGATTGGTGACAGAGGCGGCTCACCGCATAAATCCTCGGTTAAGAATGTCGTGAATGCGCAGAGAAACAATGATAATTCCGAAACAGAATTTTATTCCGCAACAACAAAAGAATTCTTTGATATTCTTG
Organism: Acutalibacteraceae bacterium; assembly: GCA_045535475.1. Classification (GTDB taxonomy): domain Bacteria; phylum Bacillota; class Clostridia; order Oscillospirales; family Acutalibacteraceae; genus CAG-177. The sequence continues at coordinate 3,245 of JAZSLR010000087.1, read as the reverse complement.
AAGCCATGCCCGAAGAAACGAAGAAATCAATGCCCGTTTATGACGGCGAATTTCTGCTTACTGCACACGGCACAGGCAGTTACACCTCAAGAACGGTAACAAAGCGCTGGAACAGAAGGTGCGAGCTTCTTGCCGATGCCGCCGAAAGATTTTCCTCCGCCGCATTCATTAACGGACTTTCGGAATACCCTCAATACGGCATTGACAGCGCATGGAAAAAAGTTATTGCCCATCAGTTTCACGATGATATAACGGGAACTTCTTTTGAAAAATGCTATAAGCGAACCCACAACGATTACGTTCAGGCGATGAACACTTTTTCGGCGGAATTTACTGCCGCCTGCAAATCGGTTTCGGAGCAGCTTGACACCTCGTTTGCGGAGGGGATACCCGTTGTTGTATCAAATCCTTTGCAAACCTCAACAACGAGAAAAGAAGCAGTAAGGGTTACCGTTAATTCTGATTCGGATTATTTCCGAGTTTTTGATAAAAACAATGAGGAAGTACCCTCGCAGACACGGATATTCGGTGATAACAGAAGAGAAATTGTGTTTATTGCAGATGCTCCTTCCTGTGGACTTGCGGTTTATGATTTGCGTAAATCGTCGGAAAAAAGTTTGCTTTCAACGGAGCTTAAGATAACCCAAAAAAGCATTGAAAACAAAAATCTTGCAGTGAAGATCGATGAAAACGGTGACGTTTGCAGTATTTTTGATAAAAAGCTTGGCAAAGAGCTTCTCAAAAGACCGATAAGATTCGCAGTATTCAATAATACCCACAGCTTTGATTGGCCTGCATGGGAAATAAAATATGAGGATATATGCGAAAAGCCTTATATGTATGCCGGTAATCCCGAAATTAAAATAAAAGATAGCGGTGCGGCTGTCTGCTCGCTTGAAATAACAAAAATTGCAGGCAAATCCGTATTTACGCAGATTGTTTCGCTTGACTGTGAAAGCAGTTACGTTTCCGTTTATAACGAAACGGATTGGCGTGAGGAAGCGTCCCTTCTGAAAGCTGAATTCACTTTTACCGCTGAAAATGAAAATGCAAATTATGATATCGGCATCGGCAGTATCAAAAGGGGAACAAACACAGAAAAGCTTTACGAAGTGCCTGCGCAGAAATGGGCGGATATCACGGACGAAAGCGGAGATTACGGCGTTTCGGTTTTCAGCGATTCAAGAGTCGGCTGGGATAAACCCGACGGCTCAACGTTAAGGTTAACCGTTGTTCACACGCCGATGGCGAATTACCGCCACGAATGCTCACAGCACGTTATGGACATGGGTCTTAACCGCTATTCATTTGCTGTGGCGGGGCATTCGGGCAATCCCGAAACCGTTACTGCCCTTGCGGATGCTTTTTGTCAGCCGATGCATACCTTTATCACCGAAAAGCATCCGGGTGCTCTCGGAAAAGATTATTCCTTTGTAAAACTGAATAACGATGCTGTCAGAATTACTGCCGTTAAAAAAGCACAGCATTCGGATGAAATAATCCTTCGTGTTGCGGAGTGCTCGGGCGTTGACCAAAGCGGAGTTGAAGTTGAATTTTCAGAATTGATATCCGAAGCATACGAAATCAGAGGCGACGAAGCCGTTATCGGCAAAGCAGAAGTAACCGACGGAAAACTTCGGTTTGATATCGGTCACAATTCAATCAGAAGCTTTGCTATGATATTCAAAAAAGAAAAGAAAACAGTTGATTGCGGTGATGCAGTTGTTTTGAATTACAATGCAATCGGCATAACCGATGACGCAAACCGCCATAAATCAACTCTCATAAAAGGAGTTTCAATTCCTCGCGAAATTCTTCCGGAAAAGCTGCTTTTTGCAGGGGTGGAGTATTCATTTTCAGCAGAAGAAAAAAACTGCATTGTATGTGATGGCGGTGAAATTGAGGTCGGCGAAGGGTATGAAAGCGTTCATCTGCTTGTTGCATCCTTTAACGGTGACAAGAAAATCACCTTTGAATGCGGAAACAAAATCGCAGAAGTTACCGTGCCCGATTGCTTTGAGGCTCTCGGCCAATGGGATTTTATGATGCTCGGTGAAACGGGCTATATAAAATCTGTTCCGCAGGCGATTGCTTTATCTCATACCCATGCAAAAAAACGTAATATGACCGCAAAGCAGTTTTATATCTTCGATGCGGAAATACCCCTCGAGGGCGGAACAAAAATCAAGCTTCCAGTTGACGGTGAAATTGTGATTTTTGCCGCAACCGCAGTTAAAAAGAAATCAGTATTCTCAAAGGGGAATATCCAATTCGATACTCTTGAAAAAAGAGAATTTGACTATAAGTTTTCTGATTATGCGGTAAAACATATGAACAGGAACATCGTCGAAAAAATTCTTGATAAATTTATTGACAGAACATATTCGATAAGCGTAAAAATCGGAGACTTTCATAACAAATATGCATTCGATGAGCTTTATTATATTCTGAGAAGTCTGTGCGACAGAATTTCATACAAAAAAACAGTTGAGAAACTTGTTAAGGAGAGAGAAAACCATGAAAAACACATTTAAAAAAGCTATTTCCGTTATTCTTGCAGTTTCCATGCTTATCAGCGGCCCGATTTTTGCTTCTGCAGATGACGGCGCGGCGGATAACAGCGGAATAATGTTCTGCACCAATGCAATAAACGGACTTCTTAATGCCGTTTTTATGGGATTCGGTGCACTTTTCCCCAAGGATTTTGTATCCGTTGAGGATTATGAAAGCGAAAACTTCTATGAAGGCACAGAAATCTTCATTAACGAACCTGCCGAAAATGCAAAGTGGCATCTTGGGTTCGGTAAGGCAAGTATGGTTCCCGAAAATCTTAAAGACGGTTCAAAGGAATACTACACAGGCGGATATTTCACCCAGAAAATCAACGGAGTTTATGATGATCAGGGTGCAAACGCAATAGCAATCAGCGATAATTCGGGCAGAGGCACGGTTATTATGGCGGCAATTGACGGCATCGGCGTCTGCAATGCGGATGTTCGCACAATCCGTGCGGAAGCAGAACAAAAACTCAAGGATAAGGGCGTTGAAAGCGATATTATTGCAATCAATATCAACAGCACACACTGCCACACAGTTATAGATACTCAGGGCTTCGGTCTTGAACCACTTATCAAAACCGTGTTCCAGAATCTCTTCTCATTCCTTCCTTTTATTGAAAAAACAAGGAGCATTGACCCCGAATTTTATGAGTATATGATTGACGGCGCATCCGATGCAATCGTTGA
>JAZSLR010000032.1:0-16876 GCA_045535475.1 Acutalibacteraceae bacterium | reverse complement strand
GCAACAAGATAATTCATATTGTCGGGTGCGTTTGGCTTTTCGCCGAGTACAATCTCGGCTTTACCGATTTCAAATGTTTGGGTTATTTCATAACCCTCAACAATTCGTTTTTCACTCAACATTTTCAACTCCTTACTTTTCAAATACTTTTATGCCCATTCGCATAATGAGGTGGGCATTCATAATCAATCTGAATACATCATCATCAATTATTTCGGGATTTCCTAAATCGTTTTGGAAAATATACCTTTTCCCGGTGTAAATCTGCCTTGCTGCCATAAGCAAGTCATAGTTCTGAACTGATATTCCTTTAATATGGACTTTTGAAAAATCAATACCGTCACGGGTAAAACAATATGCAGTTCTTTCAATAAGGTCATCATTGACCGTCATCAGGTACATCGCAGCATAATAATGTCGAGTGTTTCTGCTATGATGAAAACCGAGAAGGTAATCAAGCTCACTCATATTTCTGCGGTGTTTTTCAGAATTCCATAATGATGCAGGGAAAGTGCGAATCATATATTTAATGCGGTTCTGTATTTTATCGTTCTCGAAAAAATCGAGAGCCGCTTCAACATTCTCCTTGTATCTTGTGTAACTGTGTTTCTTTCGGGTGATAAAAACGCCCAAAAGTTCATTATCTTCCTGAAAGTACCTGTTATTAGTGTTAAGCATTACATCGAATTCCTCCTTTCATCTGTGTTTTGGGTATAAAAAAAGACGAACCTTAATTTGCATTAAAAGTTCGTCTGATTTATCTGTTTTGACTCTGTTGTTTACGTTTTTGCCAAACATCGAGCAACCGGAAAATAGTTGTTACCTTCTGCTCGTTTGTATATGACTTTGGAAAATATTGGTTCACTTTGTCTGCGGGAAGAACAATATTGTTGCTCGGTGGTTTCTTTTGTTCCATCATAATATCAAGCATCCTATCTTCGTTTAATTTACCAAGTTTGCTTAATTCACGCATACGTTTAGCTTGTGCAACTGACGGAGTGGCTTGTTCGCTTTCTATCGTCTCGACAAGCAGAGCTTGTTCTTCGGGTTTGAGATATGATATTTCTACCGCCGGAGTAAGACCCATTTTCTGCTCATCGACTAGTTTTTGAAGCGGTGGTGACAGTTCATTAAGGCGAATATATCTCCTGATTTGTGATGAACTGTCTGAAGATTCATTAGCTAAAAGTTGTCGTGATGTTTTGTTAGCTTCCGCTAACTTCTGTCCAACTTGGACAGAAGTTGAACTTTCTATTAAATCAGTTCTCGCCCCTTGTCGCTTTATAGCATCAAGTTTCATTTTGTATGCTTTTGCTTTTTCACTCGGCAAGATGTTTTCTCTTTGTAAATTGCTGTCAACCATCATTATAATCGCAGTATCTCTGTCAACATCTCTGACGATTGCAGGAATAGTATCAACACCCGCAAGCTCACAAGCTCGCATTCGTCTGTGACCGCTTATCATTTCATATCCACCTTCCTCACGAGGTCGAACAATAACGGGGGATAACACACCGTATTCTTTCACACTTTCAAGTGTTTCCCTCATATATTCATCATCCCTAACCTCAAACGGATGGTTGGTAAACGGGTGAATATTACAAATATGAATACATTGAATTTTTTGGTTAAGAATATCTTGTTTTAAAAAAATCACCTCTTTAATAAATATCAAATCGATATTATTTAAGGAATCAAATTCAGAACATAAAAAAAGAATTGTGTTTGTTGTTCAAACACAATTCTTTTATGTAATTGAAAAAATTATTCATCGTCTTTAAAAGAGTTAATAGATTTATTGAGAAACAAATGCAGATCATAATCCGTGTCAATTGACTTTGATCTTTCCTTAATCATATTTTCTAGTATATGAACAAAGCAAGCATAAGCATTATCTTCTAAATTAAAACTTTCTTTATAACCCGTAGAACATCTCAACTCTTTATAAGTAGTAGCTAATTTGTTTTGCAAACTTGTCAATGACTTGTTTTTGACAAAATCAGCACGCAGACTCTCAAGACGTTCCCTGTTTTTTGCTGAATTGATTTCATAAGCATCCATTTTTAATCCAGCTAAAGAAAGAAACATTTTAACTATTTCCTCTTTTGTCTCATTGCTCTCATTATGATGACGTTTTTGAATGTGAGCAAGGACTGAGATTGCATAATGTATTTTATTGCTAACAGAATTATTAATATACATGGAATTATCATCTATATCTGCAGATAAATTCAGCAAATCCTCTTCGTAAAGATATGGGATTTTTTGATGGGCACAGCCCGAACAATGTTTTTTGTTCTTACGTGGCTTATGACTACAAGAGCATTTTTTACCCAATTGAATTTTGGGACAATCTTCGGCTGGTTTACCACAGCTTTCCCAAAAAGGGATTTCACCCGTATCACCAACAATTTTTGCAATTATTTTAAGTGAAAAGTTTAAAAATTGACATGTCATACATTCGCACTTTTCCATATCCAAATAAACGCAATTAAATCCTTGATCATACACAGAAGTTTCAATTTTTTTCAACAAAAGATTACGTTCTGTAATTGTCATATCGTTCCTCTTTACTTTACTTCTTTTAATGCATTTTTCACCTTAATTAATATTCTTTTTTCTTCCAACTCATCAATGTTAATTTTATCCTTTGATGTAGCAAAAAAGTAGTCCGGAAGATAAAAAAGATCTGTAAAATGTTCTCTCAAAAAGAACTCGAACCTTGAAACATCGAATGATTGCTCAAAATTTTCTTTAAAATAATTCAATATTTTTTCTGCCTTTTTCTTCCTGATATCAAAATCATTATAGTATATCAAAAGATCATAGAGATAATAAATTGCAGAAAAATATTCTCTTGCATAATCGGCATGCATTCTATAAGATTGTTCTCCGGATTTTATATATGCTCCTACAAAATTCTCGTCGTTTTGAACAAATTCGTTTACAACAAAAGAAACAACTCCATTGTCCGAGAAATACAACGTATATTTGAGAGCATTTGCAAAAGATTCCTGTGTTTTTGCAAACTTTTTATAGTAAGAACTTGATCTAACAGGTTTAATAGTCTTTAATTCTTCTACATAATCAACCTTAAAGTCTTCAGACTCTGTTCTAAAAAACAGCAGACGGAATTCATCTTCATCTTTAAGATTTAGTGTTGCAAAATACTTTTTGAAATTTTCTATATTACATGCAAGATTATCTTGAAAATGACTATCAATTAATCTAATCATTTCACTTTGCTGCAAATCATCATGTACGTAAATATCAAAAAATGTAATTTCTTTTTTGCAAATAGCCAATATATCTTCTTTAGCTATATTATTAACTATCAACTCTGCAAAACCGTTAAAATAACTGTTGTCGATATAATTCGTAATGCCATTAATATAGGATCTACCACCTAAATCAATAAGAAGCAAAACAGAAAAAATTGCAGTTAACGCTTTATATTGTTCACAAGGTGTCTTTATAACGTTAAATTTTTCGTCAATTTTGCCCAAGCTTATAAACACTCTATTAAGTGCATCACTTTTTATTTCCTTAAGCTCAACATACGGAAGAAGCCAATAAGAATCTTCTTCTTTTGGATTTTTATAAGCTCTTAATACTGCAAAATTTATAAAATCAATATCTAACGGAAAAACATCTTTAATTTCATTCAGTTTAAAATACTTAGGTTCATAATCTTCACTTAAATAATAGTCATGAACTAGAATATCGTTCTCTAGATGTAACTTTTTAAGCATTAAATTGTTGGATAAATGCTCAAAAAACTTATGAGAACAATTGAATCCATAAATGTACGAAATATAAAGAACACTTTGTGAATGTATAAACCTAACAATATTATTTGAAAACTTTCTCCAGTCTTCATCATCCAGACTTACAACCACTTCATAATCAACATTGGCTTTGAATGTAAAATAGTCAGGCTTTTCAATATTTCGGATCATAACCAAAATATCAATGTTTTTAGGATTACAAGCTAATATTTTTTTGTACATAGAATATATTGATTGTCCGTGTATCATTATATCATCACACAAAAGTATTTTTTTGTTTTTGAATTCTTCTGCATGGATATTTATTGCTTGGCTTGAGATAAACTTATCCTTTTTCATTTCATTGCCGTTAAGTAAAAGGCTATTAATAAAACAAAAACACCTTCTAGCGGTCAATACTATATAGTCATATTCCTCATACTTTTCATTAAGAATCTTTATGAATTTACCAATCACATTTTTTTGCTTTTCAGTAAACATTTCATCTGTAAAATTAATTGTAGGCATTTTCTTCTCCTAATCATAATTATATATTTTTTTGTTAGTTTTTTACTTTAATGTGATATCCGGCAACTTCATATTCAGAATTATTATCTAAAGATTTTTTTAAATCAACATAAATTATCATTTTCTGTTTATACTGCTTATTAAACGTTTTCACATCAAAATGCAATTCAAGAGATACATTGTCATATTCGTTTTCTACATGTCTTCTAGGTCTGATTAAATTATCCAACAACAAGTTGTTTTTCGCTGATTTCTTGTATATCCAAAAATATATGTTTAAATCTGTTTTATCCCTATTTCGAACGATTTTAGACCTGACATCTTTAATTCTGGAGCTTACTTTATCTTGCTTTATTTTGATTTTTTTGATTCGATAATCAAGTATTTGAGTGTTTACTCCTGAAATTTTTAACGGAAATTTATATATCTCTGTTGGGTTTTTCTTTTTTATTCTATGCTTTTCCCATATGTTCTTTCTATAATCGGCTAAAACTTTTTCATATTCATTAACATCATTTATTGGCGTAAATTTGAATTCCTCATTTTCAACATTTAGAATAAAAGATGATTGGAAAGAAAACTTTGATATATTATTTGCAATCAACGCTGTAATTAAAGATATCAAAGTTGAAATTATTGAGATCCAAGTAGGAACCCAAAACTCACCATTGTATATCATAAGTCGTTTCTCAGAAAAAATTTCCGGACACAAATCAATTATCCAAGACGGGAACGGAAAAATAAGAAGAGAACATGAGAATGCTGCTATTATCAAACACAGAAAAAAGCAAATCAAAAAACTTTTTTTACGCATTAAATTCCACATCCTTTTAATCTTGCTTCATCTTAAGAAGATTATTCATCAATAGTTTGAAACTTTTCATTTAAATGTTCAGAATATGCAAATTCAACACAAAAGTATAAAATCATCTTATATGCATATACTAAACAAGTTAATGATAAACACTTATACATATTTTAATATACATTAAATAATAAATCAAGTCAAGATCTTTTGGATGTAAAATATTGGAATCACAAATTATAAACAAAAAGTCAATGGTTTGATTCTATATGTGTTATTTTTTGGTCTCATATATATATATGTCGAAAAAACATAAAATGTTTCATTTTTTTTTTGCATTTTTTTGTTTTTTCTACTTTTTAACCAAATGTAAAAACTAATTTTTTGGTATATTGTCCAAATTGTTGCTAACATATGTATCTTACAATATCCAAATATATCACTCAAATTAGCATTGCATAAAAAAGGAGGGCATAAAAGATCTTATGCCCTCTACAACATATAAACAATTTTCAATGTTAGAAATCTTACAACAAAAGATACTGAATATAAGTTTACAAATCCACATTGTATCGTCGCTATATAAATTTTATATTACTATTTTTATTTTAATGCTATTGTAATTTTTCTGTAAATATGATACAATAATTCAAAAATACAAACTAAATAGCACAAAAATATCTTGATAGAATTGAATCATAAATTGTTGATTTTCCTGTTAGTAAAGTTCCTTTTGGCGAAGACAAATATTCAATCAAACATTTTTTGGGTATTAACCTTTTTCCATTTATCCAAAAGCTAAAAATATCATTTTGGTTACATATCATTGAAATCATCCTATAGGAAAATCCCAATTCTTTTGAAACATCCTTTATTGTCAGAATATCATCTAATGCCTCTAGTTCTTTTACAAGATATAAACGAAAACAAACTCTTTCATTTCTATTTAATGAACACATTTTAATGTGTAGAAACAAAGAACTTGATATAATTGTTTCATTTGGGTAACTAGGAAGATAATATTCAGGGCGAAGTTCTCGGTCAATTAAATAAGCGACAATGTCCGAAACTTTGATTTTATATTTTCGGGTTTTCTTATTACTTTCTACGCAGGGAACCTTTTGGCTTTGCAGCAAGTATTGTGCTGTTTTCTTACTTATGTGTGCAATTTTGTAGAACTGTTCTTTTGTGACATATTCAGGATAATCGTTTATTATTTGTTGATAATAATCATTGTTAATACTCATATACAATTCACCTTTTTAGCGTATTTAAACATCAATAACAATGCGCTATCTGATGAATTGTTCGAATACAATTTCGAGGGCATTTTTGACGGCTTTGTTCTCTCGAAATTCTCTCAGTTCTCTCGGAGTTCTCTCGAAAATGCGATTTTTGACTCCGTTTGACAAAAACATTCGAACCCCTTATTTTCAAGGCTTTTCAGCGTTTTAGGAATAAATTCTGTGATTTTTGTGGGGTTTTTAAGTTCCACTTGGTACCATTTGGTACCACTTGATTCCACTACGTTCCATTTGACCCGAAAAGCTCGAAATGCTGTGTGGGGAAACTCACCTAGGGTTCGAATCCCTAACTCTCCGCCAGACGAAGAGATGCCTGACGTGGCATCTCTTTCTTTTTTCAAGAAGGGTGTGTCTATGAATAATTTATCAGTAAATCAGATAACCAACACCAATTTCAAAATCCACCAATGCAGTCCTGTTCTGAAGCCTTGGGGCGGGTCAATTGTTGTTGCAGACCCGTCCGTGCTCACGCCCGACGTCAGTCACGACGGCAAGTGGCATATGTTTTTTCATACAACATTCGCAATCTGCCGATGTTCGAGCGATGACGGCATACATTTCAGCAAACCGAAAAAGGTTACGGGCAGGGCAATGCGCCCCAACATCAATCGGATTGACGGCACATATTATCTTTTCTTTGAGAGAACTCGTCCGCTTGTTTTCAATGCACTGAATGTTGTGAATCTTGCCAAATGGAAATCGGAAATCTGCGTAATGAAAAGTTCCGACCTTGTTAACTGGTCGAAACCCGAGCCTGTTATAAAAAACACAAGGGATTACGAGAAAAGCGACAGAGGAACGGAGATTTCAAACCCGTTTCTTCTCAGAGAAAACGGCGTTAACCGTCTTTACTATTCCTGCGGAATGACATTCATCAAAGACTGCGGATTCTGCGAACCGACCCATATCAGCTATGCGGAAAGCGAGGATATCTGCAACGGATACATTTCGGCGGAAAAGCCGATTATTTCCCCCGACAGAAATAATCCGTATCTCAATCTTTGCAGCGGTTGCCTGAAGGTATATAAGCTCAGCGACGGATATATCGGAATTCAAAACGGCATATATGAAAAGGACAGCAAAAGCCACTCTGCAATTATGCTTCTGACATCATCCGACGGACTGAATTTTGAGTTCAAAAGGACACTTGTTGAACCCGATATGAACGGCTCAAACGGATGGATGAAGCAGTTTGTTTATGCCAGCCATCTTGTCAGACATGGCAGCACTCTGCGCCTTTATTTCAACGCGCGCGATACTTCCGATATGCTTAAGGGACGGGAATGCATCGGCTTTGCGGAAGCAAAAATATAAAGCAAAAACGGCAGGACAAATCCTGCCGTTTTCTTTATTTTATCCCAAATCGGGTTCGTCATCAAGCAGCACCGCAGGCTTTTCGTAGCCTTCGAGTTCAAGGACAACGATTTCGTTTTTGCCTTCCTTGAGAAAAGGTGCGGGCAGATAAGCCGAGCGCTGAGGGCCGACCTCCCAATGCCTTGAAAGAACTCTGTTATTGACAATAATAATACCCTTTTTGAAATCGGGGAGCTTCACGAAGGTGTCGCAGCATTCGTCAACCTCGAATTCCGCTTTGAGAAGAACGGGTGTGCCGTCAAATTCGGGAACGCCTTCCTTGAAATCAACGCCCGAAACATCGTCAAGCGGCAGCGGATAGTTCTTCCAATGATAAACAAAGTTGTTTCCGAAGCCGATGCCCTGAGTGATGCCCTTTGCATCCTTAAGCTTTGCGCCGTAGTTGACTCTGCCCATATTTTCAACGAGCACGGCAAGCTCTGCACCGTCCTCTTCGATTGCAACAATATTCTGCGGCTCGGTATCGTTTCTGTACTGAATGCCGACAAACTCACCGTCGAGATAGATATATCCTCTGTCGTGAACATCCTGAAGGCGCACCTTCTGCGGGTCTCTGGGACCTCTGACAAAAGCCTTGTAAAGCACAAAACCGTAGCCCTGGTCGAGCTTTTCCATAGTCAAAGGCATAACTGATTCAACGGGTTTTGAAAGCGCATCAAGATTATCGAAAAGCTTAGCGGAATGGGTAAATTCAATCTCACCGTACTTTTTCTTCTTTATAGGAGCAGGCATTTCAACATCGGGAATAGGAGCATACTTTGAGATGACCTCTCTGAATTTATAATATTTTTCGGTAAGCTCACCGTTTTCGTTAACAGGAGCATCATCGTCATAGCTTGAAATGGTCGGCTCATATGCATCGTAATCGTTTGCACCGTTCATATAGCCGAAGTTTGTGCCGCCGTGGAACATATATGCAGAAAGGCTTGCGCCCATTGAGAGAATTTCGTCCATTGCATCCGCCGCATCCTGCGGGTCACGGCTATGGTGCTCTTCAGTCCAATGGTCAAACCAGCCGTTCCAGAATTCGGTACACATAAGAGGTCCGTCGGGCTGATATTCACGCAGTCTTGCAAACTGTTCCTTTGCTCTCGAACCAAAGTTTGCGGTTTTGTGGATTTCGGGGACCGTTCCGCCCGTAAGCATCTGGTATTCCGCACCGTCGGAGGTAAAGAACGGAACATCGATTCCTCTGTCTGCCATACCTTTTGCAATATAGCGGATATACTCGCTGTCATCGCCGTAGCTTCCGTATTCATTTTCAACCTGAACAAGAATGACATTGCCGCCCTTTGTTATCTGATGCTTTGTGATTCTGGGGATGAAATCATCATAGAATCTGTCAACCGCAGCAAGATAATCCTTGTCCATACAACGAAGCGCCATTGAGTCGTTTTTGAGAAGCCACCAGGGCAGACCGCCGAAATCCCATTCGGAGCAGATATACGGACCGGGGCGCACGATGGCATAAAGACCAAGCTCTGCAGCGATATCAAGGAATTTTTCGATGTCGAGCATATCCGAATAATCGTAGACTCCCTCTTTCGGCTCGTGGAGATTCCACGCAACATAGGTTTCAACCGTGTTGAAACCGCAAGCCTTGAGCTTTATGAGTCTGTCGCGCCAATATTCGGCGGGGACTCTGAAATAGTGAATCGCTCCGGCAATGATTCTGAAATCTTTGCCATTGAGCTTAAATCCGTCTTTTTCGATAGCAAATGTATTCATTTTTTACACCTTCCTTAATCAGGCAGTTCTTCTCTTTCATAAGGGAATTCGCTGAAAACCTCAAATTTCTTTGCTCTCATCCAAAGGGAGGGGTTGACCTTGACGGTGAAGCCGCAGCCGTTGGGAGTGAGCCACTCGTGCATAGGATATTCGGGAATTCCGTAAGCGGCAAGAATGGTCATTATAACTCCGCCGTGTGTTATAATTGCGGCAGAGGTTGTGCCGGTTTTCATAAGACCCTCGGCAACCTTCTCAAAGGTGTCGCAGACTCTTTTGGCGAATTCCTCGTTGCTTTCGCCGTAGGGGGGCTTCACGCCTTTTTCGCCTGCAAGCCAACGGGGAAACTCCTCATATTTCTCAAGCTGTTCGGCTGTTTTGTTTTCAAACTCGCCGAAATTATATTCGATAAACCCGTCAATGATGAGGGGCTTGTTTTCGGGATAAAGAATCTCCGCCGTCTGCAAACATCGCTTGAGCGGACTTGTAAAAACAGCATTTACAGGCGGATAAACAAGCTCGTTTTTCATCTGAGCGAGCTGTTCTTTGCCTTCTTCGCTGATTTCAACGTTTGTGTGACCGATGTATCTGCCTTCAAGGTTTTCATCCGTGAGGGCATTTCTTATGAAATGAATGGTGTAGGACTTCATTTTTCCTCCAAAAAACGGTGTTGATTTTCGTTAGATTTTTACAATATACAAAATGTATAAAAAGATATATAATGTTTACATCATATTATACTGTGAGGAATTGCTATGGATAAAAACTTCCCGATTATATTAACGGAGCTGCGGAAAGAAAAGGGACTCAGCCAGAAAGAAGCTGCAGCAAGGCTCGGAATTTCGCAGGCTCTTCTTTCCCATTACGAAAAGGGAATCAGAGAATGCGGTCAGAGCTTTCTGATAAAGGTTGCCGATTTTTACGGCGTTTCGTGCGACTATCTTCTCGGACGCACAAAAGACCGTAACGAGCTTGATGTGCTGACAAACGAGATACTCAACGATAATTCCGCCTCGGATTCAAATCCGACGAAAAAAACCTTTGTCAAGGCCGGCACTCTTGTCACTCAGCTTATCAAGAATACCGACAATTTGAGCGGTATGCGCCTTGATATGCTCTATGCGATTGCACTTTATAAAGTTATTCTCATCCAGGCAAAGGCAGGCAATCTGCCGAAAAACTGGTGCGGCAGAGCATATGTCAACGGAGAAATCTGCTGCAATCCAATGTATCTCGGAGTAATCGAGCTTGCTGCCTACGATGCAATTACACCGCAGAAAAGCAAGAGTCCCGTGCCGGAAGCACCCGTTCCCGAAGCGATAAAAACACTTGTTGAGGAAGTGGAAAACTTTATTGTCAATTCGGCAACGAAAAAGTGCCCGCCGGTGCCGTTTGAATTTTTGAGATAAGAAATCCAATCAAAACCACCCGTTTTGAAAAACGGGTGGTTTTATTGCTGTCAAAGAACAGATTCGTAAAGCTTGATATATTCCTTTGCCGAGCGTCCCCAGCTGTTGTCGCACTTGAGCGCTCTGAGAACAAGCTTCTGCCAGTATTCCTTATCATAATAAGCTCCGAGAGCGCGTCTGATTGCATCGAGCATATCATATGCATCATAGCTCTTGAATGTAAATCCGTTGCCCTTGCCGTCACCGCTGTCGGTGATGGTATCTTTAAGTCCGCCGGTTTCTCTTACGATGGGGATTGAACCGTAGCGAAGCGCAACCATCTGTGAAAGACCGCAAGGCTCACTCTTTGAGGGCATAAGGAACAAATCGCTGCCTGCGTAGATTTTTCTTGCAAGGTCGGGAACAAAGCCGAGGCGCAGACCGACCTTTTCGGGGAATGCCGCAGCAAGCTCTTTGAAGAATGCTTCATATTCCCAGTCGCCCGAGCCGAGCACTACAAGCTGCATATCGGTTGTCGAAAGAAGGTCCCACATAATTCTCTTGATGAGGTCAAGACCCTTGTGGGCAACAAGTCTTGTTACGATACCCATAACGGGAACATCTTCTCTTACGGGGAGACCGAAAAGTTCCTGAAGAGAAGCTTTGTTAATCTTCTTTCCTTCAGGCTCTTTTGCGGAATAGTTCGCAAAAATATCCTTATCCTTTTCGGGGTCATAGTTGATTGTGTCGATGCCGTTAAGAATGCCGCTGAGCTTATAGCTGCGTTCCTTGAGGATGGGGTCAAGACCGTGGCTGAACCACGGGTCAAGAATCTCACCCGCATAGGTGTTGCTTACGGTTGTTACCTTGTTGGCGCATTCAATGCCGCCCTTCATCAGATTAATGCAGTCGCCGAACTGAAGAAGGGATGTTGTTTCTTCGCCGAGACCGAATACGTCACCGAGGATTTCATTGCCGTATTTGCCCTGATACTGAATGTTGTGGATGGTAAATACGGTTTTGATGCCCGTATAGCCCTCTCTGTGGCCGTAAATTGTTGTGTAATAAACGGGAACGAGAGCCGACTGCCAATCGTTACAGTGAATGATATCGGGCTTAAAATCAATATAAGGAAGAATTTCAAGAACCGCTCTTGAGAAGAAAGCGAATCTTTCTCCGTCATCATAGTGACCGTAAAGAGTGTTTCTCTTGAAATAATATTCGTTATCGATGAGATAATATATTACTCCGCCTGCCTTGGCTTCAAAAATACCGCAATACTGTCTGCGCCACGAAACGGGAACCATAATGCTGGTTATGAATTTCATACTTGAGCGCATTTCTTCGCTGATTGTGCCGTAGAGAGGCATAACAACTCTCGCGGCAACCTTGCGTCTTCTGAGCGCCTGAGGAAGCGAGCCTGCAACATCGGCAAGTCCGCCGCTGGCTGCGAAGGGAAGAGCTTCGCTTGCAACATAAAGAACTTTCATTATTATCTCCTTTCTTATTCGAAAATAACCGTTGTATAATACTGACCTTCATAAACAACGACGCCAACACCTATCTTGGTAGTGTCTGCGCTCATCGCCTTGTCTCTGTTAGCTGCCTTGACGGTCTGATAAACCGGATTGCCGCCATAGGTAGTAACAAGACTGTATGCACCGGAAGGCTCGCCGTAAACCGCAGGAAGAGCAAGAGCCATACTGTTTGTTCTTGCGCTCGCCTTAAGGCTCGCCGTATGCTCCAGAGGAGCAAGCCCCTCCGCCTCACGGTCTCTGTTAATCTGGTCAACAACCGCCTGAGCAAGAGAATCATCTCTCTTGAGGTTCAGTTTATCGCCCCTGCCGTCATTACTTGTCGTACCGTTCTGAAGATTTTCACTCCAGAGGTCGGGAAGGGTTGTGGGCGGAGCATCAAGAGTAACCATCTCCGTCAGCGGATTACCGTTTTCATCCTTTTCTTCCCTTCCCCATCTGTTGGTCACAACAACGCCCTCGGTTCTGGGTACAAATTCCGTTGTGGGCTCGGTGGTCGTTGTGCTGTCTGCAGGGACAGTATAAGTCAAAACTTCGGTAAACGGAACGCCGTTTTCGTCAAACTGCGGAATGCCGTTTTCATCCGTAACCGGTACAAAATCCGTCATCTCGAGCATAGGAACGGTTGTTGTCGGCGCAACGGTCGTCTTCTTTTTTGTGGTGGGATAGGTGTGGTTTGATGAATACTTGGGCTTCGGATAATAATGCAAAGCTGTCACGTATTCAATGCTGCCTTCTTCGTTTGTTGCGCTTTCGACAACAATTGAGGTTTCGATAATAGTTTCAACCTCGGTTGTCTTGTTCATTGACCCGTCAATAACACCCGTTTTGACGAGTATAACGATAACAACAAGAATCAGTGCCAACGCACAGACAACACCTGTTAAAATGTTTTTACCGGACATTGGTTTTCACGCTTTCTCAGATAACAATTCCCTTGCCGATGTAGACAGGGTAGCTCGAATCGCCGCAAAGCGTTTTATTGGGTTTAACAACAACCGCTTTGTCGGTGATTACGCTGTTGAGATTTGAATTTTCACCAACGAAGGTATCCTGCATAAGGATTGAATTCTTGATTTTTGCGCCTTTTTCAACCGTTACTCCTCTGAAAAGGATGCAGTTTTCAACTTCGCCGTAAATATGGCATCCGTCGGCAATGAGTGAATTCTTTACATCTGCGCCGATGCCGTAAACTGCGGGCACCTGGTCTCTGACCTTTGTGTAAACAGGTCTGTCCGCAGAGAAGAGTTCTTTTCTGTTTTCGAGCTTAAGGAGCTCAAGGCTGATATCATAGTAGCTCTGGAGTGAGCTGAGGACTCTTACAAAGCCCTTCTCCTCATAGCCGTAAACTCTCAGGTGCTGAATGTTCTTTGAAATCATTGTTTCAATATCAACAATCTTTGCGCTGTGAGCCTCGTGGAGAAGTCTTTCAAGGAGAGTTCTTCTGATAATCATAATCTTCAGTGAATAGTTTGTGCTTCCGCTGTAGCAATCAATAAGACGGGTTGCGGTAACTTTACCGTCACCGTCCATAATAAGCTCGGTACCGTCGTTGATTACGGGAGGCTCGCCGTTTGCATATGCAATTGTGATATCCGCATCGTTTGCGGTGTGAGCCTTGATGAGCTTATCATAATTCATACTGCAGACAACGTTGCAGTCGGTAAGAAGAACGTGGTCCTTCTGTGAATCGCTTATGTAGTCGATGCAGCCGTAAAGAGCATCAGCCTTGCCGATGGTTATGCCCGCACCGGGAGTGTCATAAGGCGGAAGAAGGGTCATACCCTCTCTTTTTCTTGAAAGATCCCAGGGCTTGCCGGTGCCGATATGGTCCATAAGTGAGCGATAATTGCTCTTTGTGATAACACCGACCTGAGGGATTCCCGAATTAACCATATTGGAAAGCTGGAAGTCGATAAGACGGTAACGTGCCGCAAAAGGAATTGAACCCATTGTTCTTAAAGCGGTAAGCTGAGGAACAGCTTCATCGTAGGCATTTGAAAAGATAATGCCGAGAACATTTTTTGCAGACATTATTCAGCACCTCCTACATCGCTATCTGTCATTGTGTCGGGAGCAATTTTTGCACCCTTGCCGATTTTAACGCCGTTGCCGATAACAGCTACGCCCCAATCTTCGATGTTTTTCATATTCTCGGGGCTCTCGCCGACTACCGCACCTTCTTCGATGACGGCATTTTCGGCAACTATCGAATACTGGACAAACGCACCCTTTTTGATTACGGTGCCGGGCATTACGATTGAATATTTAACCTCTGCGCCCTCTTCAACAGTTACGTTTGCAAAGAGAACGGAGAAATCTATCTTGCCGTTAATTTCACAACCTTCGGTTATCATTGAATTCTCAACGGCAGCATCCGTGCCGATATAGTGAGGCGGTGCTGCGGGTGAACGTGAATAAATCCTCCAGCTGTCGTCGTTGAGGTCAAGGTCAACCTTGGGATTGAGAAGGTCAAGGTTTGCATCCCAGAGGCTGCTGATAGTACCGACGTCTTTCCAATAGCCGTCGAACTGATATGCAAACATTCTCTCGCCTGCTGCGTGCATTGCAGGGATAACGTCGTGACCGAAGTCATTTCCCGAGCCTTCTTTTGCTTCGTCTTCAATAAGATATTTTCTGAGCTTCTTCCAGTTGAAGATATAAACACCCATTGAAGCCTTGTTGCTTCTGGGATTCTTCGGTTTCTCTTCGAATTCGCTGATTGATCCGTCATCATTAACAATCATAAGACCGAAACGGCTTGCTTCTTCCCACGAAACTTCGAGCATTGCAATTGTGCAGTCTGCATTCTTTTCCTTGTGGTAATCGAGCATCTTCGAATAGTCCATCTTATAAATATGGTCACCCGAAAGAATAAGAACATATTCGGGGTCATATCTTTCAATGAAATTAATGTTCTGGTAAATAGCATTTGCGGTACCCTTGTACCACTCTGTGCCCTTAATCTGCTGATAGGGTGAGAGAATATGTACGCCGCCGTTGGCACGGTCAAGATCCCAGGGACGGCCGTTGCCGATATAATCGTTGAGCTCAAGCGGCTGATACTGGGTCAGAACACCGACGGTATAGATACCGGAGTTGACACAGTTTGAAAGCGGAAAGTCGATGATACGGTATTTGCCGCCGTAGGGCACGGCAGGCTTTGCAATGTTTTTTGTCAGAATGCCGAGACGGCTGCCCTGACCGCCTGCAAGGAGCATTGCTATGCATTCGGGTTTTACTGCCATAGGGGGTTCCTCCTTTATATTAAGCTTTCTTTTTTCGTGATGTGTTCTTTATATACATACAGCTGAGACCTTCAATGTCAACCTCAATGCTGTAATCATATCCGTGCATAGGCTTCTTTTTTGCCTTGACCGAACCTACGGTGCTTTCGCCCTTGCCGCCGAATTCGGGAGATGCCGAGCTGAAAACAACTCTGTAAGTTCCCTCTTTGGGAACACCGAAGCAATATTTCTGCCTTGTAACAGGAGTGAAATTGCAGACCGAAATGATTTCGCTGCCGCTCTTGTCACGTCTTGTGTATGCAACAACGGAATTATCTCTGTCATCGCTGACTATCCAACTGAAGCCGTCCCAGCTGTAGTCATCCTCCCAGAGGGGTGCGTTTTTGAGATAAAATGCATTGAGCGATGCAACGTAATCCTTAAGCTGCTTGTGAGCATCGTAGCCGAGAAGCACCCAATCGAGCGGCTGCTTATAATTCCATTCGATAAATTGGCCGAATTCACTTCCCATAAAGAGAAGCTTTTTTCCGGGATGCGACATCATATAGCCGAGGAACGAGCGCACACCCGCAAATTTTTCTTCGTAGCTGCCGGGCATTTTGTTGATGAGCGAGCACTTGCCGTGAACAACCTCATCATGCGAAACGGGAAGAACGAAATTTTCCGAAAAAGCATAAAAGAACGAGAAAGTCAGGCAATCGTGGTGATATTTTCTGTAGATTCCGTCAAGCGAAAAATAGCGAAGGCAGTCATTCATCCAGCCCATATTCCACTTGAAGTTGAAGCCGAGACCGCCCATGCCGGCAGGCTTTGAAACCATCGGCCATGCAGTGCTTTCTTCCGCAATCATCATAACGTCGCCGTATTCTCTGAAAATGCTTTCATTGAGCTTCTGAAGAAAAGCGACTGCTTCGAGGTTTTCGTTGCCGCCGTGAATGTTGGCAATCCAATGACCGTCATTCCTGCCGTAGTCAAGATAGAGCATGGATGCAACGGCATCCACACGGAGCCCGTCAATATGGTATTTCTCAATCCAGAACATTGCGCTTGAAATGAGAAAAGAGCAGACCTCGGGTCTTCCGTAGTCAAAAACCCTTGTCCCCCACTGATAGTGCTCACCTTTTCTCGGGTCGGGATATTCATAGCACGGAGTGCCGTCAAATTCATAAAGTCCGTGTGCATCCTTCGGGAAATGAGCAGGC
>JAZSLR010000040.1:0-38725 GCA_045535475.1 Acutalibacteraceae bacterium | reverse complement strand
CCCATAGTGGGTGTACCTTGCTTGGTTCTGTGCCATTTCGGTCCGATATCAAGAATGGTCTGACCGAATTTCAGTTTCCGCAGCCACGGAATCATGGCAAATCCGAGTCCGCCCGTTATCACAAGACCCGCAATGCCTGCGGTCAGAATTGCCGCTGCGGTATTCATAGCCGTGCATCCTTTCTCAGTTCAAAGACTCATAAACAGAATAAATAACATCCTCAAGCTTCATACCTCTGCTTGCCTTGAACAAAACAGCATCTCCCTCTTTGAGGTAAGACGAAAGCTCTTTTGAAAGTTCCGATTTGTCATTAAAGCTTCTCACATCGGCAACGCCGCCGTCCTTTGCACCCTTTGCGGTTTCAAGACTGCGTTCGCCGTAAGTAAAGACCGCATCAATTTTATTTTCAGCGGCTTTTTTGCCGACTCCGTAATGAGCATCCTTGCTCACATCACCGAGTTCAAGCATATCGCCGATAATAGCGACTGTTCTTTGCGCATTCATACCAGCAAGAACTGCAAGCGCCGCCGCCTGAGAATCAGGGCTTGCATTGTAGCAATCCTCGATGAATGTTATGCCGCATTTTTTATTAATTCTCTGACGCATACCTGCGGGAACATAGCCTTTCAGAGCGTCCAAACCGTCCTGAACGCTTATTCCGAACTGCATTCCTGCCGCAACCGCTGCCAGGGCATTGTAAACATTATGACGGCCCGGGAAGGGCAGGCTCACCCTGCCCGAACCGCTCGCGGAACCGACCGACATCTCGGTTTCGCTTTCTTTGGAGGTAATATCGAATGCCTTAAAAAATGAATTAACGTTTTCAACTCCGTAATAAATCACGGGGTGTGTTCCCGCATCGGCAGTGACAAGCATATCATCGTCACCGTTGAGAATAACGGGAGCATCCTCCTTCATTCCGTGAAGGATTTCAAGCTTTGCTTTGAGAATGCCTTCTCTCGAGCCAAGCTTTTCAATGTGGGATACGCCGATATTGCTGATTATCGCAACATCGGGTCTGACTGCCTTTGTCATTCTTGAAATCTCATCAAAACCGCTCATTCCCATTTCGATAACAGCGGCTTCGTGTGTTTCGTCAAGCCTGAAAAGAGTCAGAGGAACACCAATCTCATTGTTGAGATTACCCTCGTTTTTGAGAGTATTATATTTTGAGGACATAACCGCGTGGGTCATTTCCTTTGTTGTTGTTTTGCCGACGCTTCCTGTAATTCCGATAACGGGAATGTTGAATTTGCTTCTGTAGTGACCTGCAAGGTCAAGCAGGGCAAGGCGTGTATTTTCAACGAGTATCTGACTGTCGCCGAGTCCGCAGTCTTTTTCACAGATAACCGCTTTTGCTCCGCATTCAATTGCCTTTGCGGCAAAATCGTGACCGTCAAAATTCTCACCTTTTATCGCAATAAAAAGACATCCGGGAGTTATCTTTCTTGTGTCGGTGCAAATGCTGTCATAAGCTCCTTCAAGCACGCTCGATGAACCGACTGCCTGCGCCGTTTCTTTGAATGTCATCGGAATCATTTGTTATCTCCGGCCTTTTCTGAAAGTATTTCAGCAACAACCTCACGCTCATCAAAGTGGATTTTGCCGCTTGCAAGAATCTGATAGGTTTCCTGACCCTTGCCTGCAAGAATAACGATATCCCCTGCTTTAGCTGTTTCAAGTGCTTTTTTGATTGCGCTCTTTCTGTCACTGTCAACGATAACCTTGGAACTGTGCTTGCCTATGCCTGCCGTAATATCCTCGATTATCGACTCGGGGTCTTCGCTTCTGGGATTATCGGAAGTTATAACCGCAATATCCGAAAGCTTTGTTGCGATTTCACCCATAATGGGTCTCTTGGTTTTATCTCTGTCACCGCCGCAGCCGAAAACGGTTATCACTCTGCCCTCCGTTATTTCACGGACACAGTTGAGAACATTTTCAAGACCGTCGGGAGTGTGTGCATAGTCAATAATTACTGTATAGGGTGTTTCCGTGGGAACAATTTCCATTCTTCCGGGAATACCGATGCATTCCGCAAGAGCGTCAAGCACCGCTCTGAAATCCATACCGAGCTCAACAAGGCAAACAGCCGCGCCCATTGAATTATAAACCGAGAATTTGCCGGGTACACGGAATTTAACTCTGCCGATGTTGGAATTGCTTACAAGCTCATATTTCACGCCCGAAGCGTTATTTCTGATGTTTTTCGCGGAATAATCGCAGTTATTGTTTTCAACAGAGCAGGTAACCGCTTTGCAATTTGTGCCTTCAACCATTTCCCAAGCTGCTTCGTCATCAATGTTAAGAATTGCAATATCGGAATTTTCAAAGAGCATACGTTTTGCCGCTTTATAGTTTTCGAATGAACCGTGATAATCAAGATGGTCTTGCGTAAGGTTTGTAAAAATTGCGGCATCAAAATGAACACCGTCAACTCTTCTCTGGTCGAGCGCCTGCGAAGAAACCTCCATAACGCAGTATTCGCATCCGCAATCAACCATTTCCGCATAAAGCCCGAAAAGGTCATAGCAATCGGGAGTTGTGAGTACGGCGGGATATTCCTTGTCGCCTACGATATTCTTAACCGTGCCGAGAAGTCCTGTTTTATAGCCGAGTTTATCGAGCACCGATTTGATAATAAAACAAGAGGTGGTTTTTCCGTTTGTACCCGTAACGCCGATTATCTTGAGCTTTCTTTCGGGATGACCGAAAAAAGCGGCGCAGATTTTAGCGTAAGCGCTTCGGGTATTCTCAACAAGAATCTGATTTTTAAGTCCCATATCCTTCTGAACAACACCCGCCGCCGCTCCTTTTTCAAGAGCCTCTGCCGCCTTTGTGTGTCCGTCAAAGTGCCTGCCCTCGATGCAAACAAATATGCATCCCTCGCAAATCTTTGCGGAATTATCGGTTATCATTGTAACCTCTCTGTTTTCAAAGTCCCCGGTTATACCCAGATCCTTCAAAATAATATCAAGAACCATCTTTTATCCTCCGTTTAGAATGCAGAAAATTCCGTCATCCTGCATAGTCACCGACATCGACATCTGATTTGAAATAAACCGTTATTGTCTTGCCGTATTCTACCTCTTCTCCGGGTTCAATGCTCTGGTCATAAGAAATAAGTTCGCCTGCATTAAGAGCATTACCCGAAATTTTAATGTTAAGCCCTGCTGAGAGAGCATATTTATTCGCCTGAGAAACAGTCATCTGTCTGAGGTCGGGAACCTCTACCGTAACCCTTTCGGCATCCTTTTCCGTATACAGAACGATAACACCGTTCTGGGGCATTGCCTGATTGTAAGCAGGCATCTGGCTGAGTACGGTTTCACCCTTGCCTACCACTTTAACCTCAAAGCCTTCCCCGACAAGCATTGCCTTTGCATCGCTTACAGAACTGCCGACAATATTGGGAGCATTTGTATCGAGAAGCTGAAGCTCTTTTTCATTATACTGACGTTCAACGCCCATATACTCAAGAGTCTTTTCAACAACCTGAGCCGCAACGGGTGTACAAATCTGACCGCCGTTAATCTGTCCTACGGGTTCGTCAACAAGAATAAGAACTGCAATTTCGGGGTCATCGGCAGGTGCGAAGCAACCGAAGGATGCAACGTATTCACCCTTCTTGCCAAGCTTCTGCGAGGTGCCGGTTTTACCCGCCACTCTGTAGCCTGCAACATAGGCGTTTTTACCCGTACCGCTTGTTACAACGGCTTCCATCATATCTGCAACCGTTGCCGCAGTCTGTTCGGAAATAACCTGACGTCTTACGACGGGCTGTGTCTGATTTATAACATTTCCGTTTTCGTCAAGCTGTTTGTCAACAACATACGGAGTCATCAGCTTTCCGCCGTTGGCAACTGCGCTGATTGCGGTTATCATCTGAATGGGGGTAACCTGGAATGACTGACCGAAAGATGAGCTTGAAAGCTCAACTATACCCATACTGCTGAGTGAATGATAGTTAACTCCCGAAACGGGCATATTCTCCGCAGGAAGGTCGATTCCTGTTCTTTCGGTAAATCCGAACGCCTCAAAATATTCAAAGAATTTATCTTTGCCGAGTTTCTGACCGACTGTTATAAACAGAGGGTTACAGGAATTCATAAGACCCTGCTTGAGATTCTGAGTGCCGTGACCCTCTCTTTTGTGGCATTTTATCGTTCTGTCGGATACCTGAATTCTGCCTGAACAACTGTATGACATATCGGGCGAAACTGCATTTTCTTCAAGTGCCGCCGAAGCGGTAACTATTTTGAAAACAGAACCGGGTTCATAAGTATCGCTGACGATAAAATTTCTCCATCGTGAATAAAGCAGATTGTTGCGTGCCGCGCTTCTTTCCGTTTCGTCGGGATACGCTTCTTCAAGTTCTTTTTTCTCATTATCCGTAAGGCTTTGAGGATTGTTAAGGTCGAAATTACGAAGAGATGCCATTGCAAGAATTGCGCCCGAATTAACATCCATAACAACGCCGTGAGCACCGACACCCTTCGAATCAACGTAAGCCTGCTCAAGCGCATCCTCGAGATAACGCTGAATAACTTCGTCAATGGTAAGAACAAGACTCGTTCCCTGAACCGCATCATAAACCGTTTCAAACTCTTGGCTCATAACATCGCTCTTACCGTTCTGAGCCGTTATTATTCTGCCGGGTGTGCCTGTCAGCACGGTATCATATTCAAGCTCCACGCCGAGCCTTCCGATATCGTCCGTACCCGTAAATCCGAGAACGCACGATGCAAGATTTCCGTAAGGATAATAACGCTTGACATCGGGGTCTATTCCGAGCGCCGAGCTGTAATAAATTCTCTTTTCGACATTTTCGAGAGTGCCGTCGCTGTTTTCCTCAATAACGCTGTATGCATAGTATTGATTGAGCAATTCGGCAAGTTTTTCTTTTTCTTCAAATTCCACCTGACGCTTGATGACAAGATATGCATATTTATTTTTATCAGCCTTTTCCTTTATATCCTCAAGCTCCACTCCGGTTATTTCCGAAAGCTTTCTGCAAAGGTCGTTTTTGAAATTTTCATCTTCAATCCTGTTCGGTCTTATATATATTTTCCAGACGGATGCACTTTTAGCAAGCACAGTGCCGTTTGCATCGTAAATTATTCCTCTTTCGGCGGATATCTCCGTATCGTGAAGCTGATTTTCCTCTGCCTGAAGCTTATAACTCTCGCTGTCAACAAGCTGAATTTTCGCAAGATTAAATGACGTTACAAGAAACACAATCAGCAACAATGCGAATATAAAACGTGCGCGATTATACATTTTTCGTTTCGGTGTCGTTTTATTTTTGGATTTAAATATATCAAAAATATTCAAAATTTTTCTCCCTCCGGATGAAAAAGTCCGTAAAAATATGTCTAAAAAAAGATACCGCCCCAAAAATCAGCGTGCAGAAGTCTGATTCCCGATGAAGCATACACCGAAAATACTTTTAACTCGCTGAAATTGAGACAGCCTTGACTATAACTTTTTAATATGTATATGCAACCTTAAGCCGTGCATATGCAGACAAAATAAGATTAAAGCCGTCAACCGTCTGCATTGGCTTTATCTTCAACCGCTCTTCCGTGTGCCATAACCACCTTGTCGCCATCCCTGTTTTCAAAGTAGTGTATCTGGTAACGTTCAAGCTTATGCATTCCCAAAACCGAGGCTGCATATGCATCAACCTTTTCGATTGATGCGGATGAGTTAAGCTGCATAACAAGTCTTGTATTTTCGCTGCGAGCTTCACTCATTTTTGCTTCAAACTCCGCCTTTTCGTTTTCAATAAGAACAAGATTGATTTTCGAAAACAAACCCGCTCCGAAAAGCAGCATAAGCGTTGCCGAAACAACAAAAAGCTTCAGCGCGCGAAGTACGGAAGAAACAGATTCTCTGCGTACCTGAGCAGGCGTTTTTGTTTTCGCAGGCTTAGGTGCAGGTCTTTTTTCAATCTGCGGCGCTGCTGATGATCGGATAACAGGCATATCAAAGAGCGAAAGGTCATAAGCCTCGCTGCGATTAAAATCAGACATATTTCTTCCTCCTTCCTTTTAATGTGACGTAAGCAACAATGTCATCGTCATCCGAAACACTTTTGTGTTATTTGATAATTTTAAAGTTTTTCCGCCGTCCGAAGCCTTGCGCTGCGGCTTCTCATATTATCGGCAAGTTCTTTTGCCCCCGGAGCAACCGCCTTAAGCACTTTCGCTTTAGGCGCATTCCCGCAAACGCATACAGGGAAATTTTTCGGGCAGGTGCACCCCTTTGCAAGCGACGCAAACCGATGCTTGACCGTTTTATCTTCAAGAGAATGGAAAGTGATAATACTCACTCTTCCTCCCGGCTTTAAACATTCAAACATATCATCAACCGCATCGCCGAGTCCGTCAAGCTCGCCGTTAACGTAAATGCGGATAGCCTGAAACGTCCTTCGTGCGGGATGTCCGTCACGCTTTGCCGCAGCAGGCATTGCGGATTTGATTATGTCAGAAAGCTCGAACGTCGTTTCAATAGGTTTCTCGCCTCTTGCCCTGACGATGGCCCTTGAAATCGACGGGGCGAATTTTTCTTCGCCGTATTCAAAAATGATCCTCTGCAATTCGCTTTGCGAAAGTGTGTTAACAGCCTGAGCGGCGCTCAACCCTTCAAGACTCATTCGCATATCAAGAGGTGCATTATGATGGAATGAGAATCCTCTTGAAGGTTCGTCAAGCTGGTGTGAGCTGACTCCAAGGTCGGCAAGTATACCGTCAACCTCACTCACGTCCAGAGAATCGAGAATAGACCTGATATTAAAGAAATTATCGTGAACAACTGTTACGCAGCCGAATGGCAGAAGCCTTTCTTTAAGCGTTTCGATTGCCTGCGGGTCTCTGTCAATTGAAATAAGCCTTCCGCCGTCAAGACGTTTTGCTATTTCACTTGAATGACCGCCGCCGCCCGAAGTACAGTCAACGTAGATTCCGTCGGGCTTTATATTAAGCGAATCGATTGTTTCATTAAAAAGCACCGGGATGTGGTGGAATTCGTTAGCCTTTACGCTCATTCCGTCCTCCTTGGTGCGCTGTAATTGATGCCGCTGAAGAAATCATCATCGTCATCATCATCGGAATTGACAGCATTCCAGTTTTCAGCGTTCCAGATTTCAACTCTGTCCATCATACCCACGAAATAGGCTTCGTCGGTCAGAAAAGCATAAGCCTTGAATTCATCCTTGATAGAGATTCTGCCGGATTTATCAACCGTTACCTTTTCGACCCTGTCCGCAAGGCGTCTCTGAGCCTTTGCACGCTTCAGCGGGTCATCGAATGAATAGATGAATGCATAGCTGAAATCCTCCCAGCTTTGCTCTGTAAACAACAGCAAGCAAGGCTCTTTGTGAACGGACTTCATAAGGATTGCAGTTTCACCGATTTCTTTCCTGAAGCAGGTAGGAAGCGCTATTCTATTGACCTGGTCAAATCTTCTTGACTCTTTTCCTGCCAAAAGCAACGACATTTCCTTACCTCCTTCTTTTCGAAAATTTCCTTGAGTCTGCATTTTCCCCCAAACTCACCCTAACATCCCCTTTATTATAATACCATCCCCTTATAAATGCAAGCATTTTTTTCGTGTTTTTCAAAAAATTTTAAAAGATTTTTCGTTCTTGTACCGTTGATAAACTTCATCCACAATATGTAGCTTTTTCATCATAAAAAACATACCGATTGCAGCTCCGCAATCGGCACTTTCGTTGTTTTATGAAGTTAATATCAGCATATCCTCGGGACTTATATCCGGCTGCAACGCACAATTGATTGCCAAAGAGGTCAGCTTTGCGGCTCTTTCTATCATCAGGTCAACCTCTCGCGGCGTTACCATCATATTTTCAGACTTATCGGGAAGCTTGTTTTCATCAACATCACCCGCAAAATCAAGAATCAGCGTTACGGCATCCACAACAGTCGGCACCCCGATTGAAATAACCGGCACTCCGATTGTTTTTTCATTTATTTCAAGCCTCGCATTCCCCACTCCGGACCCAGGAACAATACCTGTGTTGCACATCTGGATTGTCGTTCCCAACCTGCCGACATCACGTGCCGCAAGCGCATCAACGGTGATAACGGCATCAGGCTCCACCATTTTCACAACACCCTTTATCATTTCTCCCGCCTCCGCGCCTGTTTCGCCAAGCACACCCGTCGAAAATGCACTCACACACCGCAGCCCTCCAAACCCCGTTTCTTTCAGAAGCTCGCCCGTTATATGACGCGTTGCAAAAATCATCGATGCACATTTCGGACCGAGTGCATCAGGTGTTATTTTCGAATTGCCCAGCCCGGCAACAAGAACACTACCCTTTTCGGGTATCATTCTTTTTATCTCTTCCGTTACACAGCCAAGGCTTTTATCGATGAACTGGGCGTGCTTTGCAAACGGCGCAACCTCGACGGTAACATATCTGCCTATCGGTTTGCCTACCGTTTTCGCTCCGCATTCATTCAGAACATCAATGCGCGTAACCTTTGCATCATCCGAATCATAGCTTTCAATTTTTATTCCTTCAAGGTCTTTTTCACTTAGTTTTTCGCATCTTTCAAGTGCCAGATCCGTTCTGAAATTCATATTTTTATCTACCTCTTGATTTTTTCAGAAAAATTTAGTATTATAAATTGCAAATTTTTTTAGAAAGTTTCAAACATTTTTCAAAAAAATCTTGCATTTATCAAAAAAATGTGTTATCATAATCACCTGTATGAAGAAGGAGGTGTCGTTATGCCCAATATTAAGTCAGCAAAGAAGAGAGTTCTTGTTAACAAAACCAGAGCTGCAAGAAACAAATCACGCAACACAGCTCTCAAATCAGTTATCAAAAAGGCTCACGCAGCCGTCGAAGCAAATGCTCCCGAAGCAAACGCCCTTGTCAGAGAAGCAATCAAGAAGGTTGATCAGGCAGCTGCAAAGGGTCTTATCCACAAGAACAATGCTGCTCACAAGAAGTCAGCTCTTGCACAGCTTATTAAATAAGTTTTGTGCAGAAAACAACTAAAAACACAAAAATGACCGTGGTTGTAAATTTTTTATGACCGCGGTTATTAAATTATTGACAATTCAGAGCAATTAAGATATAATTAATTCAAATGAAAATTCTCTCGGGAGGTAAATCAAAAATGAAGAAAGCTCTTAAAGTTATCGGAATTATCGTCGCTATCGCCGGCGCTGCTGCAGCAATCTATTTCGCAGTTAAAAAGTATCTTGATAAGAAAAACGCAGTTGCAGACAGTGAAGAAAACTACGTATCCTGCTCCTGCTGCGAAGAAGCATAAATAAAACTCACTTCCCTTGCTTTTACGGCAAGGGTTTTTTCTTTTTGCAATTTCTAAGATTTTATTAAAATCTTCTCGCTTGAGTTGACAAAACAGATTTTTCAATTAATATATTATTTATACGGCAGATTATTTTTCTTTCGGTTTTGCAATAAACGAAGCGATTATTCCGCAAAGGACAGCCGCCGTAACTCCCCCCGATGCCGCCGTAAACGCACCGGTCAGAATTCCCCTCACGCCCTGCTCGGCAATCGCTTTTTCAATTCCCGTTGCCATAAGGTAACCAAATCCCGTGAGAGGCACGGTTGCTCCCGCACCCGCCCATTCAACAAGCGGCTCATAAATGCCTGCTGCAGTCAGCACCACCCCTGCAACAACAAAGGAAACCAATATTCTTCCGGGAGTCAGCTTTGTTAAATCAATCAGAATCTGCCCAATAAGGCATATTGCGCCGCCTACAGCAAACGCTTTCAGTAAATCAATTATGAAATCCATATTCACCATTCCTTTTTGTTATTATTGATTTACCTGCGGCTGATATTCCTCATTTTCAAAATTTACTATTGACAAAACAAATTTTATTCAATAATATTTATATTGTTAGAATTCGAAGAAAAACATATTTAAAAGGAGATTAAGAAATGGTATTCGAAAAACTCAAAAAAATCATCAGCGAACAGCTCGAAGTTGACCAGAGCATTATTTCAGAGGGTTCATCAATCACAGGCGAACTCGGAGCAGACAGCCTTGACCTTGTTGACCTGGCAATGTCAATCGAAGATGAATTTGACATTGAGCTTTCTGACGATGCACTTGATAAAATCAAGACAGTCGGCGATCTCGTTGCTTATATCGAAGACAGAATCTGATTCAGAAATCCGCAACATATGTTGCGGATTTTTTCTTTTTATGTTATAATATCCTGCGGTGGTGATACTATGATTATTAAAAACGCAATAATATATAATTCTGAATTTGAGCCCGTCAAATCCGATATTGAATTTGATAACGGAATTATAAAATCACTCGGCATCTGCAGCGAAGAAGGTCTTGATTTTTCCGGATGTGTGGTTCTGCCCGGATTTATCGACATACATATTCACGGATGCAACCTTGCCGACGCAACAGACGGCAAGCCCGATTCTGTTGCAAATATGAGCAAATGGCTTGCTCAGAACGGCATAACATCATTTTGCCCGACAACTATGACCTTGCCCGCTGAAACCCTCAGAAAAAGCTTTGAATTCATTGCTGATACAATGGGCAAGGAGGCGGGTGCATATATTCACGGCATCAATATGGAAGGTCCGTTCATCGCGCCGGAGAAAAAAGGTGCGCAAGACGGCGCACACATTATCAATCCGGATTACAGCCTTTTTAGTGAGCTGAATTCAATTTGTCCCGTAAAAGTGGTTGACATAGCACCCGAAAGAGAAGGAGCAAAAGAATTCACCGAAAAAGCATCCAAGATATGTTCCGTTTCTGCCGCACATACAACTGCCGACTACGCAAAGGCTAAAGAGGCATTCGGATGGGGAATAACTCACGCAACGCATCTTTACAACGCAATGAGCGGACTCGGTTCAAGAGAACCCGGAATGGTTGGTGCTGTTCTTGACAGCGAAAATGTTTTTGCAGAGCTTATCTGTGACGGAATCCACATCTCCCCAGCTACTTTAAGAATAACCTTCAAAGCTCTCGGAGAGGACAGAACGGTTGTTATCAGCGATGCAACAATGTCCGCAGGGCTCGAAGAAGGCGAATATCTGCTCGGCGGTCAGAAGATATATAAAACCGATGTTGCGCGCCTTGCAGACGGCACTCTCGCAGGCAGCAGCACGAATCTTTTTGAAGAATTTCATAACCTTCTTAAATTCGGAATTTCTCTTAAGCAGGCCGTCAAATCGCTCACAATAAACCCTGCGAGAGCAATAAATGTCGACGACAAAACCGGCAGCATCGACGTGGGAAAAAGAGCAGATTTGCTAATTCTTTCAGAGGATTTTTCCGAAATAAAAGCTGTTTTTGTTAAAGGCGTAAGAATAGTTTAAACTGAATTTGAAAGTATTCCTGCAAACCGATTTATATATATATTAATATACATTATATATATAAATGAATATATACAGTAAAGCAAAAAAACTTTACAGCAAAACGCTGTAAAGTTTTTTTACTTGCGGGTGTGAATAACTCGGTGGAAAAAGTGGAAAACCTCTCGCTTTATTGCTGTATTAGAATTATGCAAGTAAAGTTATCCACTTTACAAGCTGCTTTTTTCTTAATTAGGATTATTTTTATACGGTATATACGGTATAAAAATGTGTATATCTTTTGCAGGATTGCAATTTTCGACTTTCATTTTTTAAGAAAGTGT
This sequence comes from Acutalibacteraceae bacterium, assembly GCA_045535475.1. GTDB lineage: Bacteria > Bacillota > Clostridia > Oscillospirales > Acutalibacteraceae > CAG-177. The sequence continues at coordinate 27,040 of JAZSLR010000040.1, read as the reverse complement.
TAACAAGGTTTTGCCTTAAAATTTAAAGCATAAATATGCGGGCAGCCACAGTGTGACTGTCCTTTTTTTCATTTGTACGGATTTTTTATACAAAAAATCAAAGATAATTCCCAAGGAAAAATATGTTTTTATTTTGAAATAATTCCCTCTTATTCAGACAATATATAAAACGCCCCCTCGGCGAACCGAGAGGGCGTTTAAAGTTTAGTTTGATTGATTTACGATTGAAAATAGGATTACTGAACGTTTTCTTCCCTGTGTTCAATCTGTGAAATCTTATCCTTTGCGTCAACAACACCGTCGCCGTTGGTATCAGCGTATGTGTAGTGATTCTGGATAGCAACGATATCTGCTGCGTCAACAACGTTATCGTGGTTAGCATCGGCTGCAACAAACATAAAGTGTTCCATATCAGCTTCTGTATTCTTACCGTTTGCAATTACAAACTGGATGTAAGATGCGTCAGAGCCGTCGATACGGGTATCGCCGTTAAGGTCACCGTAAACAACTGCGTAATATCTGAATCTTTCAAGAGTTCTGATACGTCCTGAGAAGTAAGCACCGGTACCGTTACCACGACCTGAGGGGCTGAAGTTAACTTCGTTACCGATCGATGCATCAATGGTCATACCTGCGATGGTAAGTGAACCATCATCATTAACCATTGCGTCTTTCATACCACTACCTTCAGCAAGACCGAAGACGTGACCAACAAGACGGTTGTTAACATTTGAGACAGCAATTGTGTCAACTGTGCCTGAGTTTACTGTGGGAAGAACCGAAGGAATGGTGTTGAATATAAGGTTCTGAATAGCTTCGTTGAGAGAAGCAGCCTGTGCGTCAACTCTATCCTGGCTTTCACAGTCGATTGTCGAGTCGCTTCTGAGAAGGTTAGAATCTGAAAGAACATCTGTAAGAACGTCAAGACCGCTTGCATAACCGAGAATGGGGTCATTCTTGTTGGGATCGTTGACAATTTCGGTTGCCATTGAAATGTAGTTGTCAAGCTGAGTCCAATCAGCGAAGCCGGTGAAGAGAACAAGCTTTCTGATTGCATCAAGGATGCCCTGGTATGCCTTTGTAACCATTGACTGAGTGATTGAGTTGGAGCTTGCAGCATTGGAAACAATAGCCTTTCTGAGTGAAAGTGCATAGTCGTAAGCTTCCTGGAGATAGCTGAATGAACCGGCTGTGTATACCTTTGTAACTTCAGGAACGCCGTTTACGAGCTGACCTGTGTACTTATAGTTACGGCCTGCATCGAAGAGATAGTAGTTGTTCTTAGCATAGTCAAGTGCCCAGTCAAGGATAATGATGTCACCTGAATTCTGCATAGGAACTGAACGTGCTGCTTCGGCCTGCTCATATCTGAAAGAAAGAGTATCCATCTGATTGTAGAGTGAGTTTCTGTTCTGATAAAGAGCAGTGATGTACGCTTTATATGCCTCGTGAAGTGAAACATATGCTTCCTGATAATCGTTCTTATCCTGAAGGGTTCTCAAAGCTTTGATATCTTTAAGAGTTTGGTCAGTGGGAAGAGCAGGAGTTGAACCGAGTCCGATATTGGGAGTTGAAATTTTGAGTGAGCTGTCGAGAAGTCTGAACGCGGGACGGAAAATCTTATAGTCGCCTGTTGCATTTCCGGATTCATCCAAAACAGCTTCGTAGGTGAATCCGTTTGCATTGAGCCAATTGGCAACAGTAGTTAACTGAGAATCAGAGAGAGAAGTCCACTGGAGATTTCCGTTGTATGCATTATCAGCATTATAAGTGATATCGAACTGAAGAGCGTTTTTCTCGAGTTTGTTTCCGTTTGCATCAACTGCATCATAAAGAGCAAGTCTTACAACTGATTCTGTATCACTTTCAGAAAGCTCAACGTTATGTTTAGGATCGCTGCCATATTCAAGTGCAAGAGCAATCTGCTCATAGTTATCCGCATTGAACATATTCATCGATTCGGTTTTGATTGTTTCGCCTGTCTTATCGTCCTTGAACTCAAAGATACTTGTTGAGCTTGATGAGAAGGGATACATTGAACCGGGCATACCGGGTTCGCCATCAACGTTATTACCGCTGCTTGCATATTCCGCATCAGCGTCATTCATAACCGAATAGCCGTCGCCGTTGCTGTCCCAGATGTCCTTTGATCTGAGCTGAGTCTCGATTGAGAACATAAGCCAGTCGCCGTATGCATTGGGAAGATCGTTTGTTGCGAAGGATCTGTAGCTTCCTGCAAAATCCTGTGCATCTTCAAGAGCCTTGTCAGCATTGGTGTAGAGATATGCAGCATCTGCGAAATCTTCGGGCTGGAAGGTTTCGTATTCATAACCGTATTCTACAAAATCGCTTCTTCCTGATCTGGGATAGAATGAAGCATAAGCGAAATCTGAATACTCATAGTATTCCTGACCGTAAGGAACGGTATCGTCAATAGCTGTTACTCTGTTGTATGCTGTTGTTGTGTAAGCTTCGCGCCAGTAAACATCATATGACTCGATAACGCGATTGCCATTTTCATCAACTTCTGTTTCACTTTCAACTGCTACATAATAAGCATCCTTGAGGAGTGCAAGATCGCTGTTAGCTGATGCACTGTCGGGATAAGTTGCGAGAATTGTGCCGTTGGTGAGCTTGATGCTGTAGGTGCCGTTGTCATTTCTGACTGCAGTTGCCTTTCCGTCGCAAGCAGCTTCAGCATCTGCTTCATTATCAAGTGATTTGAAGAGAGTTGCATTAACGTGGTCTGTGAATTTTCTGGTGTAGTTTTCGAGGTCTTCAACCTTATAGTAAGCAATACCGTTTCTTCCGAGATATTCCTGGTCATAGGGTCTTTCATAGTCAGCCGAGAAAACAAGAGGAAGAATAGTTGCAAGAAGAGGTCTCTTAAACTGATTGATTCTTACAAGGAGATTATAAACAAGCTGGGGAAGAGCTGCACCTGCACCTGAGCAGTTAAACAGATCGTCAAGAGTTTTGATTGTGGGAGCTGTGTAAGTTGCTGAGGTTATGGGTCTGCGATCGATTGAAAGAATGAGGGAATGGTCGTTAACAATAAGAGCAAGAACACGGTCGATTATTCTAATGAGAACCTGAACAACCGGAAGACCAAGTTCTGCATCTGCATCCATATTAACCGAAAGAAGATTGAGGATACCCTGAAGATCGAATTCGCAGAGGTTGCCGAGAAGCCAGTCAAGAACGAACTGCTGCGAACCGTGGATATCGGGAAGCCATGATGTGGGAATAAGCTTGAAGAGAGTCTGATCAATGAGTGTGTAGATAGCGTCGTACGATGCTGCGTTATCATCCTCGCTGATGGGGGTTCTGTTTGCGAAGTTAACGTAGGTCTGACCGAGGTAGGCGTTAACAGCATCCATAAACACACCCTTTTCAAGGGTTTCGGTCTTTTCACCCGTGTAGTAGTAAGCATTAAGAACACCGTTTGAGTTGAGCACACCTGTGAACATGGGAAGATAGTTTGTGAAGCCCCATACAAGGAATTCGCCTGCGAACTTCTCGAGAGAAGTATCTGTATCAAGCTTTTCCTGGTCACTAAGGTCAAGCTGTGTATTCAAATAAGCTGCAAGGTATGAGCAACCGATGTCAAGAGCAGCCTGAGGAACGGTAACTGTCTTTGTATAGCTGCCTGCAGGATCTTTGATTGTGATAGTCTTATCAACAGTGTAAGGAATGGGAGTGATATTAACACCGTTTGAATCGTAGATATCGCCGCCTTCTCTTGCTGTCATCTGAGTGTGATATGCATCAAGACGTGCGAAGTAATTGTTTTCGGGAAGAAGGGGTGATGCAAGCGATGCAAGACCGTAAGCAAGAACAGAAGGAATTGTATCTGCCCATTCAGGCCAGTAGCAACCGTCGATCATATCATCAAGAAGCATCTTGATAAGGCAGGCAAATACCTGATCGGTGCTTATAACATAATACTGTCTGATCATGCCGGGATTAATGTAGTTAGCTGCATCGGGATTTGTTGTGTTAACAACCGCACCGCCATCATAATAGCAGTAGATGCTGGGAGTCTTTGTGCCGTCAGGATTTTCTATATAAGTATCAACGTAAACAAGTTCTCCCGTTTCATATGTGAGATAGAGTGAGTCAACGGCTGTTTCGTCAGCACCGTTAACGATGTTCATATCTGCGTCATATGCCCAATATTCGTTGAGTTCGTCTGCTGTGTAGATGAGAGTTGAATCGCCGAATACTCCGAGACCGGGAAGAAGGTTGATAGCGAGACGAGCAAGGTCGTTGAGGAGTGACATAAAGTTATCCTGAATGTGGATACCCTGATAGTCAATCTTGATAAGAGCATCGAGACCGCCGTCATCGAGGAACCACTTAACAAGAGCGTTGATCTGACCAACAGGTGTATCTGAATCGGGATACTTTGAATAGTCAAGTGCGGGAGCACCGTTTGCAACAAGAAGACCTTCAACAGCACCGACGATGGTGTTGTACATCATATCTTCCTTGATTGCGGGGTCGCCCATAGGATACTGCTCTGTGATTTCAATACCGACAGCGTCGACAAGGAGCTCTGCAAGCATGGGAGTGAGCATACCGCCGAGAAGACCCTGAAGAGCGTTTGAAACGAGCTGATAGAAGCTCATTGTGTTGTTTTCAGGCACACCGTCAAGGTCACGGTCTGACTGAATGGTTACTGCGCCGAGATTTGCACCGCCGGGCTGATCTCCAAGAGAAGGCATAAGAGGCTCGTGACCCGCACCAAGCAGTGAGTTACCGCCCTGGTAGATGTATTCGCCGGTACCTTTGATAAGTGCCCAGTCAACAAGGTACTGAACCATATCGTCAACACCGTTAACCTTTTCAACTTCGGGAGTTGAGGGGACGACAAGATCGTTGCCGTTTGCGCCGTTCATAACTTCTGCTTCAGAGTTGATGAGAAGTCCGTAGAGAAGATCCTTAAGCGCACCGCCGATGTTGGAGAGTGAAGCGTTGGGGCCGAGGAAATCTTTGAGCTTGTCACCGAGAAGGCCTTCAAGGATTGAACCGATATTGAATTCACCGCCGAGAAGATCTCTGACGATGGGACCGAGGCCGTCAACAACGATGGTGAGAAGGTGCTCAAGAACGAGCATATCGTCGTTGTTGGCTCTGAGGTAGTTAAGTGAAGTAACGCCGTAAAGTCTTCCGAGACCTTTAGTTTTATTGATAAGGTCACCGAGAATACCTAAAGAACTGGCAAAATTAACAAGGTTGGCGTTTTCAATCCAGTCGGCGAGGCCGTGAAGAGTTCTGATCGCGTTATCAACGGATGTAAGCATAATAGCGCCTTCGCCGTCACCGTCCATAACACCGGCATCTTCAAGGTAGTTATCCAGGTTAAGCATAATGTCTGACGTGAAGATGTTGAGACCGATGTCAACCTCGTCGTTAAGGTCGTCACAGGTGATGAACAGGTTAGCATCCGCAAGTAAGTCGTCAAGCATATCAAGGATATAACCTGCTGCCTGACCATAGGACAGATAGTAACCGTTAACGTTGGTAATGCTGGGTGTGTGCCAGTCGTTGTTTTCAGCAATGTAAGCGTATGACGGGAGATAAGCCGCTGTCATAAGCATAACCGCTGTCAACAAAACTGCCAGAAGTCGTTTTGCTTTTTTCATATTTGCACCTCCATAAAATATCTCGTAAGTAAAAACTTACGACAGAACCCTTGCAAGGGGTTCTATGGACAGGCATTAATAAAAATGCCTTAATTTACGATATTTACTTTATAAAGGAGTTGTTGCGCAGTCCGTGCAATATTTTAAATATTTTGTAAATAAATTGTTAACATTTTATGAACTGGACGTTCTTTTGTGTAGTTTTTACAAGCAATAAGTTTCTTGTTTGTTCATAATCAACAAAAAGTTTTTGAGATAAGTTTCGTTGACGGCAACGTTTCGCAAACCGTGAAATCCGATAAAACTATAAACAGAGGGAGCGCAATGCGCTCCCCGAAAATTATACATTTTTTATATATTGTGACCTACTTTGCAAGCTCAATCAGCGCATATAAATCGTCAATCAAGGGCACATTTGCTCTTTCAAGACGTGAAATATGCTCGTGACCGCTTGTGAGCAAAACGCAGTCCGCGCCAAGCTCTTTTGCCATATCCGAGTCGTGTTCAAGGTCACCCACAACAAGAATTCTGCCGCTTTTTCCGTCGGTTTTTTCAAGATAATCCTTGGCTCTGTCTATCTTAGAGCCTGCATAAAAATCCGCCGAACCAAGCACCGCATCGAAGCATCCGTCAAGCCCGTATTTGATAATATTGGCGCAAAGCTGGTCGTTATTTGACGATGAAACAACCGCCTGATTAATTCCGCACGAGCAAAAATATTCTATCGCTTCACGCGCACCGCGGGTCAGTCCGCAGTCCTCGAGATGCAGAAGATAGCCTTCATTATATTGTTTTATAATAACAGAGTAATCCTCTTTTTCCATATCAAAAACACGGTCGTAGAATTTACGGATGGGTACACCGATACATTCTTTGTAGAAATCGGCATCGATATGCGGCATACCTCTCAAATCAAGCATATCGTTAACACTCGCAAGCGATGCGGAAAGGTCGTTGAGAAGTGTACCGTTCCAGTCCCATATTACGTGTGTATACTTCGGCATTTTTTCACCTCGGTTGCATATATAGAATGTTTATAGTATAATAATAACGGTGATATTATGAATACATTTGATAAAATTTACTCCGTCGTCAGAAAAATTCCGAAAGGAAAGGTTGCGTCTTACGGCACCGTTGCCGCAATGGCGGGCAATCCAAGATGGTCGAGAGTTGTCGGCTATGCACTGCACGTCAATCCCGAGCCTGGAAAGATTCCGTGCCACCGTGTTGTTACCCGAAACGGTGAGGTTTCAAAGGCATTCGCCTTCGGCGGCGAAAATATGCAAAGAATCCTTCTCAATGAGGAAGGGGTTGAATTCCTTCCCGACGGAAGAGTAGATATGAAGAAATATGCGTGGACGGGTTTTACTGAACCTGAGCAGGAGTAATCAAGCCGTCGTCGGCAATCGAAACGCCCTGAGGCTCATAGCTTTCAACTCTGTCAAAAAGCGCACGGCTGTCCGCACCTGTGAGAAGCCTTGTTTCACAGTTCTGCTGTTTGAGAGGCATAATTCGGATACCCATATCCCCTTCTCCGCCTATTTCAAGGGTTATTACGCAGGAATCAAGATTTTTACTGTTGAACCAGAAATTGCCCACGCTGTAAACAATCGGCACGTTCTTATAGAATTCCATTCCCTGCAAGCAATGAGTATGACCGCCGATTACGGCATCAACACCCGCATCAATATATTCACGGGCAAGGATCTTCTGCCGGTCGTCAAGAACGGTTGTGTTTTCCGTTCCCCAATGCACATAAGCAACAAGGATGTCGCACTCGGCATCCGCTTTTTTTATTGCATCAATGAATGCGGCGCTGTCATAAGTGCCCATAATGCCGTGAGTTTCAGCCGTTGCAACCGGGTTGAATGAGGTTGTTTTCTCCGCACAGCTTGCCGCAACAATGCCAACCTTGACACCGTTGACTATAAAATAATAGGGTTTTGCGGCTTCATCAAGGCTTGAGCCTGCGCCGACAAAAGGCATTTCCGCCTTTTTCAGATTATCGATTGTATCGAAAAATCCGACCTCGCCGTAGTCATAGATATGATTATTGGCAAGCGAAACAATATCTGCACCCAAATCCCTGAAAAGCTGAATTTTATCGGGTTCAACCTGAAATGTCCACGTTTTTCCGGGCAAGGGTTCACCGCGTTCACCGATTGTGAATTCATTGTTTATCATAAAAACATCGCAGGCGTTGAGATAGTCAACAACCGATTTATCAATGCAGTTGAGCACCCCGCCCATCTCGTTCGCGTGCACCATCGGCCGGAAATCCTTATCAAAAAGGATATCCCCGACAAAAGCCACGCTGAAAGAATCCCTGCCGTTATTACCGCAATCCTTGATGTTATCGGCAGTATAATTTCCCGAAAGAATATCTTTGGTGACGTAATATGAATATCCCGTCACGGAAAGCCAGATTTTTTCGGTGTATGTACCCGAATCCACCGCAGATACCAGGCGGAGAGTGATATCCTCGCCCATATTTTCAAGAAATCCTTCTGTTACGGGCAGACCCGATGCCGCCGAAAGCTTTGATGCGGCAGAAGCATAGTCAAAACCTGCCTCGGTTGTTGTCACGACGGGTATAGCATCCGAATCCACAACAACCTTGCAAGAACTCACCGAAAATAATATTAATGTAATTATAAATATAAATGACAAATATTTTTTCATTAAAACAGACCTTCTAATTTGTTTCTCAGCTCAATAATTTCACTGATCTCTTTGCTGACCGCTTTCATATATTCAAGCATTTTTTCATCACGTACAAGATACAAAGCTGCTTTTCTGACTTCTTTAATAAAAGAACGGTCAAGTGGCTTTTTTTCTTTTGCAAGGGGACACATCGTTGCTCTCGGGTCATAAATAACTTCGATTTTCACCTTGCCGTCTTCCTCAGTAACAAGAGGAAATGCCGGAAAAATGCGGCAGGCAAGCGGTCTTTCCTCTCGGTTGCATTCACCCGGGCAAATAACCATCGGATAGCCGTAGTTGCCCTCGGTTTCACAGACCTCGAAGCCTTCTTTACCCTTAAAAAGCTCATCTTCACCGGGGTAAAGCCACATACCCTGACTGTCTCCTCTGCAGCAAAGACCGTCACAAAGTCTGCCGCAATTATAGAATCCGAGCGGCGTTTTGTGATAAAGACGCTCGTATGCCTCCCGAAGAGCGGGATTATTTATGCCATTCATATTGTCTGCATCCTTTCGGCAAAAGCCTGAAGTGAAAAATCACAAAGTGTTTTGGGATGGTCAAGATATTTCCGCAAAATAGCCTTGGCATTCTCAAGATTTTCCTCGGATTTATCCGCAAAAAGCGCAATGGAAGTTTCAATAACCTCGAGCGCGATAAATTGCTTTTCCGCCCAGGGCATAAGCTCTGAAATCATAGGATCATCAAGGTTTTTCAGGGTTTCGCAGCATATTCTAAGCTTCTCTGCATACGCAGTGATATCGCTGTATGCTCCGAGTTTATCGCCTGCAAAAAGCTTTTGCTGAGCATCGTTGAGTGCCTGATTGAGCATAGGCGAATTTTCAACCTTCAGGCACGAAGTCAGAAGATTGTCAAGGAACGGCATAAGAGCTTCTTTGTTATCTCCGAGAATGATTTCACACGCTTTATGCCAGGATTCAAAAGGTTTGTACGCAACAGGATTCCAGAGATAATCGCAGACCGTGAGTAAAGGTATTCTGCTTGACAGACAGTATTCCATAACATTTGAAATTATGCCTTCTGAATAACGGTAAAGGTCTTTTTCTCTGCCGTTGAGGTAACCTATGTGCATTTCGTTATACATTTCCGCATCGTTAACGGGAAAATTATCCCAATAAAGCGGTTTGTGATTGGTTGCATTTTCAAAAATAACGGCTTCTTTTACGGTCAATTCCTGAGAGCAGATATTCTTACCCGTCCAGAAAATACTCACATCGGAAGGAACACCTTTTCCAAGCTTTGAAACGTAATATTCCTCCCCGCTGCCGTGATAAACAAGCGGACAAACCGTCAGACCGCATTCGGGGTCAAGTGCCTTGATAAAAGCATAAAATTTGTTGATAAGATATATGTGTGCATTGACTGCTTCGCCGCCAAAAGCAGTCTTATCTTCTTCAAAATAAAGATTTTCGGGAATGTCATCAACAAGCAGTCCGAAATTTTTAATCCCAACGTTGTAAAGCTGTTTGGCTTTACAAGCAAGTTTATCAAAATCTTCTTCCGAGGAGTACTTCATACTCAGTCCGGGAGCAATGCAAAAGTGAAAATCAACAAAATTTTCACGGCAAATTCCGGAAATTTCAGAAAGCTGTGTAAGTTCTTTTTCGGGATACAAAACATCCCATTTATCACGGTGATACGGGTCATCTTTCGGGGCATAATAATATGTGTTCATACCGTAAAAAGACATAAGCTCAAGCATCATTTTTCGGTTTTTATGACTCCACGTATTGCCGTAAAACCCTTCTATATAGCCTCTTTTTGCAAATAACGGGTAGTCCTCAACAGTGCCGACGGGAAGCTCACCCTCGGCGCACATTGACAGAATTCTGTTCACAGCTCTGAAGAGTGACTTTTTACCCGAAACAACAACGGTAAGTCTGAAATCATTCCCGTCTTTTTCTCCGCTGATGAAGAATTTTTCGTCTGTGACACGGTATGCTTCATCTATATATTCAGTCCTTATTGTGTTCTCCTTCAACACAGACACGTAAAGTGTATCACCTTTACAGCTTAACGAGGTTTTTTTCTGCGTAATCCCGTTGGCAAAGTCGCTTTCATACCCTTCAAAAACTATTTTTGAAGGTGAAAATTCAACCCGTTCGCTGATGTTTGATTTTTGAAAATCAGGATATATCATAATACCTTTATCTCCCCGCTGTATTTTTTGATGTAAGCTTCGTTTATCTCATCACCGCCGTCAACATTGCTGCTTGAAAACACCTCGGGCATATATCCTTCCTCAACCATAATTTCAACTGCTCTTGCTTCGATTGCGTTAAGTATTGCGGCACCTGCAGCAGTCGAGGTGGGAGCGACGTTTCTGCCGATTTTTTCTATCGTCATTGAAGCATCGCCGATGCATCCGCAGTTGTCAATAACAATTTCACCGGCTTCGTAAAGCTTCTTTCCGCTTGAATGCCTTGATTTGCCCTGCATTGTGTGGAGCATATTGGTTATGACAACGGTTTTCACTCCTCTTTCTTTTGCGATGAGTGCAAGGTCGATTGCAACACCGTTTCTGCCTGAATTCGAGAAAAGAAAAAGGATATCCTTATCATTTATGTTGTTGAAATCAAAAATTATTTCACCGTAGCCCTCAAGTCTTTCGAGAGCGGTGCTTTTTGACGCACTTTCGTGAAGCATAAGACCTGATTCAAGAATGGGGTTGACATTAACAAGTCCGCCTGCACGGTAAAAAATCTCCTCTGCGAGCATATGCGAATGACCTGTGCCGAAAGCGTGCACTCTTCCGCCGTTTTCCAGAGTATCCGCAACCGCTCTTGCGGCCTTTTCAATATTATCCATTTGCTCCGTCATAATGCGGCTCATAATTTTCTGTATGTTTTCGAAATATTCAACTGCTTTTGACATTTGAATCCCTCCCGAGTCTTATTTCTTCTATTCTAAACTTTGTTTGAGAAAATATCAAGTTTTTTATAAAATTACTTTATTTTTATTTTTTCTTGTGCTATACTGAAATCAATTTAAATTGGAAGGTGTACCCTATGGAACGACAAAGCGGAATTCTTATGCATATTTCTTCTCTCTACGGCGATTACTCAATCGGCAACTTCGGAAAGAATGCATTTGAATTCATCGATTTTCTTAAAGACTGCGGTTTTTCCGTGTGGCAGGTTCTGCCGTTTACGGTTACCGATGAATACAACTCACCTTATAAGTCATTTTCAGCATTCGGCGGAAACCCTTATTTCATAGACCCCGAAAAGCTTTTTGATGACGGACTCATTTCAAGAGATGACCTTGAAAACTGCAAGCAGAAAACTCCGTACTCCGCAGAATTCAAAAGACTTTCCGAGGAAAGAATTCCTCTTTTGAGAAAAGCTTATAAAAATCTTAAAAGTTTTGATGAGATAGATGCTTTTATTGAAACTCACCCGAGAATTGAAGCGTTCTGCCGCTTTATGACTCTGCGTGAGCAAAACGGACTCAAGCCCTGGCAGGAATGGAAATCAGATGAAATCACAGACACCGAAACCCTCGGTATGTGGAAATTCATTCAGTATGAATTCTTCGCACAGTGGAAAAAGGTCAAGGATTATGCGAATTCAAAGGGAATCAGCATCATCGGCGATATCCCTATCTACGTTTCGGACGACAGCTGTGACGTGTGGGAAAACAAAAATCTTTTTCAGCTTAACGAAAAAGGCTATCCGACAAGGGTTGCGGGTGTTCCGCCCGATTATTTTGCAGAGAACGGTCAGCTCTGGGGCAATCCGCTTTATGACTGGGATGAACTGAAAAAGGATGGCTTCGGCTGGTGGAAAGAGAGAATCGACCACGCTCTCGATATGTTTGACGGTGTAAGAATAGACCACTTCAGAGCGGTTGAGTCATACTGGTCGGTTGACGCAAAAGAAAAGACTGCCAAAAACGGCGAATGGGTAAAGGGTCCCGGCATCGAGCTTGTGAATGCAATCAAAGAAGGTCACGAGGATAAGCTCATCATTGCCGAGGATTTAGGCGATATTACGGATGAAGTGCGCGCGCTTGTTGATGAAAGCGGTTTTCCCGGAATGAGGGTGTTCCAGTTCGGCTTCCTTGACGACGGCAACAGCATTCATATGCCGCATAATTACACTAAGAATTCCGTGGCATATTCGGGCACACACGATAACAACACAATTTTCGGCTTCCTTTGGGAAAGCGGAGATGATGTGCGTAAAAGAGCGCTTGACTACTGCGGTTTTTCGGGCGGTGACTGGGGCGGTGCATCTCCCCTTTTCCTGAGAGCGATTTTTGCAAGTGTCAGCGACCTTGCGATTATTCCTGTTCAGGATTTTCTGATGTACGGCTCGGACACAAGAATCAACACGCCCGGCGTTGCTGACGGCAACTGGAGCTACAGAGTAACAAAAGACCAGCTTATGAATGCCGACAGAGAATTTTTTAAATCACTCAACAGAATTTACAAGAGGTAAAAATGGAATTAAAAAATTTTTTTAATATAAGTGACAGAATAAAAACCGCAAGCGATGCCGCACTTGAAAAAGCGAAGGCAAAGTTTGGCGAAATTGACGATATAGCAGAATATAATCAGCAAAAGGTGCTTTCCTCATTCATCGAAAACAGAGTGAGCGAAACTGATTTTGCAGGCTCAACGGGCTACGGCTACGGCGATGCAGGCAGAGAAAAACTTGACAGAATTTATGCCGATATATTCGGTGCGGAGGATGCGATAGTACGCCACAGCTTCACCTGCGGCACCCACACTCTTGCGGTTGCTCTTTTCGGAGTGCTCCGCCCCGGCGATACTATGCTTTGCGTGACCGGTACGCCCTATGACACAATCCACAGCGTTATCGGTATCAGCGGCGAGGGAATGGGTTCACTTAAGGATTTCGGAGTAAATTATGCTCAGGTTGACCTCGGAAACGACGGCAGACCCGATATGGCTGCAATTGAAAAGGCTCTTGAGATGAATCCGAAGATGGTATATATCCAGCGCTCGAGAGGCTACAGCCTCCGCCCGACCCTTTCGGTTGCGGAAATCGGCGAAATCGCGGCACTCGTTCACGCAAAGAGTGATGCGGTTGTTATGGTTGACAACTGTTACGGCGAGCTTGTTGAAAAAATTGAGCCTACCGAAGTCGGTGCAGACCTTATGGCAGGTTCGCTGATAAAGAACGCAGGCGGCTCGATTGCAAGAACGGGCGGCTACATAGCAGGCAAAAAAGAGCTTGTTGAGCTTTGTGCATACAGAGCAACAACTCCCGGTCTGGGCAAAGAGGTCGGATGCACACTCGGCGAAAACAGAAATATGTTTATGGGTATCTTCCATGCTCCGCACGTTGTCGGCGAATCTCTTAAAGCTGCTGTTTTTGCGGCGGCATTATTTGAAAATCTCGGCTTTAAGGTCACTCCGACAAGTGACGAAAGCCGTCACGATATCATTCAGGCTCTCTGCCTTGAAAACGCAGAAAGACTTGTTGAATTCTGCAGAGGAATCCAGAGCGGCGCACCTGTTGATTCTTATGTAACACCCGAGCCGTGGGATATGCCCGGCTACGACAGTAAGGTCATTATGGCAGCAGGTGCATTCATTCTCGGTTCGTCAATCGAGCTTTCGGCGGATGCTCCTCTGCGCGAGCCCTTTGCGGTCTGGATGCAGGGCGGCATCAATTTCCACTCGGCAAAAACAGCCATTATGCTAGCCGCCGAAGCTCTTGCAAAGAAGGGACTGATATAAAATGGAATACAAAGGTATAACCCGTGATGCTCTTTTTCTGCTTGCAGACAACCGATTCAGAGATTCAAAGTCATTCTACGAAGAGCATAAAGAAGAAATTAAAAACGGAGTTACCGTTCCGATGCGCCAGATTGCGGGCATAATCGGAGAAGAACTTCTTTCGGTTGACCCTCTTATGAATACCATTCCCACAAAAATGGTTTCGAGAGTGCGCAGAGATACACGCTATACTAAGGATAAAAGCCTTTACCGTGAGAATATGTGGATAATGTTTATGCGTCCGAAGCACGATTGGGTCGGCTATCCCTGTATGTGGTTTGAAGTAACTCCTCGTGATTATTCGATGGGGGTCGGATTCTACGGAGATGAGCCCGGTCTGCTTGAAACATTCCGCAAAAATCTGCGCGAAAGACCCGACGAATTCAAAGAAGCTGCGGACTTGTGCAAAAAATCAGGCTCATATTTCTTCAAAAGACAATATAAGCGTCCTTTCCCCGGATGCCCCGAAGGGCTTGAAGAATATTACAACGCAAAGGATGTGGGCTTCATCACTTTTTCGGGTGACCTCGATGACCTGAAAGACGAAATGATAATTGAAATCATCAGAGGCACATACAAATTATTTACCCCGATGTATAAATTTCTTCTCGGTGTATCCGATGAGTATTTCTCGAAGGGAGAATGATTATGAATTATTCGAAATTCAAAAGCGGAAGCGACATCAGAGGCTATGCACTCGGCAACGAAACAAATCCGCTTTATATGAGCGATGAAATGGTTATGCGTTCGGCGACGGCGTTTGCAAAGTGGTTGAAAGCAAGAACAAACAAAGATGATATCTTTGTTTCGGTGGGTCACGACAGCCGACTTTCCGCCGAAAGAATAAAAAACGCCGTTATAAAAGCTCTGACGTCAAACGGAGTGAAGGTTGCCGACTGCGCGCTTGCATCGACCCCCGCAATGTTTATGACAACGGTTGAGATGGGCTGCGACGGCGCAGTGCAGATTACCGCAAGCCACCACCCAAAGGACAGAAACGGGCTCAAATTCTTCACCCGTGACGGTGGACTTGACGGCTCGGATATTGCCGATATTCTTAAATCAGCGGGTGAAATGTCAACTCCGCTCGGCAACGGAAACGGCGAATGCATAAGCTGTGATTTTATGGCACGCTACGCTGAAATTCTCAGAAATATGATAATTGACGGCGTTGACGACAAAAACGACCGTGAGCATCCGCTCAAGGGGATGAAAATTGTTGTTGATGCAGGCAACGGCGTGGGCGGATTCTATGCAAAAGATGTTCTCGCTCCTCTCGGCGCGGATACAACCGGAAGCATTTACCTTGCCCCCGACGGCAACTTCCCCAATCATGCTCCGAATCCCGAAAACGCGCAGGCAATGGAATGTGTTTCCATTGCAACGGCGGATGCAAATGCGGATTTCGGCGTTATATTCGATACCGACGTTGACAGAGCAGCTTGTGTCGGCAAGGGCGGATTCGAAATCAACCGCAACCGACTTGTTGCTCTCGCATCAAAGATTGCACTCTCATCCTGCCCCGGCGGCACAATTGTTACCGACAGCGTGACCTCCGACGGACTTGCAGAATTCATCGCGGAAAACGGCGGCAAACATCTGCGTTTCAAAAGAGGTTACCGCAATGTTATCAACAAGCAGATTGAGCTTTGTGAAAGCGGCATCGACTGCCCTCTCGCAATGGAAACCTCGGGTCACGCAGCGTTTGCAGAAAACTATTTTCTTGACGACGGTGCGTATCTCATAACAAAGCTCATCATCGAAGCCGCAGCCCTTTCGAAGCAAGGCACAAGCCTTGAGGACCTCATCGGCAAGCTTCGCGAAGCAAAAGAAGAAAAAGAGCTCAGGTTCAAAATCCTCTGCGACGATTTCAGACCCGAAGGCGAAAAAGTCATTGAGCTTTTTGAAAACGAATCAAAGAAGCATATCGGCTGGACTGCGTGCAACGACAATCACGAGGGAATCCGAATCAATGCGGATTCATCCTGCGGAAACGGATGGTTTTTAATCCGTCTGAGCGTTCACGACCCGATTATCGTACTCAACTCCGAGAGCGATGAAGAAGGCGGTACGTTGAAGATGTGCAAGGATATTTTTAAGGTGATTTCAGGTGCGGAAAATATTGATAAGCTCGATATCTCGGCACTTGCGGATTATATAAAGTAAAGGAGAAATTAAGATGATTGACAAAATTATCAGTGCGTTTTTCGCGGTGGTCACAGCGATAATGATGCTGTTCTACACACCGACACCCGTAGCTCAGGTTAATCCCGAAACAGTTCCCGAGGCAAAGCTTTCGCAGAGCATCACGGTTATGAGCTACAATGTTTATATCAAAGGCACGGGAGAAAAATCACCCGAAAACAGAACTCCGCTTGTTGCGGAAAACATTCGCAAATACGCCCCTGATTCATTCGGACTTCAGGAAGCCGATGAAGGCTGGATGGAAAGGCTGCCCGCACTTATGACCGACTACGCCTACGTCGGAATCGGCAGAAATTCGGATAACGGAGGCGGTGAAGCAAGTCCCGTATTCTACAAGAAAGATAAATTCGAGCTTCTTGATTCGGGCACATTCTGGCTTTCAAAAACTCCCGAAAAAGCTTCAAGAAGCTGGGATGCAATGTTCAAGCGAATCTGCACCTATGCAGTTCTCAAAGATAAGGAAACAGGATTCACATATGCCCACTTCAATGCTCACTTCGACCATCTCGGAGTTATTGCAAGGCTTGAATCCGTTGCCGTAGTTGCAGAAAAGATTGCAGAAATCGCTCCAGATATCCCCGTTGTTTTCTCAGGCGATCTCAATGACTATGAGGGCGCGGATATGTATGCAAGAGTGCTTGAAAGCGGTCTTAAGGACACAAAATATCTTGCAAAAACAGCAAGTGGCGGCAGTGTTACATATCACGGATATTCCGACCTTGTTGAAAAGGATAAGCCCATCGATTTTATTTTTGCAAATGCATTTGCAACCGAAGTTGAGAGCTATGCCGTTGTAAGCGAAAAAATCAACGGAATTTACGCATCAGACCATCACCCCGTCGTTACAACAATGACAATGATTAACGGATAAGGAGAGTATAAATATGTATTTCAAATTAATGCAAAAAGTTGTTGCGTTCATTGCATCTGTCATTGCAATGATTATTCCTCAGACCCCTTCCGAAGGAATCGACCCCACCCTGCCCCTTAAGAATGTAAATCCCAATGAAATTGCCGAATCCGTTTTGTCGCAGGATATGACAATTATGTCATACAACATCAAAATCAGCGGAGACGGGCTCAGATCGGTAGAAAACAGACTTCCGCTTATTGTTGACACAATCATCGATAACGCTCCCGATTCGTTCGGACTTCAGGAAGCTGACAAAGCTTGGGTTGAAGGCATTGCTGCAGAGCTTGACGATTATGCTCACGTTGAAAAATACAGAGATGACGGAATTTCCGAAGGCGAATCCAGCCCGATTTTCTATCTCAAAGATAAATATGAGCTTGTAAATTCCGGCTTCTTCTGGCTTTCCGAAACTCCCGATGAGCCTTCTCTCGGCTGGGATGCCGCGTGCAACAGAATAACCTCATATGCAATTCTCAAAGACAAAACAACCGGCTTTACATATGCTCATTTCAACACGCATCTTGACCACGTGGGCGGCGTTGCGCAGGCAGAGTCCGTCGCACTTATTTCTGCTTGCATTGCCGAAATTGCACCCGATATCCCTGTTGTTTTAACAGGTGATTTCAATTTCAGCGAGGGTTCGTATAATTATGAAAATGTTCTCAAGACCGGTCTTAAGGACACCAAGTATATGGCATCGGAATACGACGACCACGCAACCTACCACGGTTATCACGTTATCGTGCCCGATGCAAAACCCATCGACTTTATTTTTGTTAACGGCTACTGCTCATCGGTAAAATCAAGCAAAATCAACTCCGATTTTACCCACCACATTCTTGCATCCGACCACTTCCCCCTTACGGTTGAATTAACGCTCTTTAACGGAGGTGCAAACTAATGTACCGAATCCTTTCATTTAACCTTCTCTGCGCAGGTAAAGGCGAAAGAACCTGGGAAAAGCGTGTTCCGAAAGTTATCAGCATCATCAAAGAAGCGAATCCCGATTCCTTCGGCGTTCAGGAAGCTCATTGGGAATGGATGCAGGAGCTATGCAAATATCTTCCCGAATATGCCTATGTCGGTGTCGGCAGAGATGACGGCGACAAAGAAGGCGAATTTTCGGCTGTTTTCTATAAGAATGATAAATTCGAAGCAAGTGACAGCGGCAATTTCTGGATTTCCGAAACACCCGAAAAGCCTTCAAAAGGCTGGGATTCCGCTTGCATCAGAGTTGCAACATTTGTTAAGCTCACCGACAAGGAAAACGGCAAATCCTATATCCATTTCAACACCCACCTTGACCACGTGGGCAGAACCGCACAGATTAACGGCGCAAAGATGATTCAGGAAAAGGCGGCATCGTTCGGAGGCGTTCCCGTAGTTTGCACAGGCGATTTCAATGTTTTCCAGGATTCCGACTGCTACAACACAATGGTAAGCGGAAATATGAAGGATGCAAGGAAGCTCGCTCCCGACAGCGATGACTGCTACACCTTCCACGGATTCAGACCCGAAGAAATTCACGAAAGAATTGACTTCGTTTTTGTTGATGAAGCAACCGTGAAACCCGTTAATTTCAAGGTCATCAACAAAATGGTTGACGGAGATTTTTATTCCGACCACAATGCGGTTTATGCGGATGTTGAGATTTAAACAAAACGCACAAAACAATAAATATATAAAAACAAGGCTTGTGTGGGTGATAACCCATACAAGCCGTTTTTAATGCGTATAAAAAATGAGGTTTATGTGAACCCCAACATTTTAATAATAACGCATTATTTATTCAATGTCAACATGAATCCTGAAAGTCATATGCATATTCACCAAATTTCTGCGTTTTGTATAAGCTAAAAGGCGCAACTTTGTACAAAATTCCATCTTGAAACCCGTAAAAATATATGCTATATTATAGTCAAGGAAAGGGTGATACCAATGAGAAGGTAAAAACCTTAAGACCCGAAAATCTCAAATAAAAAAAGAAGTTCAAGGGTCTTAATCCACAATCTTAAAGGAAACGAAAAACTTAAAATCGGATAATTTGAGATTGGACAATATTGCAGAAAGAGAGGTTATCCAAAGATGTTAGATATTAAGAGTTACCAGAAATAGCCCTTGATTGATTGTGTAAAGAAACATCAGTCAAGGGCTATTTCTCTTTTTATAGTATGTTTTATCCGTTGAAGCCGTTATCGGTTTCGGCGTTTTTTCTTTTTAAGGCAAAAGAAAAGGGACGGCTTTTAAGCCGTCCTCTATTATTTTAAATCTTTATCTTACTTCGCCGTCTTTAATAATTTTACCTGTCTTGATGTTGAAAACAAGCTCTTTCTTAACGCCGTTTTCATCAATCTTGATTTCGATAACATCCTTTGTGACATACTCTGCGGATGTAATCTTTTCATCGGTCTTCTTGAAATATTTCTTGAGAAGTCCCATCTGCACGGCATCGTAATCGCCTGCATTATCGGAAACAAAGAGAACATTACCGCAAAGGTTATTGATTCTTGCAAGGAGCTTCTTCTGCTCCCAGGTAAACTTGAGGTTATCGTTTCTCAGGAAGAATACGTCGGGGTCATTCATAAATACTCTGCCGTTGAGATGGCGGCGGAATACAGAGTTGTTGATTGCGCTCTGTGCGCTGAGTATTTCGTTGCTGACGTGGATGTGGTTATAAATCTTGCCCTTATATGTGAGGTCAACGTCACAGCTGATACGGCAAGCATCGCAAACGCCGTATGCGGCGCTCATAGGAATACCGCAGCCGAGGAGAAGCTTGTCGCCGACGCACTCTCTGAGAAGTGCCATTGCTTCGTGCATAATTTCGCCTCTGCTCTTGCCGTTTCTGGGAGTTACGCATTCGCTGTAAAGGAAGTCAAGCTTAACCATATCGTAGCCCCACTCATTGAGGACAACATCGAAAACTTTCTTGATATAAGCTCTTGCTTCTTCATTATAGATATCAAGAGTATATGCGCCGCCCCAGGCAATACAGCCGAGCTGAGGCTTGCCGTTTTCATCCTTGATGAGCCAATCGGGATGCTCTTTTGCGATTCTCGAAACCTTCTGGCAGCTGAACGGAGCAATCCAGATACCTGCAAGATAGCCCTTATCGTGAATTTTATCGGCAATATATTTCATACCGTTGGGAAATTTATCGCAATAGTCAAGCCAGTCGCCGACATAAGGCTCATAGCCGTCGTCAATCTGGAAAATGGATGTTTCATCCTTTGCGGGGTCAAGTCCGTCAAGGTCGCGAAGAATGATTTTTTCATCAATCTTCTGGAAGTAGTTATACCACGAAGTGTAACCGCTCATTGCGCCCTTTCTTGTTTCGGGCATTTTGAACATTCCGAAGTAGCTGTCGAAAACTTCATCGTATGTTCCCTCAAAATAAACGATATCAAAAATCTTGAGCGATTCGGTAACTTTCTTGCCGAGAACATCCTTGCGGATTGAGAAATAATTGCTCTTCATTCCGACTTTGAAATATGTATAACCCGTGCTTTCGCAGAGTGAACCCCAGAGCTTCAC
The DNA here is from genome assembly GCA_045535475.1 of Acutalibacteraceae bacterium. GTDB lineage: Bacteria > Bacillota > Clostridia > Oscillospirales > Acutalibacteraceae > CAG-177. The sequence continues at coordinate 6,270 of JAZSLR010000040.1, read as the reverse complement.
ATTTTCGCCGTTTCTGATGTATGTATAGCAGTGGCTGTGGAATTCACCGGGCTTTTCAGAATATTCAACGATTCTGTCGTCGCTTGTGATGCTTGCATAGTGTCTGAGATAAGGATGAATGTGAGAAAGCTTTATTGTTCCCTTTCTTATTTCATCTGCAGTAAATTCTCTTGTGTTGGTCCAAGACTGATAACCGTTCGCAAAGAACTTGTCGCCTGCCTTGAAATCATATGCAGACTCAACATAGAAATCAACAAGCTCAAAATCCTTTTTTGGATTGAGGGTAACGGTATATCTGCCGTCTGCATCTGTAATATCGAGTGAATAAAATTCATTCTCGGTTGCATTTGAAGTAACGGTCTTTCCGCCGGATAAATATTTGATTACATAGTTTCTGTTCACGCCGCACACTCTCCTATTTTATATTTTACAAACGTATTATACCAAAGTAAAAAAATTAAATCAAGGTGTATTTATATTATTTATCGGAATATTGACATCGGCTGACACGTGCGGTAAAATCATATTATAAAACAAATTGAGGGGTGTTGTTATGAAAAAACTCGTTGCAATTTTAATGGCTGTTTCTTTAGTTGCAATGCTCACATCGTGCGGAGAAGAAAAAGAGCCGCAGGTTACCGTACCCGAAACAAGTTCGTTTTAAGAAATAACCGAAACCGAAGCATTCAACAGCGATATTCCCGTGGTTACTCCGTCAATTAACACAACGGACGATTCTGCTGTGTATGTAAGCGAAATCTCATCCGAAATAACCTCATCCCAAGTAACCTCTGCCGCATCTGACGACCCATCCGAATGGGCAAAAGAAGAAATTATAGAATTTTATAAGGCAGCGGCAGAAAAAACTCATCCCACGGCAAAGTCAACACAGATAATGGTGCTCGAAGAGCTCATCTTTAATGACGGTGATGGTATATTGGGATTTTTCATCAAAATCCTTGAACCGGCAATTGCTTCCGTTATCGAAAAGAACGCTCTTGATTTTGACGGAATAACGGGCGGATTCAGAAATCTGACCGTAAACGATGCGCAAAACGTCAAGGCATACAAAAGCGGTGAATATACCGTTGTTGAAATGACAATGAAGCCGCAGACAGACCCGATTCATGCCGATGCGCAGTCAGGCTCTGTCGGTCACGCAATATCAGTTCTCGGAGATATTTCGCTTGTGCTTGCGGAATTTCCGCAGTTTGATGTTGATGTTGAAAACGCCGACATCGCCATACACTATGTCAATCCGACCGTAAAGGTAAAAATCAACAAAGACGGCTATATTGAAAAAGGAACGTGGAAGTATACTTGTGACCCGGAAATAAAGAATCTCGACATCAGCGGCATAATGATTAAGAAAGCCGATGCAAAAATTGATTACATTATAACTGTCGGCGAAGGATTTTAAAATTAAAAAAACAACAAAATGACCTCACGCATGGTGAGGTCATTTTTTCATTCAACAAGTGTTATGTTGGATATAGTGTTATCCGAAAGATTCATATCAAAGGTATAATTAAGCAATTCCCAATGTTTATATGGACCTCCAGAATAAGTATATGTGTCAAAATCTAGCGAAACAGTTGCTTTGCAATTTGAAACTTGAGGTTCATCAACAGTTACGCGGCGTAAAATTACAGTATTCTTTTCTTTTGACATAACACTTGGGAAAAGTCTTCTCATTTTTTCTTTTGAATAAACAACTCCATTTTGACAGCATTTGTATTTACCTAATATCGCCAATGCTTCAATATGTTGTTCTTCGGTCATATTGTCATCATATTCATTCAAAATTTTAGTTGCTTCATCAAACTCATAGTCGTAACAAATTCCACCTAAAGCATTTAACACATAAGTTATTAAATTTACATTTAGTTCGGTGTAATTTGTAACTTTCAACTTGTATTCATCGGAAAGCGAATTATATAAATCATTTATACTATTCTCTTTCGCCTTTATTTCTTCAAGTGAACTGCTATCACAAAAGCCTTTTAAATCTTCAATAAGTTCTATAACCTTTTGATAATTTTCTTCATCTTGAAGGTTTTTTAAAGTGCTTTGAGAATCAATCAAAATATCATAATTTGATACCTTTGACTTTTCTTTTTCGGTTAAAGCGTTATAATCATTTAATGCTTTGTTGATAACTGATTCAGAAGATAAAGATACAGTTCCGATTGAATCAATTTGTTCTATTACCGCTTTAGTTGCTTTATTAGGCAGAAAGCTGATTAACAAAACTGCAACAACCGCAGTAACTGCAACAATACCTGCTATAATAGCAATAACTTTTTTCTTCACATTACCACTCCTGTTTTACTTTTCCTTCACCGAATCCTTAAAGGCTTGTGCCACAATATTCGGTATTAAATAAAATTTGAGATAAATAACGTTCATATATCCCGAAAATATTATAGAACAATTTGTTCTCAATGTCAATAGAACAAATTGTTCTTGATATAATAATTTTGGTGATGTTATGAAATTTCAAAGAATCAGGGATTTGCGTGAGGATGCCGATTTGACACAGACGGAAATGGGCAAAGCAATAAACCTTCCTCAGCGAACTTATGCCTACTACGAAAGCGGAAAGAGAACAATTCCTCCAGAAGTTCTTATCTCTATTGCAAAATTTCATAAAACATCGGTTGATTATATTCTCGGATTAACAGACAAAAAATAGACCTGCACTTTATATTAAAAGGTGCAGGTTTTTTGTTTGTGGAATTTGAACGATACTTTTTTGCTGTTCTTTTTGTTTTCGGTTCTGTTGTTATAATTAAATTCTTTCCGCATACAACACTACGAAAAGGAAATTTTGACAATTTTGTGTGCTTTTTTCATCAATCGAAACACCCAAGAAAAAGCAAAAGCCGCCGAAACCCTAATGATTTCAACAGTTTTCAATTGGCGCGCTGTAAGAGGAATGTTGGGTTTAGTTTTCTTTCTGCTCGTTGTGTGCCGCTTGTTTGTCAAGTTTACCACGCTGTAGTCCCACGCCCTAAAAACAGTCCACCGGACTGTTTTCTTAACGGGCTTTCGAATCCCTTACAGGTTAAAAAATTAAGAACCGTAACTGATGTTACGGTTCTTAATTGGTACGAGTGTTCATAACGGATTCAATGAATAAATTGTTAACGGCGGTTAAATACACATTGTTTCATGCTATCATTAGTAACTGAAAGGAATTGCAAATTATGAAAAACAATATTTTATCTTGTGAATTCAACATTGATACCGCCTGCATTGAAGTTAAATTAACCGACGGTTCTATGGTGTCAATCGATTGTATCGCAGTGGAAAACGAATATGCTAACAATATGTACGAAACATCAGAACTTGATTATATCATCTACAACGATCCGATAAGTTATGTCAGATTACTGTTAAGTGGCAAGATGGAAGAATATCTACGAAACAACACAGATTATACGCCATTATCTGATATGAGATAAAATGTTATTGTACTATGGACATTTTTTTCTTCTTGATGTATTATTAAAATGCGTTTTTACGATGTTTATAAACCGTATTAAAGGAGCGTTTTAAATGAATGTACTGATAATTGACGGTCAGGGCGGTCAGCTCGGAAGTCAGATTATAAAGGCAGTTATCAGCCGTTATCCCGATATTGAATTAACCGCTGTCGGCACAAATGCCGCCGCCACAACCTCAATGGTGAAAGCGGGAGCAAAGAAAGCTGCAACAGGCGAAAACCCCATAATAGCTGCTTGCCGTAAGGCTGATGTTATCATCGGACCGATCGGAATTGTTATTGCTGATGCGCTGCTCGGTGAAATCACACCCGATGCCGCAAAAGCTGTGGGTCAGAGCGATGCGGTGCGCATTCTCATTCCCATAAACAAATGTGAAAACCTTGTTGCGGGAGTTACAAATCTTACCCTGACATCGCTTATCGAAGATGCTCTTGCAAAACTTGACAAAATAATAAACAACCACTTGAAATAAATCGGATTCAGTTGTATAATTAATTTGTTGTTCAGAAGAATAACATCGGAACAGAAGTTCCTTTCTATTTGATTATAAATTCAATATGTTTAATGCTAAGAAGGCGTCTGTTTCTCTGAAGAGAAACTGCGCCTTTTTTGTGTGCAGAAAGGAATCTTCTTTGAAAAAACAAAACAAATTGGTTAATCTCGCTCTTGCGGCAATGTTTCTTGCTCTTGCTTACGTTATGCCGTTTCTGACAGGTCAGGTGCCTCAGATAGGTTCAATGCTTTGCCCTATGCACATACCCGTTATCATCTGCGGATTTGTCTGCGGCGCACCGTGGGGATTGATTGTTGGCTTTGCGGCACCGCTGCTCCGTTCGCTGACTCTCGGAATGCCGCCTCTTTTCCCCGTTGCGGTTGCAATGGCATTTGAACTTGCTGCATACGGACTTTTAAGCGGTATTCTCTACCGTGCGTTCCCGAAAAAGAAAGGCTACATATATGCAACTCTTATCATTTCAATGATAATCGGTCGTCTTGTCTGGGGAGCTGTTCAGTTTGCTTGTATGGGATTTGACGCATCAAAATTCGGAATTGCCGCATTCTGGGCAGGTGCAGTGACAAACGCATTACCCGGAATAATTCTTCAGATAATTCTCATTCCCGTTGTTGTTATTCTTCTGGAAAAAACAAAACTGATTAACAAGAGATTATAATGGATAAAAAAACTCGGAGTGCTATGCATTCCGAGTTTTTTACATTATCTGGTAATTATTTTTCTTGCTTTTCTGAATCTGTATTCCGTGTAGAGTTCCAGACCGAGCGGCATAAGACAAAGAACAGCATAACCTATGTAGAAAAGATAAGACACAGAAGTTATGGGAGTGATAATTATTTTCGGGTCATAGACTATTTCGGTTTGTTTGAGCATAACGCCCATTACCGTCAGCGTTATATTTGCAAACATGGCAATAACATAAGCACGGTCACGGTTATCAAAACGATAAATTGAAAACGCTTTTCTGCCCCGAAGCAGACTGCCACGACTCTGCATTGATTCGGATTGCAGAGAAAGAGAATCGATTATCCATGTTATCATTATTGAAAAAATACGAATACAGTTTCGAATACGTGAAAAAATATTCCCTTGATTTATACCTCTGCCGATTCCTCGCTGTGCGGTGTTTATTTTCTTTGCCTCGTATTTAATTCTCGGCACCATTCTCAGAAGAATAGAAAGAAAGAGTGACAGTTTCGGACTTGCTTTACCGAAAAGATAAACCATTTTATCCGATGTGAATACGGAATAAATGCAGGAAAACCATATCATTGCGCCCGAAACCGTAAGACCGATTACCGCACCGTAAATCAATGATTCAAGCGTGATGCTGTTTCCTATAAGATTTTGCTCAATAACGGTAACTCCGAAGTGGTTATATGTGCTATAATAAAGAGCAAATGCACCCGTTAACGGCAACAAAACAGCATCAAAAATAACCGCTTTCATACCGTTTCGTTTAATGCTGTATGCAACAGCACTCAGAAACGATATGGCGAGAAAAACGGGATGCCTGAAACAAATCATTCCGTATATTACCGCAGTAAAATAAATCATATTAACCGCAGGATGGCAAAGCTCAAATCCCATTTTCGCCCTCCAGCATTCCGTATTTCTGCTTCACTCTGTCGAGCTTTTCAAGAAGCGGTTTTCCGAAAATAAACATCATGAGTGCGGTGCAGATACCCTGGCTCACATTAACGGGGAATCCCGATGCGAGAGATGCTGTTATTGTTGAAATATTGATTTCAGGCATCATAATGAAGATATGTGAAGTGTCAAGCAGAGGTCCTATCCAGATAACAACTGCAAGGAATCCGAATATTGCCATAATCCACGGTTTTTTCGGGATTTTATTCTTAATGAACACAAAGCCTGCGAGCATTCCGCCTGCACCGTAAGCCATCATCTGCCACGGCATATATGCTCCCTGACCGTAAAAGAAATTGCTTGCAAATGCTGTTATTGCTCCGACAATAAATCCCGCTTCGGGGCCGAAGGCAATGCCCGTAAGCATAATTATCGCAAATGCCGCTTTAAAATGCGGAATGGGAATTGCGACACGCCCTATAACGGCAAGAGCAATCATAACAGCCAATATAACAAGCTCTCTTGCCTGCGGTTTTCTTTTTTCAAATGCCATAAAAAACGGAACCGAAAGTTCAATTATGATAAGAACACCTGTTATGTAGTAGCCTTTTCCGGGAAGTTTATCTCCGAGAAACAAAGTTAAAGGAATTAAAGCAA
>JAZSLR010000107.1:0-16245 GCA_045535475.1 Acutalibacteraceae bacterium | reverse complement strand
TATATGAAAGATATCAACTGTGCAATTTACGGTGCAGGATCTCTCGGCACTGTTTTAGGTGCATATATAACTAAAAATGGCGGCAAAATTGATCTTATAAACAGAAATAAGGCTCATGTTGCAGCTCTTAATGAAAAGGGAGCAATAATCAAAGGAACAGTTAATATGACAGTACCTGTTACTGCAATCACTCCCGATCAAATGAGCAAAAAATATGACGTTATTTTCCTTATGACAAAGCAGCTTTTCAACGCTGAAGTTGTCACATTCCTCAAGCCTTTCCTTACCGATGACGGCGTTATCGTAACCCTTCAGAACGGCATTCCCGAGCCCGGAATCGCTGAAATCGTCGGCAAAGAGCACACGATGGGCTGTGCCGTTGAATGGGGCGCAAACCTTGCCGCACCCGGCGAATGTGTTCTCACAAGCGAGCCCGACAGCCTTTCATATCATATGGGCAAGATGGACGGTATCACCGACGAGCAGGTTGCAAGAGTAACCGAACTTCTCGAAAAGATGTGCCCCGTTCACTTCGAGGAAAATCTCATCGGCACAAGATGGTCAAAGCTTCTCATCAACGCAACATTCTCGGGACTCGGCACTGTTATGGGCGGCACCTTCGGCACGGTTACGGGCGATGCCTACGCACGCAAGGTTGCAATTCGCTGTATGAAGGAATGCATCGATGTAGGTCACGCGGCAGGCGCTGTTTTTGCACCCGTTCAGGGCAAAAACATCACAAGTCTTTTCTACTATAAAAACGCTTTCAAGCGTAAAATCGGCGAGCTTCTTATTCCCATCGCAATGAAGAAGCACGTGGATATCATCCCCTCAATGCTTCAGGACCTTCGCAACGGCAAGCCTTGCGAGGTTGATGCAATCAACGGCGTTGTCTGCGAATGGGGCAGAAAATGCGGCGTTCCCACTCCCGTCAACGACAGAATCGTTGAAATCATCAAGAAAGAACAGTCCGGTGAGCTTAAACTCGAACAGTCAAACATCAAACTGTTCGATGATTTGCTTAAATAAAAATTTTCTTGACAAATAAATAATTACGGGTTTATACTTAACTGGAAATATTATGAAAAGGAGGCGTGCACAATGATGAATATGAATCACGGTTATACGAAAGTGTTGTGCCCGCAGTCCGTGTAATATTGCGGCTTTAAAAAAAGGTAAACAGCACTTTCTATGACGGAAGTGCTGTTTTTTGTATTTATACGCATTATCATTAAGGCGGTGACTCCTTATGGCAAACAAAAAAGAAAAATATCCGCATCCTCCGAAGCCTGAAAAAGGCAAATTCCCGAAGCCTCTGATGCTTGCGCTCGATAAAGCGGGTCTTGACACCAAAGACCTTGTTTACTGCTGCACGGGTGATATGGATAACGAAGCCTGCTACTGCTCCGCGTGGCTCAGCTTCGATGATAAAGGTCTTTACTTAGCTCTGGGCGATGAAGAAGAAATAAAATCAAAGCGTAAAAATAAAAGAGAAAGACCCGAGCCGAAATTTACCGTAAAAAGCATACAAAGCATTCCCATTGATGAAATTGATTCTCTTGAAGCGGAAAGATATGTTTCAACAGGCAGACTGATAATGACAAAGGACGGCGAGCAGTCAAGCCTTGTCCGTTTTTCCGTCGGAAGAATCGCTCAGTTCGAAAATTTCGTAAGAGCTTTTAATTCTTACAAAAACAAGGGTGAGGCGGAAATTCCGACCTCTCCCGAACCCGAAGAAAAGAAGTGCCGCAAATGCGGAAAACCCTGCCCTCCCGGCAAGGATTTCTGCCCTAAATGCAACAAAAAATCATCAACCGCATTAAGACTTTTCAAATTCTTCGGCGGATACATTCCGCAGATTATATTGATTATCGTAATTATGCTTCTCGGTGCGGGTGTAAGTGTTTTTGTGCCTCAGATAAGCACCCGTTCACTGTTCGATGATGTTCTCTCAAACCCCAACGGTCTGCCCACCGCAGAATTGATAAAAGCTCTCGGCGTGCTTGTGCTCTCGATTTTCGGAGTAAGGCTTCTCAACACGGTTCTTACCGTCATTCAGCAGTATGTTACTGCGGCAATTATGCCGAAGGTCGTTTATGACATAAAGCTGAAAATCTTTAATGCGATGCAAAGACTGTCGGTCAACTTCTATTCATCAAAACAGACAGGCTCGCTTATGGAGCGTGTTGTGCGTGATGCAAACAACATTTACTGGTTTTTCATCGACGGTGTGCCTGCGCTTATCATCGACACGGCAACGATTATCGGTGTTGTTGCAATTATGTTTGCAATGAGCTGGAAGCTCTCACTAATCACAATCGGCGCAATGCCCGTGATTTTTCTCTGCCTTTTCTTCGGCGACAAGGTTTTCCGCAGACTTCATCACAGAAGCTGGCTTTACGGCGCAAGAGTTTCCGCAATGGTCAGCGACAACATCAACGGTCAGCGTGTCATCAAAGCATTTTCAAAGGAAGATGACGAATATGAACGCTTCAGCAAGCTCAGCGGCGAACACACAAAAGCCGACCTCAAGCTCTCGCTTACCGAAGCAACAGTATTTCCTCTTCTTGAAATTTTCGTTATGGGACTGTCAACCGTTGTGCTCGGCTTCGGCGGTGTTATGGTTGCAAAAGGTGAATTGACAACAGGCACACTTCTCAGCTACATTGTTTATCTTGAAATGCTCCGCGGTCCGTTCGATTTCCTTTCGTGGATATCAAACTGGTGGGCAAGATGCGCCGACTCGGCACAGCGTGTATTTGAAATCTGCGACGCAAAGCCCGATATCACCGAAAAAGAAAATGCCGTAAGCTTCAACAATCTCAGAGGTGACATTGAGATTAATGAGCTTGAATTTGAATATGAACCGGCAAGACCCGTAATCAAAAAGCTCAGCCTGAGCGTTAAAGCGGGCGATATGCTCGGCATAGTCGGCAAAACCGGCGCAGGTAAGACAACAATTGCCAATCTTATTGCAAGGCTCTACGATGCAAAGGAAGGCAATGTTAAAATTGACGGAATCGATGTCAAGGATTTAAAGCTCACGGAGCTTCGCCGCAACATCGGTCTTGTTTCGCAGGATATCTATCTTTTCATCGGTTCGATTGCCGACAACATCCGCTATGCAAAACCCGATGCCACAATGGACGAAGTCATTGCAGCGGCAAAAGCTGCATCGGCGCACGATTTCATTATGAAGCTTCCCGATGCATATGAAACCCGTGTAGGCGCGGGCGGTCAGAAGCTTTCTGGCGGCGAAAGGCAGAGAATATCAATTGCGCGAACAATAATCCAGAATCCCAAAATTCTTATTCTTGATGAAGCAACAGCCGCAATGGATACCGAAACCGAGCGCAACATTCAGCATTCGCTGACCGAACTCAAGGAAGGCAGAACAACCATCGCAATTGCCCACCGTCTTTCAACGCTCAGGGATGCAGATTATCTTGCTGTAATCGAAGACGGGAAAATCATTGAATACGGTACATTCCCCGAGCTTATAAAGCAGAAGGGCGAATTCTACAAGCAATATAAAATCCAGTCCGAAGCACTCAAAACAATCGGTATCGGCACGGGAGTGCAGACCGATGCGAAGGAGGATGAAGCATAATGAAAGAAAACGTAACAGCGAACACAATCTCCCCCGAATCGCTGAAAACAGAATATGTGACACCCGATAACTGTATTTTTTCAAAAAGCAAAAACGGGTTTCTCTCGGCAACCGTAAACGGCAAAGAATATGCAAGAGTCATTCTCACCCGTGCGCTCCCTCTTGCAATGCCCGATGACTACATCTGCATTTCCGATATCGAGAAAAATGAAATCGGAATAATAGAACACACAAATGCTTTTTCAGCTGAACAGCAGGCTCTTATAAACGAAGAGCTCGGTCAGCGTTATTACTGCCCTGTTATCACAAAAATCGAATCGATAAAAGAGAAAATGGGTCATTTCTATTTTGACGTTATGATAGGTGAATTCAAAAAATCATTTGCGGTAAGGGATATTTCAAAGAGCATCCGTCAGCACGGAGATGCAATCGACCTTATTGATATTGACGGCAACCGATTCCGCATCCTTGATTTTGAGTCGATACCGTCAAAGAGCAGAAAGAAGCTTGAACCTTATCTTTATTAATTTCTGCTCTTTTTGAAAGAGGTGATAATATTATGCAAACCAAAGCGGTTTTTGACCTTGCGCAGAGCGGCGATTTGTGCAAAGGCGAGCTTGTTTTCGAAAACAGAACGGTATCTGCCTTCATCAACGGCAAGCAGATTTTTGAACACTCGATTGACGGCATCGGCGAGCTTATGCAGCGTACCTATGTAGGCTGCGGAACGCTTGAGCTTATCCCCGACGGCGAAAATGCGGAAATGGCGGGCAGCATACCCGTCTGCCGTTTTTCGATGAGCTGTGTTGAAGAAATCGGTGAATTCTGCAAGGTTGTGAACCATTATATAAGAACAGGCGAAGAAACCGAGCTTTCACGAGAGGATTTCAGAGTATGCCCCAAATGCGGCAGACATTTCGTGAAAGGAATGGACGTATGCCTTTTCTGCGTTGAAAAAAGCTATCTTATCAAACGCACTATGGGGATGATAAAAAAATATCTTCCCGCACTCGCATTCTCCGGAATACTTCTGACCCTTGCAACCGCATCCTCGGCGCTTCTTCCCGTACTCAACGCAAAGCTCCTTGACGATTATTTCAATAATCCGCTTGTTTTGGGTGACGCGGCGGTAAAAGGCGTCATCTCAATTGTTCTTCTTATCGGACTGACTCAGATTATCGGTCAGGTCCTCAAGCTTTTCAGCCTGAGAAAAACAAACCGTGTCAGTGCAAATATGCTCAATGAAATGAGAATAATGATGTATGACAAGGTGCAGAGACTTTCACTCACGTCGATGTCCAAAAAAACGGCGGGCGACCTGATGAAACGAGTAACACGCGACACTGAAACTGTCAAACGATTCATCACCGAGCAAGGTATGTATGCAATCGAAAAGCTGATAATGTTCATTGCGATTCTTATAATTCTGATCAGCATCAGCCCCCTGCTCACATTCCTTGTTTTCGTTCCCGTTCCGCTTGTTATTTACGCAATCAGAAGCTTCTGGAATTTCATCAGATACAGATACGAAAGACAGTGGAGATGCGATTCGCGTTCGAATTCAATTCTCCACGATATCGTAAGAGGAATAAGAGTTGTCAAAACCTTCGGAAGCGAGGACAGAGAAATAGAAAAATTCGACAAGGTCTGCAAACGGCTTGCTGACGTTTCGATAAGCAATGAGCAAACCTGGGCAAAGGTTTTTCCGTTCCTCTCGTTCTTTATGGGAATCGGTGAATTTTTCGTACTCTACTTCGGCGGCAGAATGGTTATTGAAGGAACAATCTCCCTCGGCGAACTTCTCGAATTCACGCTTTTCCTTGCTTATATCTACCAGCCGCTCCGCTGGATTTCAACTCTCCCCCGCCGCCTTGGCGAGGTTGCGACAAGCCTTATCAAGATTTTTGAAATCCTTGATGAAAAAGACGGACTTGAGGATGATGAAAAGCTCGCTCCCGCAAAGCTTGACGGCGACATTGTTTTCGAAAATGTCCGTTTCGGATACAAGGCATATGAGCCCGTGCTCAAAGATATCAATTTCACTGTAAAGCAGGGTGAAATGATTGGTTTGGTCGGCCATTCAGGTGCAGGCAAATCCACGCTTATCAACCTGATAATGCGGCTTTACGATGCCGACGAAGGCTCAATATCCGTTGGCGGAACCGATATAAAAACTATGAGCCAGAGCCAATACAGAGAAAAAATCGGCGTAGTTTTCCAGGAAACCTTCCTTTTTGCAGGCACGGTTTACGATAACATTGCCTATGCTCGACCCACGGCAACTCCGGGCGAAATCATAGCCGCCGCAAAAACGGCTAACGCCCACGAATTTATAATGAGGCTTCCCGACGGATATAATACTGTTGTCGGCGAGGACGGTCACAATCTTTCGGGCGGTGAAAGACAAAGAATATCAATTGCACGCGCGGTGCTCCGCAACCCCGAGATTCTTATTCTCGACGAGGCAACGAGTGCACTCGACCCCGAAACCGAAGGAATAATTCAGGATGCACTTGCAAAACTTATCAAGGGACGCACCACGTTTGCAATTGCTCACAGACTTGCCACACTGCGTAACGCCGACAGACTTATTGTTATTGAGAAAGGCAGAATTGCCGAAACAGGCACTCACCGTGAGCTTCTGCTCGAGGACGGCATTTACGCAAAACTTGTTATGGCTCAGCGTCAGACCGCAAAACTGACCAATAAACAAGTCGGATAATGATACTTTTTGAAGCAGAAATCGATAAGTTTACAAAAAGTTCACAATTTAAATATCACATTTTGTCGATTTCCGGTGTTTTAATTATAAGGATAATATCGATTATTATCGGAAGGTGGGGTTTACTGTGTGTGCGGTAACCGCTCAATACAATGATGAATTACGGCATATTGAATATGCAGTTGAAAAATACAGTCAGATGCTCTTCCGCATTTGTTACAACATTCTTAACAATAAATATGATGCTGAAGATGCACTTCAGGAAACCTTTTTAAGATATATGCTCAAGGCACCGCTTTTCAAGGATTCTGACCACGAAAAAGCCTGGCTGATAAAGGTTGCAACCAACATCAGCAAGAATATGTGTCGTTTCAATGCGCGCCACGCCGTTGAAAATCTTGAGGACCTGAAAGGCATCGGCATCAAGGATGCAGACAGGGAAATTTTTGAATTGATAATGCATCTGCCTCCAAAGTACAAAATCGTGCTTGATTTATACTACATTGAAGGTTACAAGGCAAATGAAATTGCCGATATTACCAACATCTCTCCCGTAACGGTGCGAAAACGGCTTCAGTACGGACGCAAATTGTTGAAAAAAGAGTTTGAAAGGAATGATTTGAATGAGACCGAATAATCATATTGACGAATACAGAAGAATTATGAACTGCGTTGATATTGATAACACGGTCAAACATCAAATCATCAAAAGCTGCGCCCGATACAGCACAATGAAGAAAATCCGAGCGGGTAATCACAAAATCACTGCTGTTATCAAAGAAAAGACAACCGAAAATATCTGAATCATTTCCAATCTCCTTGATATGTAAAAGAACCGCCGCTGAAAAGCGGCGATTCTTTTTTATATGGAGGCTTTAGTTTCAAAAAAACAAATATATTTTTGTGTAATATTACCAAAACGGAGGATAAAAAGATGAAAGAACCTATGTTTTACAGGTTAATCAGGCGTCCGCTCGGAGCCGCTTTCAAAGCGATTTTCAAGCCGGTAATTGTTGGCAAACGCTACATTCCCGAGAGCGGAAGAATCATTCTCGCAGGCAACCATACAAATTATCTTGACTGCATCCTTGTCGGATGTGCAACAAAAAGATGCGTTCATTTTCTCGCAAAAGACGAGTTGATGAAGGGTCCTTTAAAAATAATTTTCAAGGGACTCGGTATCATCCCCGTCAACAGAAGAACAAAGGACAGAGCAGCCTTTGAGTCCGCAATCGCAACCCTCAACGATGAAAAACTCATCGGCATTTTCCCCGAGGGAACAATCAACAGAACGGAAGATATTATTATGCCGTTCAAATTCGGCGCAGTAAAAATGTCACGCGATGCAGAAACAGACATCGTTCCGTTTGTTATTACGGGAAAATACAAAGCATTTGAAAGAAGCGTTAAAATCAGATTTTTCGAGCCTTTGAAACCCGACTCAAATCTTGAAGAAGCAAATGAAAGACTTATGAAAATAGTATCCGATGAACTTGAAAAGGAGAACATAAAACAATGAGCAAAAAACCTGAAGAAAGAGAGCTTGGCTATAAGCTTCTCACCCCGCTGATGAGAGCTGCATTCAAGCTTTATTATTCGCCCGAAATCATCGGCGCGGAAAAAATTCCCGACAACTGCTCAATAGTTATCGCTGGCAACCATAAGCACGTCTACGACCAGTGTCTGACAATAATGGCAACAAAAAGAGTTATTCACTATATGGCAAAAAAAGAATATTTCGACGGTATGCTCGCCCCTCTTTTCAGAGCAGTCGGCTGCATTCCCGTTGACCGTTCAAGAAAAGATTTTTCAAGCGCAATGTCGGCGATGAAGGTCTTGAAAAAAGAAGGTGCAATCGGAATTTTCCCCGAAGGAACAAGAAACAAAACCGATGATTTCCTGCTCCGCTTCAAAACCGGTGCTGTTTCAATGGCAAAGAAAACCGACTCATACATAGTTCCCTTTGGACTGACGGGTGACTATAAATTCCGCAGCAAAAATTTAACAATCCGCTACGGTGAACCCTTCAAGGTCGGCGATATGACAATTGAAGAAGCAAACAATAAGCTGCGCAGAGAAGTTGAGCGTCTTATGCTCGAAAATCTCAGTGAAGAAAAAGAAAACCGTAAACACGCATAAAAAATCAGGAGAGAAAAAATGAGAATAGGTATGGATGTCGGTTCAACCACTCTCAAATGTGTTGCAATCGACGATAATAACAACATTGTTTACAAAGCGTACGAGCGTCACTATTCAAAAATCGCAGAAAAAAGTGCTGCAATGCTTTCGGAAATCATAAGCAAGCATCCTCAGTTCGAAAAATCCTCACTGACCGTTTCAGGCTCCGCAGGTATGGGCTTTGCAACCGCACTCGGTCTGGAATTTGTTCAGGAGGTTTACGCAACAAGAGTCAGCGTTTCACGTCTTCTGCCCGGCACGGATGCCGTTATTGAGCTTGGTGGCGAGGACGCAAAAATCCTCTTTTTCACGGGCGGCGTTGAAGTCAGAATGAACGGCTCCTGCGCAGGCGGTACGGGTGCATTCATAGACCAGATGGCATCGCTCCTCGGCGTTGACCCCACTCAGATGAACACACTCGCCGAAAGCCACGAGAAAATTTATTCAATCGCATCAAGATGCGGCGTTTTTGCAAAGTCGGACATTCAGCCCCTCCTCAATCAGGGTGCTCGAAAGAACGATATTGCCGCAAGTATTTTCACGGCAGTTGTCAACCAGACGGTTGCAGGTCTTTCCCAGGGCAGAAAGATTGAGGGCAACGTTGTTTATCTCGGCGGTCCTCTTTACTTCCTTTCCGAGCTTCGCAAGGCATTCGATAAAGGCCTCGGTGTAACGGGCACCTGCCCCGAAAACGGACTTTATTTCGTTGCGCTCGGTGCAGCTTATTCATCCGAAGGCACAGTGCTCGATATGAAGGATGTAACCGAAAAAATTGCAAATGCAAAGGAAAGCGGCGAATATCTCGGCGCAACTCCCCTTTTTACAAGTGAAAAAGAATATGAAGAATTTGCCGCACGTCACGCAAAAAACACCGTTGAAACCGACGTTGAAATCAAGAAAGGTGAAGAAGTTTACATCGGCATAGATGCAGGCTCAACAACGGTCAAGGCGGCTGTTATCAATAAAAACGGCGAAATCGTTACAAGCAGATATATGCCCAACAGCGGTGACCCCGTATCGCTTATCAAAAAATTCCTTGTTGAGTTTTATGAAGAATTCCCCGACGCGGTTGTTGCATCGAGTGCGGTTACGGGCTACGGCGAAGACATAATCAAGAATGCATTTGCGGTAGATTTCGGTCTGGTTGAAACTGTTGCGCACTTCACCGCCGCAAAGAAATTCAAACCTGACGTTGATTTCATCATAGATATCGGCGGCCAGGATATCAAGTGCTTCAAAATCAGAAATAATGCAATCGATAACATCTTCCTCAACGAAGCCTGCTCATCGGGTTGCGGCTCCTTCCTTCAGACATTCGCAGCCGCCTGGGGTTACGGAATCGAACAATTCTCAAAGCTCGGTCTTTTTGCAGACAGACCCGTTGACCTCGGCTCACGCTGCACCGTATTTATGAATTCCTCAGTTAAGCAGGCACAGAAGGACGGCGCAACAATTGAGAATATCTCCGCAGGTCTTTCAATCAGCGTTGTCAAGAACGCACTCTATAAGGTTATCAGAGCATCAAGTGCCGATGAACTTGGCAAAAACATAGTTGTTCAGGGCGGTACCTTCCTCAACGATGCCGTTCTCCGTGCATTCGAGCAGGAAATCGGCAGAGATGTTGTAAGACCCGCTATCTCAGGCATTATGGGTGCATACGGTGCGGCTCTTTACTCAATGGAAAGAGCAACCGCCAAGAGCACTCTCATTTCCGCAAAAGAGCTTGAAACTTTTGAGCATAAGGTTAAAGCTGTCACTTGCGGAAAATGCAGCAATAACTGCCGTCTGACGGTCAACACCTTCTCCTCAGGCAGAAGCTTTATAGGCGGCAACAGATGCAGCAAGCCTCTTGCAAAAGCTAACATAAATGCGGGCGACAATATGTTTGACTACAAGCGTGAGCTTCTTTCGAGGTATGCACCTGTCAAGGGCAAGCGAGAGCTTATAGGTCTGCCTATGGGACTCAATATGTTTGAGCTTCTCCCCTTCTGGCACACCTTCTTCACAAGCCTCGGCTTCGGAATCGCACTCTCTGAAAAATCAACAAGAGAGCTTTATGTTTCGGGTCAGCATACAATTCCTTCGGATACCGTGTGCTACCCCGCAAAGCTTCTCCACGGTCACATCGAATCGCTCCTTTCACAGAAAGTAGAAAATATCTTCTATCCGTGTATGACATATAACCTCGATGAGGATTTGGGTGACAATCACTACAACTGCCCCGTTGTTGCATATTATCCCGAAGTTATCCGTTCAAACGTCGGCGACCTTAAAAAGCTCAACTTTATGTGGGATTACGTCGGTCTTCACAGACCCAAGGATTTCGCAAAGAAGATTCACGGAATTCTCAGCGCACACTTCAGCGGAATAAGCAAGTCCGATGTCAAAGCGGCGGCGGACAAGGCTTATGCCGAATACAATGACTTTATGAATAAAATCCACATCAAGGGTATGGAATATCTTGAAGCGGCAAAGAAGGCGGACAGACCCGTTATCGTGCTTTGCGGCAGACCCTATCACCTTGACGAAGAAATCAACCACGGTATCGACAAGCTCATCTGCGAATGCGGCGCAACAGTCATCACCGAGGACAGCGTAAGCCCCCTTGTTGAAAAATTCCCGACAACCGTTCTCAACCAGTGGACATACCATTCAAGACTCTATGCGGCAGCGAAATACGTTGCAAAGAAGAACGATAAGGACCTCAACATCGTTCAGCTTGTTTCGTTCGGATGCGGCGTTGACGCTATCACAACTGATGAGATGAGAACAATTCTCGAAAAAGACGGTAAAATTTATACACAGATTAAGATTGACGAAATCTCAAACCCCGGCGCGGTTAAAATCAGACTCCGCAGTCTGTTTGCCGCAACAGGAAGATAAGGAGGTGCAATTATGAGTAAAAAAGTTATTGAAGACAGAGTTGAATTTACCAAAGATATGATGGATTACACCATTCTTGCACCAAATATGCTTGAAATCCACTTCAACCTGCTTATCAACATTTTCGGTCAGTACGGCTACAAAACAGAGCTTCTTAAAAACGACGGCAGAACCGTTATCGACGAGGGTCTCAAATATGTTCATAACGACACCTGCTACCCGGCTCTTCTTGTTATCGGTCAGCTGATTGATGCACTGAACACGGGCAAATATGATCCCGACAAAACCGCACTTCTCATCACTCAGTCAGGCGGCGGATGCAGAGCTTCAAACTACATCCACCTTCTCAGAAAAGCTCTTAAGAAAGCGGGCTATCCGCAGGTTCCCGTTATCTCGCTCAACCTTTCGGGACTTGAAAAGAACAGCGGATTCAAAATCCGCCTTTCAATGGCTCTCAAAATGCTCTCCGCCGTTATCTACGGCGACCTGATTATGCTTCTCAAAAATCAGGTTGAGCCTTACGAGGTCAACGAAGGCGATGCCGCAAGACTCACACAGAAATGGATTGACGACCTGAGTGCCGAAATGCAGAAGGGTAAGGGTTATTCGTTCTTTGAAATTAAAAAGACTCTCCCGAAAATCACGGAGAGCTTCTCAAAAATTCCTCTTAAGAATATCACAAAAACCAAGGTCGGAGTAGTCGGCGAGATTTACGTTAAGTATTCTCCGCTTGCAAACAACCATCTTGAGGAATTCCTTTTCGGCCAGGACTGCGAGGTTATGGTACCGGGTCTTTTAGGCTTCATCAACTTCAAGGTTGACAACCGCCTTGAAGATATCAAGCTTTACGGCGGCAATCCCTTCAAAAAAATCGCAATGAGAATTGCAATGTGGTATCTTTCCAAAATCGAAAAGAATCTTCTTGATGCAGCAGGGGCATACGGCAATTTCAACGTACCCGCACCCTATGCACACATCAAGGAAATCTGCACCAAGATTATCGGACCCGGCTGTAAGATGGGCGAAGGCTGGCTTCTGACCGCCGAAATGATGGAGCTCATCGAAAGCGGCTACGGCAACATCGTATGCGCACAGCCCTTCGGATGCCTGCCCAACCATATCGTCGGTAAGGGTATGATAAGAAAGCTCAAGGAAATGTATCCGCAGTCAAACATCGTTCCCATCGACTATGACCCCGGCGCAACCAAGGTTAACCAGGAAAACAGAATCAAGCTTATGCTTGCCATTGCAAAAGAAAATTCAGGCTGCACGGGCAACTGTGCCACCTGCTCGATGAATCATCAATAACAAAGCAACGAGCCGCCTCACTTCAAAAGTGAGACGGCTCGTTTTTTTACTATTCTTTTGTTTTTTCAATTTCGCAGCATCCGCCTTTGCATCCGCTGCACCCGCCTGAGCAAGAGCACGAATTCTTGCCCTTTTTGCGGTTTCTGACTGATGTAAAAATAATTGCAAAGAAGATAACGGCAATTACCGCCGCAACCGAAAAAGTTGCAAAATCCACGCTTTTTCACTCCTTTAATTATTTTGTCTTAACATATTTATTCTTTCTGAAAACAAAGTAGAGGAACACTGCGAGCACCGCGATTGCTGCCGCCGTGCCGAGAGTGAATCCCGCACCGCTGAAAAACATTCCGAACTGATAAATCATAAGCGAAACGGCATATGCAAAAACGGTCATATATCCGATTGCCGCTACAGTCCACTTGCCGCTGTTCATCTCTTTTTTTATTGCTCCCATTGCCGCAAAGCAGGGAGCGCAAAGAAGGTTGAATACCATAAATGAGAACGCACTGAAGGCATTGCCTCCGAAGAATTCCTGACCGATGATTGCGAGCGAGCCTTCGCCCGATTCAATCATTTCGAAAGCAAGGTCTGCGTTTGCCATTGACGAAAGCGAACCGAACACACCGACGACCTCTTCCTTTGCGACAAGGCCGAGAACTGTTGCAACCGCCGCCTGCCAGCTGTCAAAGCCGAGGGGAATAAAGAGATTTGCAATTATTCCGCCGAGCGCGTTGAGTATTGACCTTGCATCGCCGTCGCCGATATAGTGAAGTCCGCCTTCAAACGAAAGGCTGTTGAGAATCCAGATGATTACGCTTGCGGCAAAAATAACAGTACCTGCACGCTTGATGAAGCTCCAGCCTCTTTCCCAGGTTGTTCGAAGAACATTCTTTGCAAGGGGGGCGTGATATGCGGGAAGCTCCATAACAAACGGAGTAGGTTCGCTTGCAAGCGATTTGAATTTTTTGAGAATAATGCCCGAAATAACAACCGCCGCAATGCCGATGAAATATGCCGCAACGGCAACCCAAGCCTTTCTGCCGAAAAGCGAAGCGGAAATAAGACCGACTATCGGCATTTTTGCGCCGCAGGGAATAAATCCCGTCGTCATAATCGTTATTCGTCTGTCACGCTCATTTTCAATCGTACGTGAAGCCATAATTCCCGGAACACCGCAGCCCGATGCAACCAGAATGGGGATAAAGCTCTTGCCCGAAAGACCGAAACGGCGGAAAATTCTATCCATAATGAATGCGACACGGCTCATATATCCGCAATCCTCGAGAATTGAAAGCATAAAGAAAAGAACAAGCATCTGCGGAACAAAGCCGAGAACCGAACCGACACCGCCTACAATACCTTCCATAATAAGGCTGTAAAGCCAGCCTGCGATAACGGGTGTGCCATCTGCGCCGAGAAGAACTTTATCAATAAGCTCGGGAATGCTCGGAATGTGCTGAAGCACGGAATATCCGAAGAACGAAGGGTCGAGATTTTTGAACGAGCCGAAAAGTCCGTCGTTCATAAAATTAACCGTCCAGTCACCGACAGTTCCGATTGAAAGGGTATAAACAAGCCACATAACAAGAGCAAAAAACGGAATTGCGAGAATTCTGTTGGTTGCAATCATATCAATCTTATCCGAAACAGAAAGCTTTCCCGCACGTTTTTTCTTGCTGTTCTTCATAGCACGGTCAGTTATGTAATTATATCTTTCGTTGATGATGATGCTTTCGGCATCGTCATCCATTTCAAGCTCAACATCCTTGATATCCTCTTCGATGTGAGCAAGAAGCTTGCTGTCGAGATTAAGCTGTTCAAGTACTCTCGGGTCACGTTCAAAAATCTTGACCGCATACCATCTCTGCTGTTCAAGCGGCATATCGTGAACGGCTGCCTCCTCGATGTGAGCGAGAGCGTGCTCAACGGGTCCCGAAAAAATATGGCGGTGTTCTCTTTTTGTTGATTTCGCCGCTTTGATTGCCGCATCAACAGCCTCGTCGATACCGATACCCTTGAGTGCGGAAATTTCAACTATCCTGCAACCGAGTGCTTTCCCGATTTCTTCGGTGTCGATTTTATCGCCGTTCTTTCTGACAATATCCATCATATTTATCGCACCGACAACGGGAATGCCAATCTCGATAAGCTGGGTTGTGAGATAAAGATTTCTTTCGAGATTTGTGCCGTCAATAATATTGAGAATCACATCGGGTCTTTCACCGATAAGATAATTACGTGCAACAACCTCTTCAAGAGTGTAGGGCGAAAGAGAATATATTCCCGGAAGGTCAGTTATGATAACACCCTCCTGCTTTTTGAGCTTGCCTTCTTTCTTTTCAACCGTTACGCCGGGCCAGTTGCCGACATACTGATTTGAACCCGTCAGCGCATTGAAAAGAGTGGTTTTACCGCTGTTGGGATTGCCCGCCAGCGCAATTCTGATATCCATAAAAACACCTGCTTTCCAAGGTTAGCTGATGCTAACCTGAGCTTTGAAAAAATCGGGGAATGAATCCCCTGAAAACTTATTCAACCTCAATCATTTCGGCATCGCCTTTTCTGATTGAAAGCTCATAGCCGCGAACGGAGATTTCAAGAGGGTCGCCCAGAGGCGCAACCTTGCGCACAAAAACCTCAACGCCTTTGGTGATTCCCATATCCATAATTCTGCGCTTGAGAGCACCTTCACCGTGAAGCTTGACAACCTTTGCGGTTTTTCCGATTTTAACATCTCTTAAGGTTTTCATAGACCATAACCTCCGCTGAGAACGCACACAATATTGCGCGTTCCGTCTGGTTAGCATCCGCTAACTATTATTATTTTAGTTAATATCCGAGGCTTTGTCAACCGATTTTATGCGTTTTTTCAAATTTTGTCATATTCTACAATCGGTTAATTCAGGCTAACCAAAGCTTTTGTGCACAATAAAAATCGAAAGCAGTGCCCGCAACGGGCCCTCCTTCCGATTTTATGGAGGAATTGAGCGGCAAAGTCAAACTCTGCCGAGTAGTTTTTTCTGTTATTTCTTGTTGATGATTTTTGCTCTGATGCCTCTGGTTGACTTTGCGAGTTTCTGCGCAGCATTAACTGCGACAAAACCGACCTTATCAATAATGAGGTCAGCCTCACCCATCAGCTCCATATAGTCATTGCAGAAGCCTTTCTTGAATTTGAATATGCCGTGAAGAGGATTGCTTTCATCGGGATATCCGCCTCTGAAATCGTAGTATTTGCATCCGCGTTCAATCGCCCATCTTATCATTTCCCACTGAACAAGATAGTTGGGCATAACATTGCGGTATTCATTTGAGCTTGCGCCGTAAACATACCATTCCTTATCGCCGCAGACAACATTGAGCGCACCCGCAATTGTCTTGCCCTCATACTTTGCAAGATAGATTCTCGCATCATCGCCGAATGCATCCATAATTCTCTTGAAATATGAAGTGTCACGGGTTGCAAAATTATCTCTTGAACCCGTAACAAGCATAAGCTTGTGGAAATCTTCACAGGCTTCCGCGCCCTTAACCTCAACGGTAA
>JAZSLR010000074.1:0-68246 GCA_045535475.1 Acutalibacteraceae bacterium | reverse complement strand
ATTTGGAAGAGCGTTTTTCAGCGGATATACCGATGGCAGTTGTTATATCCATTATGGTTGCTCGAACACCTCTCTGCATTATAGGTCTGATATTTCTGCCGTAATGCAGGATATCTATAGATCAAAACTTTCAAAAAATTAACATTAATAAACCCCGAATGGATTGCAACAATAATAAAGCAAACGCAAATTGAATTTGAAGGGGTGTAAACGAAATGTCAAAGAATAATTCAGTTGTTCCTCAGGCAAGAGCTGCTCTTGAACAGTTCAAGATGGAGGCTGCAAGAGAAGTAGGCGTTAACCTTAAGCAGGGTTATAACGGCGACCTCACTTCCAAGGAAGCAGGCAGCGTAGGCGGTCAGATGGTTAAGAAGATGATCGAGGCCTATGAAAACGGTATGAAATAAGTAAACTTCGGTTTAACGGGAGCTGTCGCGATTTGCGGCGGCTCTTTGTTTGTTCACGGATATTTTTCATTTCACATTATTTTTGTTCATACGGCGGTGTTGACGGATTTACATTTATAATATATAATATTATGCTAAGAAAGTATATTTTTAAAATTACAGTCGTTTCAGCCGCAAGCGGATGGTGCGGTGAGAAGGAGTTTTTATATGATGAAAGAAGAAAAGATAAGGGTAATGCCGACCGTGGCTTTGCGCGGTCTGGTTGTTTTTCCCGATATGTTTATTCACTTTGATGTGGGCAGAGAAAAATCAATAAATGCCCTCAAAAAAGCTATGGATACGGACCAGGAAATTTTCCTTGTTACTCAAAAAGACATCAGCGTTGACGACCCCGATTATAACGACCTTTACGAAATCGGTGTTGTTGCGAGCGTGAAGCAGGTGCTCAAGCTTCCCGGCAAGAGCGGTAATGTCCGTGTTGCGGTTGAAGGTCTTTACAGAGCAAGGCTTGTTCAGGGTTTTGAAAACGAAAAAGGAAATCATCTTAAAGCGATGATATTCCCGATTGAAGAGCCTGCGGTCAGAAAAGATAACATTGACTATGAAAAGGCGCTTATCAGACATACGAAGGATATCTTTGCAGATTATTCGGACTGCGCGCCTCAGATGCCTGCGGACCTTGTTACAAGTGTTCTTCAGAAAACAAAAGCAGGCGAGCTTGCGGACTATATTGCAGGCAACATTATGCTTGAATATGAGGACAGGCAGAGCATTCTTTCCGTTATCAATCCGATAAGAAGACTCGAAGAGCTTTGCGTGCTTCTTACGAATGAAAGCAATCTTCTTGCAATCGAAGCCGATATCGGCGACAAGGTGCAGGAGGCTATTGATAAGAATCAGCGTGAATATTATCTGCGCGAGCAGATGAAGGTTATTTCTCAGGAGCTTGGCGGCGGAGTTTCGCAGGAAGAGGAGCTTGACAGATTCAGAGAAACGATTTTCTTTATGAAAGCGCCCGATGAACTCAAGGAAAAGCTTTTCAAGGAATGCGACAGACTCGAAAAATATTCTCCGCAGTCACCCGAAGCGGCAGTCAGCAGAAACTATATCGAAACCTGCCTTTCGCTTCCGTGGAATAAATTTTCCGATGAAAATACGGATATTGAAAAATCAAGAAAGATTCTTGAACGTGACCATTACGGACTTGACAAAATCAAAAAGAGAATTCTCGAATATCTTGCCGTGCGTGTGCTTGCCCCCGATATCAAAGGTCAGATTATCTGCCTTGCAGGTCCTCCGGGAGTCGGCAAAACCTCGGTTGCACGCTCGATTGCGTCCGCAACGGGCAGAGAATACGTAAGAATTTCGCTTGGCGGTGTCAAGGACGAGGCGGAAATCAGAGGTCACAGAAAAACATATATCGGCTCAATGCCGGGCAGAATCATAAATGCTATGCAGCAGGCGGGCACAAGCAATCCGCTTATTCTGCTTGATGAAGTGGATAAGCTTTCATCCGACTATAAGGGCGACCCGACCTCGGCGCTTCTCGAAGTGCTCGACCCCGAGCAGAATTCATCATTCAGAGACCACTATATTGAGCTTCCGTTTGACCTGAGCAAGGTTCTATTTATCACAACGGCGAATGTTGAATCGAATATCCCTGACCCTCTGCGCGACAGAATGGAAATTATTGAGCTTGGCAGCTACACGGCAGAAGAAAAGTTCAATATTGCAAAGAAACATCTTATTCCCAAGCAGATAAAGCAGCACGGACTGACTTCGAAGCAGCTCAGAATAACCGACAAGGCGCTCAGACTTATTATTGAGGGCTATACCCGTGAAGCGGGCGTGAGAAACCTTGAACAGCGCATTGCGGCTGTCTGCAGAAAGTCTGCAATGGCGATAGTTGAGGGCAGTGCCGAAAAAATTTCGGTAAAACCCGAAAATGTTGAAGAATATCTCGGCACAAGAAAATATAAAAACGATTCAATCGTGCGAGAAAATGAAGTCGGTGTTGTCAACGGCCTTGCGTGGACAAGTGTCGGCGGCGATATGCTTGAGATTGAAACCGCCGTGCTTAAGGGTACGGGCAAACTTGAATTGACGGGTTCACTCGGCGACGTTATGCAGGAGAGTGCGAAGGCGGCGGTCAGCTATATCCGTTCAAAAGCAGATTCTCTTGCGATAAACGGAGAGTTCTATAAAGAAAACGATATTCATATTCACGTGCCCGAAGGCGCAACTCCCAAGGACGGGCCTTCTGCGGGCGTTACGATTGCAACCTCGCTTGTATCCGCACTTTCGGGAATCAAGGTGCGCAAGGATGTTGCTATGACGGGTGAAATTACTCTCAGAGGCAGGGTGCTTCCCATCGGCGGACTTAAAGAAAAGTCTATGGCGGCTTACAGAGCGGGAATAAAGACTGTTGTTATTCCTTATGACAACATTTCCGATCTTGATGAGGTTGACCCTGTAGTTAAAGAGGCTGTTGCGTTTGAACCGGTCAAGACGGTTGAGGCAGTGTGGGATATCGCTCTCGAAAAGCCTGCAAAGAACGGTGAAACATCGGTTCAGCCCATGAATGTGAGCAAAAGCTCGCGCGCTACAATAACACAGTAAGGATTTTTAAAATGAGATTTGATAAAATAGAATTTACCGCCGCTTATGGCATATCGAAGCAGCTTCCGCCTTCAAAAGAAACGGAAATTGTTTTTTCGGGACGCTCGAATGTTGGCAAATCATCGCTTATAAATAAAGTTTTCAACCGTAAAAACCTTGCGAGAGTAAGCTCGGTGCCCGGAAAGACGATTACAGTCAATTTCTTTAAGGGCGACGGTGTTTACTTCGTTGACCTGCCCGGCTACGGCTATGCGAAGCGTGAGCAGAGCGAGAAAAAGCGTTGGGCGGAGCTTATGGAAGGCTATTTTCAGTCGGGCAGAAACATCAAGCTTGTCATCCAGCTTATTGATATGCGCCACGCACCGTCGGCGGATGATATGACGATGCTCAACTTCCTGCGTGAGAGCGGAATTCCGTTTGTTATTGCTTTGACTAAGTGCGATAAGCTTAACAAAACAGAAACGGAAAAACGCAGAGAGGCACTTCTTGAAGAGCTTGCGGATTATCCTGAAATAAAAAGAATTGAGTTCTCTTCGGTTAAGGGAACGGGTGTTGAAGAAGTGAAGGCTGAAATCATCAGCGCTTCGAAGGGGGAATAAAAATGCTTGTAACAAAGTGTGTTTCAACAAACGGAAAAGGGCATCTGACAATTGAAGGCGCGGATGCACTTGATCTTGCCGAGCGTTTCGGCACGCCTCTGTATGTTTACAGCGAAAGCAAAATAAGACAGAAAATAAGAGAGTTTATTCTTTCTGTCAACAAATACTATAACGGCAACGGAATGGTTGTTTATGCAAGCAAGGCATTCAGCTGCAAGGAAATGTACCGCATCTGTATGCAGGAAAATATCGGCATTGACGTTGTTTCGGGCGGCGAGCTTTACACTGCTCTTTCCGTCGGATTCCCCGCAGATAAAATTGTTTTCCACGGCAACAATAAAACCCGTCAGGAGCTTACGGCGGCTGTTGAGAACGGAGTAGGCAGAATTATTGTTGACAATCTGACGGAGCTTAAAATGCTCGATTCAATCGCAAAAGAGCTTGGCAAGGTTGCGGGAATTATGCTCAGAATCAAGCCCGGCGTTGATGCTCATACTCACGATTTTATCAAGACGGGTCAGATAGATTCAAAGTTCGGTTTTGCCCTTGAAACGGGCGAAGCAATGAATGCGGTCAAGACTGCGATTGCTATGGATAACGTTAATCTCAGAGGTCTGCATTGCCATATCGGCTCGCAAATTTTCGATGTTGACCCGTTTGAGCTTGCGGCAAAGATTATGCTTGAATTCTACAGGGATATCAAAATCGAAACCGGCAAAGAGCTTGATGAACTTAATCTCGGCGGTGGCTTCGGAATCAAATATCTCAAGAGCGACAGCCATCAGCCTTACGGCGAATATATGAAGAATGTTGCGGCGGTTGTCACCACATTCTCGCGCGAGCTCGGAATCAAAACTCCGTTTATTCTTATTGAACCGGGCCGTTCGATAGTCGGCGTTGCGGGCGTGACACTCTACACAGTCGGTAATGTCAAGACTATCCCCGATGTGAGAACCTATGTTTCCGTTGACGGCGGTATGACAGATAATCCGAGATATGCTCTTTACCGCTCGGATTACGAAATAGTCTGCGCCGACAGAGCCGAAGAGGACAGAACGGAAACTGTTACCGTTGCGGGCAAATGCTGTGAAAGCGGCGACCTTATTCAGGAAAACACAAAGCTTCAGCCGGTCAAGGCGGGGGATACTCTCGCAGTTCTTTCAACCGGTGCATATAACTACTCAATGGCATCAAACTATAACCGTATTCCCAGACCCGCCGTTGTTATGGTAAAGGACGGCGAGGCAAGAGTTGTTGTCAAAAGAGAAACCTATGAACAGATAATTGCAAACGATTTATAAAAGGAAGTGTTACAATGCCACTTGTCAGAATGATAGCCGACGGTGTGCGTCTTGTTTCCGAACAGACGGACAGATTCAAAACCGGACGCATTTCGGTATCTATGGCATTACCTATGGATGATAAAATGGCGGCAAATTCGCTGCTGATATTTCTTCTGAAGCGTTCATGCAGGGAATATCCCGATTTTTCGCTTCTCAACGGCAAGCTCGATGAGCTTTACGGTGCAAGCCTTTCCGCATCGGTTTCGAAGTCGGGCGAAGCGCAGGTGCTTACTCTTTCGCTGACTTTTCTTGATGACCGTTTTGCTCTTACCGATGAAAGCATCGCAGAGCAGTGTGCAAAGCTTCTTGCAAGTATGATTTTCTCTCCCAACTGCAAAAGCAGCAGTTTCGGCGCAGAGAATCTTGCTGCGGAAAAAAGGCTTCTTATCCAGCGCATTGAAGAAGAACTTAACGACAAACGAACCTATGCTTTCAACCGCTGCATAAGCTATATGTGCGCAAACGAAGCATACGGTAAAGATAAATACGGTACAATCGAAGAAATCGAAAAAGTGAAAATGGCGGATGTTTATTCTGCGTGGAAAAATCTTCTTTCAACTGCGATTTTCCAGATTACCGTTGTCGGCAGCAGCAGTGCGGACGAGGTTGCGGATATTTTTGCGAAGAAATTTGAGAAAATCGAAAGAAATCCCGTGAAGCCCGAAACCGTTTTCCACAGGAGAGGCGGTCACTTCAACAGATTTGAGGAGAAATTCCCCGTCAATCAGGGCAAGCTTGTTATCGGCTTCAGGTCGGGAATGAGCAACAGCCGAGATAACCTTGCGGCGGTTACGGTTATGAATGATATATTCGGAATGGGCACCTATTCCAAGCTCTTTATGAACGTGCGCGAAAAGCTCAGCCTTGCCTATTACTGCTGGTCAAGACTGATTGCAAGCAAGGGACTTGTGCTCGTTGAGGGCGGAATTGATACCGATAAGGAAAAGAAGGTTTCTGCCGAAATTCTTGCTCAGCTTTCGGATTTGAGGAACGGCAAAACCGACCCCGAGGTGCTTGATTCTTCAAAGCGTTCACTTAAAGAAAGACACACCTTTACAACTCCCGAGGGAATCTGTGCGTGGTATGCGTCTCAGGTGCTCGAGGATGAAATTTTAACCACCGAAAGTCTTAATGAAGAAATCGAAAAAGTTACTATGGAGCAGGTTTGCGAAGCGGCAAAGAAACTTTCAATAGACACGATATTTATGCTTTCGGCTGAATCGGGGGAGGGTGAAGAGAATGCAGATTAAGCAGATAACAAACGAAAAGCTCGGCGAGAGCGTTTTCTGCGCCCGTCACGAATCGGGTCTTGAAATAAGGGTTATGCCCAAGGCGGGCTATTCATCCGCATATGCGGTTTTCGGCGTAAAGTACGGCTCGATTGACACCGCGGTGAAGAATGAAAACGGCGAGTTTGAGATGATTCCCGAGGGTACGGCTCATTTCCTTGAGCACAAGCTTTTTGAGAGCGAAGATTTAAACGCTTTTGAGCGTTTTGCGAAAACGGGTGCAAGCGCAAATGCTTACACGAGTTTTGAAAAAACAGCATATCTTTTCAAAGGCTCGGAGAATATCGGCGAATCTCTCGAAATTCTTCTTGACTTTGTTCAGAACCCCTATTTCACTCAGCAGACCGTTGAAAAGGAGCAGGGCATTATCGGTCAGGAAATCCGTATGTATCAGGATTTGCCCGACTGGCAGGTTATGTTTAACCTTCTTCGTGCGCTTTACAGCGTTCATCCCGTAAGAATTGACATTGCAGGCACTCAGGAATCAATTGCAAAAATTGATGCCGACCTGCTTTACAGACTTTATAAGAATTTCTATAATCCCGCAAATATGGTGCTTTGCGTTGTCGGTGCAATTGAACCGCAGGAGGTTTTTGATATCGTTGACAGATGCATAAAGAAAGCCGATGCAAAACCCGTCGAGAGAAAGTTCGAAAAGGAGAGCGGAAAACCCGTTCAGTGCTTCATCGAAGAACATCTTTCCGTTGCGCAGAAGCAGTTCCTTCTCGGCTTCAAGGAAGAGCTTGACAATCCTCTTCTCAGCCTTGAGGACGAAATTGCATCCGAAATCGTGCTTGAAGCACTTTGCGGAAAATCATCGCCTCTGTTCAAGCGTCTGCTTGACGAAGAGCTGATTGATATGGGCTTCGGCTCGGAGATGTTCAATGGATTCGGTTTCTCGTGCGTTATGTTGGGCGGAACAAGTGCCGACCCTGAAAAGACCGCGGATATCATCAAGGCGGAAATCAGAAAGGCGCAGACGGACGGAATTGATCCCGTCGCTTTTGAAAGAGCAAAACGCAAGTTCTACGGACGCTATGTAATGTGCTATAACGATATCGACGATATAGCCAATATGATGATGAATCTTTATTTCAACGATTATGAGCCGTTTGCAGAGCTTGAAGCCTGCAAAAATCTTACAATCGAAAAGGCACAGGAAAGACTGAATGTTCTTAAGGAAGAATTCAGCGCTCTTTCTGTTATAAGTCCCATCTGAGAAAAGAGGAATTAAAAAATGTCGGACTATACAGTTGTTTATTTCACGGCTATCAAACGCGGCTTCAGCGTGCCGAGCGTGCTTGCCGATTTTTCGATATTCGGAATTGACATTGAAATCAAATTTTACGGAGCGATTATCGCTTTCGGCTTTCTGCTTGCCGTGCTTTTCGGCGGCAGAATGGCTTACAAATGGAAGATGAGCCTTGACAAGATGGTCGATGTTCTTATCTACGGCACAATCGCCGCAATTATCGGTGCAAGGCTTTATTATGTGTTTTCAAAATGGGATTATTATGGCACACATCTTTCCGAAATACCGCAAATCTGGGAAGGCGGACTCGCTATTTACGGCGGTATCATCGGTGGACTTGTTGCGGCATACTTTGTTTGCAAAGTCAGAAAGATGAATTATTTCAATTTGCTTGATATGGCGACTATGAGCCTTCTCATCGGTCAGGGTATCGGCAGATGGGGCAACTTCACAAATCAGGAAGCCTTCGGTGTCAATACCGACCTTCCCTGGGGTATGTGGAGCGAAAAGGTTGCTGCGGATGTTATGAGAAACCAGGAGCTTTACGCTTCAAAAGGCTTTGCAGTTGACCCGATGCTTCCCGTTCACCCGACTTTCCTTTACGAATCAATCTGGTGCCTTCTTGGATTTTTTGTGCTTTACATTATCTGCCGTAAAGCAAGAAAATTCAGCGGACAGATTGCTCTGTGTTACGGAATATGGTACGGACTTGAAAGAACAATCGTTGAGGGTCTGCGTACTGACAGCCTTTATATCGCAGGCACAACAATCAGAGTTTCGCAGGCGGTTTCGGCGGCGCTTGTCGTAGTCTGCACCGTTCTGCTGATAGTTCTTCTGCGTAAATATATAAAGAATCCCAAGCCCATCGACGGAGTTGATTTCTTCCTTGAAGAGCAGCTCAAAGCAGAAGCCGAGGCAAAGAAAAATCCAATGGAAACAGTTGAAGAAACAGAAACCGTTGAAAATGAGGAGGCAGAGCCCGATGTACAAAATAATTGACGGCAAAGCAATAAGAGAATTTAATCTCGAAAAAATTTCGGAACAGGTTGAGGCACTCAAGGCTAACGGAATTCTCCCGACCCTTGCGGTTATCATTGTCGGAAACGACCCTGCTTCAAGAATTTACGTTAACAACAAAAAAGCGGCGTGCGAAAGAACGGGTATGCGTTCGCTTGAATATGCTCTTCCCGAGGAAACAACAACCGAGGAGCTTCTTGAGCTTATCGACAAGCTGAATGCGGATAAATCCGTCAACGGCATCTTATGCCAGCTTCCCGTTCCCAAACATATCAACAAGAATCTTGTTCTTGAAAGAATTCTTCCCGAAAAGGATGTTGACTGCTTCCATCCCGAGAATGTCGGCAGACTCTGCATCGGAAACGGCGAGCTTGTGCCCTGCACGCCGATGGGTATGGTCAAGATGCTTGAATACGAAGGCATTGACCCCACGGGCAAGCACTGCGTTATCATCGGCAGAAGCGATATCGTCGGCAAGCCTATGGCAATGCTTATGCTTGCAAGAAACGCAACAGTCACAATCTGCCACTCTAAAACTCAGAACCTTGCCGAAATAACAAAGCAGGCGGATATTCTTGTTGCGGCTGTCGGCATTGCAAAGTTTGTTAAAGCAGATATGGTCAAGGAAGGCGCAATCGTTCTCGACGTCGGTATGGACAGAGATGAAAACGGCAAGCTCTGCGGCGACGTTGATTTTGATGAAGTCAAGGATAAGTCATCGATGATAACTCCTGTGCCCGGCGGCGTCGGACCTATGACAATCGCAATGCTGATGAGAAATACTCTTACTGCTGCGAAAATTCAGAATAAATAATAAAGAAAGGATAGAAAGATATGAAAAAGATTTACAGAAGCAAAACAGACAAAAAACTCCTCGGCGTACTTGGCGGATTTGCAAAATATTTCAATATTGATGCAACCATACTCAGAATTATCTATGTTCTTCTCTCACTTTTTGTTCTCGGCTGCCCGATAATCATTTATCTTATTGCCGCTCTGATTATTCCCGAAGAGCCTGAAAATACCGATTATCAGCAGGCAAATTATACTCCTTATGACGGAGAACAGAAATAATCGAAAATTCTCAAAAAAACATTTGACATCGGTTGAATGTTGTGATATAATCTCATATGCCGCATATTCGGGGCGGGTGACTTATGCCCAAAAACAGATTTAATCTGTGCCTCCGGTAACCCACTTATAAGAGTTACAGAATAGCGAGTCTTAAAGAAAAGGAATGAAAATCCGATGTACGCAATTATCGAAACAGGCGGCAAGCAGTATAAGGTTGAAGCCGGCGATGTAATTTTCATCGAAAAGCTTGGCGCAGAAGAAGCAAGCGAGTACACCTTTGACAAGGTTATCGCAGTTGGAACCGACGACGGTATCACCGTTGGCGCACCCTATGTAGCAGGTGCAAGCGTTTCAGCAAAGATTGTCAAGAACGGCAAGGCAAAGAAAATCACCGTTATGACCTACAAGCCCAAGAAGAACTCAAAGAGAAAGATGGGCCACAGACAGCCTTACACTAAGGTTGAAATCTCTGCTATCAACGCATAAGAATTTCTCAAATGATTAGGGTTAAATTCTTAATCGGTAACAAACAACTCACAGGCTTTGAAATAAAAGGTCACGCGATGTTTGCCGAAAGCGGCAGCGACGTTGTGTGTGCGGCGGTTTCTTCGGCGGCTTTTATGGCAGCGAACACAATAACCGAAATCATCGGTGCAAATGCCGATGCCGATGCGCAGGACGGAGTGATGCGCGTAACCCTCAGTCAGCCGGATGAGCAGACGGAAACGGTGCTCAGAGGTCTGGAGCTTCATTTAACGGAGCTTTCAAAGCAATATCCCGAAAACATCAAAATAATCTACGGAGGTGTAAAGTAATGCTTAAGATAAATGTACAGCTTTTCGCTCATAAGAAAGGTATGGGTTCAACCCGTAACGGCCGTGATTCAGAGTCAAAGAGACTCGGCGCTAAGAGGGCTGACGGTCAGTTTGTTCTTGCAGGTAACATCCTTGTAAAGCAGAGAGGTACTCACATCCATCCCGGCAACAACGTCGGCAGAGGTTCAGATGACACTCTCTTCGCACTCATCGACGGAACAGTTAAGTTTGAGCGTATGGGTAAGGACCGCAAGAAGGTAAGCGTTTACGCTGTTGAGCAGTAATTACTGAAAATGATAAAGACCACAGTCAATCGACTGTGGTCTTTTTGTATATGCCCTACAAATTATTTGTGAAGTACAAAATATGATGAGTATTCCGTTTCGTCATGTCCGATTAATTTTTCATCTGACAGAGCAAAACCGAGTTTGCTTAAAGCGGAGATTCTTTCTTTTGCTTCGGGTATTGCTTTTGTTGCAATTTTATTGCAATGAAACAGCTTGAAAGTTGGAGCAAGAATTGGCGATAAAATATTTATAATCTTATCTTTACTTTCATAATCGCTTCTCAAATCCAATCTCAACAAGCCGCATTTTGTGAAATAATCTTTAGCTTTCCTGTGGAAAAGTTCGATTGTGCCGATTGCTTCATTGGAAGTCTTATCAATGATTGACCAACGAACAAATCCTTTTCTCTCATATTCAAAAAACCAATATTTAATTGCTTCAAGCATTCTTTCTTCGCTTGTGTAATAAAAATCATCTCCGCCGCAGTTGTCGCTGTTGAAAAACGGTACAGAATCCACGTCGGAATAAACCTTTAATAAGTCCGAACAATCATTTTCTGAAACATAGCGCAGTAAAAAACGCTCATTCTCAAATTGAGGACAAGATTTATAAATATTCATATATAATTTCTCCTTTTGCACACCTCATCCGTCACTGCGGTGACACCTTCTCCTCAAGGAGAAGGTGAGGGGATAACGCATTTTTGAACAAGGTTGTTGAATATATCTTGGCATACACTTTCAAATTCATTATTAACATCATCGTTTGAATATCTCAAAACGGTAAGTCCTTTTGACGATAAAAAAGTGTCTCTTATTTTATCTTTTGATTTTCCTTTGTCAAGATAATGCTGTGTTCCGTCAAGCTCAATAACAAGCTTTGCACTTGCACAATAAAAGTCAACAATATAATTGTCAATCACTTTCTGACGATGAAATGTGACCGGAATTTCTTTGAGAAAATCATACCATAGGTGTCTTTCTTCTTTGGTCATATTTTTTCGTAACGTCTGTGAATTGCGGGTTAATTTTTTGTTGTGTGCTGTATTCATAAAATCAGTCCTTATGTTAAGCCTTCCCCTTGAGGGGAAGGTGTCGCATAGCGACGGATGAGGTGATTGCCGTCAGGCAATTATTAAAGCTTAAAACAATGTTTAATTTCCGCTTTATCCGTCGCAAGCTGTATTACTGTTCATTAAAAAAGACTTTTTATTTCAAAACTTCTTTCAGATACATACCCGTATATGATTTTTTGCATTTCGCAACCTCTTCGGGTGTGCCCTGAGCGACGATTTTTCCGCCGCCGTTGCCGCCCTCCGGACCGAGGTCGATTATGTGGTCGGATACTTTTATAACGTCAAGATTATGCTCGATAACGATAACCGTGTTGCCCTTGTCGACAAACTTCTGAAGCACATCAATCAGTCTGTGAACATCGGCTGTGTGAAGTCCCGTTGTCGGCTCGTCAAGAATATAAACCGTTCTGCCCGTTGAAATCTTGGAAAGCTCGGTTGCAAGCTTCACTCTCTGTGCTTCGCCGCCCGAAAGGGTTGTTGCAGGCTGACCGATTTTGATATATCCCAGACCTACATCATAAAGAGTCTTGATTTTACGGTGGATTTTCGGGATGCTTTCAAAGAAGTTCATACCCTCTTCAACCGTCATTTCAAGCACATCGTGGATAGTTTTGCCCTTATATTTTACCTCGAGCGTTTCTCTGTTATAGCGTTTGCCGCCGCAGACTTCGCACGGCACATAGATATCGCTCATAAAGTGCATCTCGATTTTGACTATACCGTCGCCCTGGCAGGCTTCGCATCTGCCGCCCTTGACGTTGAATGAAAATCTGCTCGATTTGTAGCCTTTTTTCTTTGAATCAACGGTTGAGGCGAAAAGCTCGCGGATATCGTTGAAAACGCCCGTATAGGTTGCGGGATTCGAACGTGGAGTGCGTCCGATGGGGGATTGGTCAATATTTATAACCTTATCAAGATGCTCTGCGCCCGTGATTCTGTCGTGGGCGCCGGGCTTTTTCTTTGCGTTATTCAGCTCGGTTGCAAGATATTTGTTGAGAATTTCGTTGATAAGCGAGGATTTGCCGGAGCCTGAAACACCCGTAACACTGATGAATTTTCCGAGAGGAAATTCAACATCAATGTTTTTAAGATTGTTTTCTTTTGCACCGTAAACAACAAGTGATTTGCCGTTGCCCTCTCTGCGCTTTTCGGGTAAAGGAATATATTTCTTGCCGCTGAGGTACTGACCTGTTATTGATTTTTTGCAATTGATGATGTCGTTTATATCACCGCAACAGACGATTTCACCACCGTGAATACCTGCGCCCGGTCCGACGTCAACAATATAGTCCGCAGACCGCATTGTTTCTTCATCGTGCTCAACAACGATAAGCGTGTTGCCGAGGTCGCGAAGCTCCTGAAGAGTTTTGAGAAGCTTTGAATTGTCACGCTGGTGCAGCCCTATGCTCGGCTCGTCGAGTATATAAAGAACACCCATAAGTGATGAGCCGATTTGCGTTGCAAGGCGGATTCTCTGCGCTTCGCCGCCCGAAAGAGTAGCGGATGAGCGGGCAAGGGTGAGATAATTCAGACCGACGCTTGAAAGGAAGTTCAGTCTGCTTCTTATTTCTTTTATGATCTGCCCCGCAATCATTTTATCTCTTTCGCTGAGATTCAGACTGTCGAGGAATTCTATTTCTTCGTCGATTGATTTATTGACAAACTCATCAATGTTGATGCCGCCGACGGTAACGCCGAGGGACTCCTTGCGAAGCCTTGCACCGCCGCATTCGGGGCACTTCACGGTTGACATATAACCTTCAATTTCGTTTCTTGACCACTCGCTTGTGGTTTCTCTGTAACGGCGTTCGAGGTTGTTGATAACGCCTTCAAAATCGGTCATATATGTGCCGCTTCCGTACTCACTCCTGCGTTCAAGCTTTATTTTTTTGCCGCCCGTGCCGTAGAAAACAATATCCTTCGCCTTTTTCGGCAAATCCTTGAACGGAGTGTCGAGCGAAAAATCATAGGCGTTTGCGATTCCCTCGTAGTACATCTGTGCAATTGTGCCGCCATCGCTTGCTGACCAGCCGCCTGCCTTGATTGCACCGTCACGGATGGAAAGATTTTCGTCGGGCACAACCATTTTCGGGTCAACCTTCATAAGCACGCTCAGACCCGAGCAATTCGGGCAGGCGCCGAACGGATTGTTGAATGAAAATGAGCGTGGCTCGAGCTCTTCGATGCTCACTCCGTGTTCGGGGCAGGCGTAATTGAGTGAATAAAGCATCTCTTCGCCGCCGATAACATCAATCAGAAGCAGTCCGTCGGTAAGATTTGTTGCCGTTTCGTTTGAATCGGCAAGTCTTGAACGGATTCCGTCTTTGATGACAAGGCGGTCAACAATGACCTCGATGTTGTGTTTTATATTCTTTTCAAGTTTGATTTCTTCGGATAAATCATAGGTTATTCCGTCTATACGCACTCTTGCAAAACCGCTCTTGCGGATTGAGTCAAGCTCTTTTACATATTCGCCCTTCTTGCCTCTTGCTATGGGTGCCATAACCTGAATTTTCGTGCCCTCTTCAAGCGAAAGCACCTGCATAGTTATATCATCAACCGTCTGCTTGCTGATTTCTCTGCCGCATTCGGGGCAATGGGGTATGCCGATTCTTGCATAAAGCAGACGCAGATTGTCATAAATCTCCGTGACCGTGCCGACGGTTGAACGGGGATACTTTGAGGTTGTTTTCTGGTCGATTGAAATGGCGGGGGAGAGACCCTCAATGCTTTCGACATTGGGCTTTTCCATTTGACCGAGGAACTGCCTTGCGTATGACGAATGGGATTCAACATATCTTCTCTGACCCTCGGCATAGATTGTGTCAAAGGCGAGAGAGGATTTGCCCGAACCCGAAAGACCCGTGAAAACAACGAGCTTGTCACGGGGAATTGTTATATCAACGTTTTTAAGGTTGTGCTCTTTCGCACCCTTAACAGTTAAATTTTTTACAGCCATCAGTTATTTACCTCGTCTGAGTTTTTCGATACGGTCGCGAAGAAATGCAGCGTGCTCAAATTCAAGAATTTTTGCTGCCGCCTTCATTTCTGCGGTAAGCTTGAGAATCATCGCTTCACGCTCTTTGCGGCTCATCTTCGAGATTGCTTTTTCTTCGTCGCCCTTGGCGGATATTTCAATTATTTCGTGAACATCCTTGACGATTGTTTTCGGCGTGATGCCGTGCTCTTCGTTATATTTCATCTGTTTTTCACGGCGGCGCACGGTTTCGGTTATCGCTCTTTCCATTGACGGAGTAACATTATCCGCATACATTATAACCGTGCCTTCGGCGTTACGTGCCGCTCTGCCGATGGTCTGAATCAGCGACGTTTCGGAACGCAGGAAGCCTTCTTTATCCGCATCAAGTATTGCAACAAGCGACACTTCGGGGATGTCAAGGCCCTCTCGCAGAAGGTTGATGCCGATAAGAACGTCAAAATCGCCGAGACGCAGACCGCGGATGATTTCCATTCGCTCAATTGTGTCTATATCGTGGTGCATATAGCGGACTTTGATATCAAGATTTTCAAGGTAATCCGTCAAATCCTCCGCCATACGCTTTGTGAGTGTTGTAACGAGCACACGCTCGCCCTTTGCGGTTCTTGAATTAATTTCCGAAACAAGGTCGTCAATCTGACCTTCGGTAGGTCTGACGGAAATTTCGGGGTCAAGCAGACCTGTCGGTCTGATAACCTGCTCCGCGATATGTGCGCTTTTCTCTTTTTCAAATTCACCGGGAGTTGCGCTGACAAAAACCTTCTGTCCCGTTCTTTCATAGAATTCATCGAAAGTCAGAGGCCTGTTATCGTAAGCCGACGGCAGACGGAATCCGAATTCAATCAGGCTTTCTTTTCTTGCTCTGTCACCGCCGTACATCGCTCTTACCTGCGGCAGAGTAACGTGGGATTCGTCAACAAAAAGAAGATAGTCGTCGGGAAAATAGTTGAGAAGCGTGAAAGGGGATGAACCCGCAGGCCTGCCCGACATAATTCTCGAATAGTTTTCAATGCCCTTGCAGAATCCCGTTTCACGCAGCATTTCTATGTCATATTCGGTGCGCTGACGGATTCTCTGTGCTTCAAGAAGCTTGCCGTTTTCTTCGAAAAACTTGACTCTGTCAAGCATTTCGCCGTAAATCTGAGTTATCGAGCGCTCCATCTTTTCGGGCGCGATAACATAGTGGGATGCGGGATAAATTGCTGCGTGCGAAAGCACGCTTTTGACTTGACCGGTAAGGGCGTTTATTTCGCTTATTCTGTCAATTTCATCGCCGAAAAATTCAACTCTTATTCCGTTTTCGTTTGAATAAACGGGGAAGATTTCAACAACATCTCCCCTGACACGGAATTTGTTACGACTGAAATCAATATCGTTTCTTTCGTACTGAATTGAAACCAGCTTTTCTATCAGTTCATCACGGCTTTTCTCCATTCCCGTGCGCAGGGAAATAACCATACTGCGGTAGTCGATAGGGTCGCCGAGAGTATATATGCACGAAACACTGGCAACGATGATTACATCACGTCTTTCCGAAAGTGCGGATGTGGCGGAATGGCGGAGCTTATCGATTTCATCGTTGACGGCGGAATCTTTTTCAATGTAAGTATCGGTTGTGGGAATATATGCTTCGGGCTGATAATAATCATAGTATGATACAAAATATTCAACGGCATTTTCAGGAAAAAATTCACGGAATTCCGAGCAGAGCTGGGCGGCAAGGGTTTTGTTGTGAGCGAGAATAAGCGTGGGGCGGTTGACCTTCTCGATGATATTTGCCATCGTGAAAGTCTTACCCGAGCCGGTAACGCCCAGAAGAGTCTGCTCGCCGTATC
Source organism: Acutalibacteraceae bacterium (assembly GCA_045535475.1). Lineage (GTDB taxonomy): Bacteria > Bacillota > Clostridia > Oscillospirales > Acutalibacteraceae > CAG-177. The sequence goes on along the minus strand of JAZSLR010000074.1, from coordinate 51,636 downwards.
CCTTGTTGATTCCGTCAACAAGCTGAGCTATCGCCTGCGGCTGGTCGCCGGTGGGCTTGAATTTTGAATGCAGCTTAAATTTATCCATAAATTTTCTCCCGTCAAAGCTATGAACAAATGTTCATTCAATTATATCATATTTATTTTTAAATGTAAACTGTTATTTTGAATTATTTTATCTTTATAACATTTTTCATAAACGGATGTCTTTGCACGGCTTTGTTTGTTGACAATTTCTACAAAAGGTGATATTATATTCTAAAGATGTTGCGGCAAATACATCTTCATTTGAAACGGAGTGAATCAATTGAAAGGTATCATTCTTGCGGGCGGTTCAGGCACGAGGCTTTATCCTCTGACTATGGTAACAAGTAAGCAGCTTCTGCCCGTTTATGACAAACCTATGATATATTATCCCCTGTCAACGCTTATGCTTGCAGGTATAAGAGAAATTCTTATCATTTCAACCCCGACGGATACTCCGAAATTCCGTGAGCTTCTCGGCAACGGAAGGCAGTTCGGTCTTAATCTTTCATATGCGGTTCAGCAAAGCCCCGACGGCCTTGCTCAGGCATTCATCATTGGTGAAGAATTTATCGGCGACGATGATGTTGCGATGATTCTCGGCGATAATATTTTCTACGGCAATGGTCTGGGACATATGCTCAGGCAGGCGGCAAAAAACAAAAACCGAGCAACCATTTTCGGCTATTATGTTGACAATCCGCAAGCATTCGGTGTTGTTGAATTCGACGAAAACGGAGTTCCCGTTTCCATTGAAGAAAAGCCGGAAGTTCCCAAATCAAATTATGCGGTAACGGGTCTTTATTTCTATGATAACCGTGTTGTTGAATATGCAAAGTCGCTCAAGCCTTCAAAACGCGGCGAGCTTGAAATAACCGATATCAACCAGATGTATCTCCAGAACGGTGACCTTGATATCAGGCTTATGGGCAGAGGCTTTGCCTGGCTTGATACGGGTACTGTTGAAAATCTTATGGATGCGGCAAACTTCATCAGAACAGTTGAAAAACTTCAGGGAATCAAGATTTCCGCACCTGAAGAGATTGCATACAATATGCGCTGGATAAGCAGAGATGCTTTGCTTCGTTCGGCTGAAAAATACGGCAAATCGTCCTACGGTCAGCATCTCAGGTCTGTTGCTGAGGGCAAGATACTTTATTCCGCAGATAAGCCGGGCGAAAGACCCTGCTGGGGCACGGAGGCAAAAAATGAAACTGAATGAAACCGCAATCAGCGGTGTTTTTGAAGCCGAGCCTCAGGTTTTCGGTGATAACCGCGGCTGGTTTTGTGAAACATATTCAAAAAAAGATTTTGAAAAAGTCGGCATAAAAGCCGACTTTGTTCAGGATAACCGTTCTTTTTCTGCAAAAAAAGGAACGCTCAGAGGTCTGCACTGCCAGAAAAATCCTATGGCGCAGGCAAAGCTCGTTTCTTGCATAAAGGGTGCAATCCTCGATGTTGCGGTCGATATCCGTAGAGGCTCGCCCACTTATATGAAATGGGTTGCGGTTGAGCTGAGTGCAGAAAACAAAAAAATGCTTTTTATTCCCAAAGGCTGTCTTCACGGCTTTGTTACTTTGACGGATGATGTTGAAATCGCATATAAGGTTGATGATTTTTATTCGCCGGAAAACGACAGAAGCATACGCTTTGACGATGCTGAAATCGGCGTTGAATGGGGCGTAACAGACCCCGTTCTTTCAGAAAAAGACAAAAATGCGCCGCTTTTAAAAGACAGTGACGTTGATTTTGAATTCTAAAAATTCCCAATAAAACAAAGAATAAAGCATCCTTTTTAACTCATAATAACTTCGAGAAAGTCATTAAGGAGTTGAAACGAATACTTGATAAAATTTCACTTGCCCTCGTAATCGTCGGTGCTCTTAACTGGGGCAGCATCGGTCTGTTTCAGTTTGACCTTGTTGCTTGGATTTTCGGCGGTCAGGGCGCAATTCTCAGCAGAATTGTCTACACGGTTATTGCCCTTGCAGGTGTCTGGTGCGTGTCACTTCTTTTCAGGGACACCGAAAGCCTTGTCGAAACCGGCACAGACGATATTCAGTAAAACAAAAACCGCTGACTTTTAAAGTCGGCGGTTTTTTTGTCACTATTTTTTCTTAAGTCTTTCACAAAGCTCTCTGTCGGGAGTTACCCACATTGTGTTATATGTGTGGTAAATAACCTTGCCCGGTTTTGCGCCGGTCGGCTTTTTGAGCATACGGACTTCCGTATAATCAACCGCAACCTGCGATGATTCTCGTCCGCCGCTGTGGTATGCGGCAAGTATCGCCGCCTGACGGCAGGTAAGCTCGGGGATTATATCGCCGTTGCCGATAACAACAACGTGTGAGCCGGGGATTTTCTGGGTGTGAAACCACGAATCATCCTTTGCGGCAGTCTTGAATGTCAGCAGGTCATTCTGAACATTGTTTCTGCCGACAAGGATTGTGTAACCGTCATCGGAAACATATTCCATCGGCGGCATCGGTTTTGCCTTTTTTGTTTTATCATTCTTTGCACGCTTGAGATATCCCTGCTCATAAAGCTCGTTGCGGATTTCAGCAAGCTCCGTGTAACCGTCTGCACGGTTGACGGAGTCAATAACCGATTCAAGATACGCAAGTTCCTGCTCGCTCTGCTCAATCAATTCACCGAGCATACTTTCGGCAACCTTTGCCTTGCGGTATTCCTTGAAATATTTTTGTGCATTTGCCGCAGGTGAAAGTGCGGGGTCGGCGGAAATGCGGATGGGTTCATTATTGTTGTAAAAATTTTCAAGGTCGTAGAAAAGAGAGCCTTTTTCGAGTCTGTACTGATTTGCGAGAATCAACTCCGCATTTATACGCAGGGTGTCACGGTCTGCACAAGCTTCAAGCTCTGCCTGCCTGCTCTGCAGTTTTCTTGCAGCTCTTGCAGCGGCATTGTTGAGCAATTTCAGAAGCGATTGACTGCGCTGACGCGTTCTCTCAAAGCGGTCTTTTTCATAATAAAAGTCGTCAAGAAGCTCCGAAAAGCTCTCAAAAGGTCTTGCCGTTACGGTGAATCCGTACTGCGTGATATCAGTGAATGTAAAGTCATAAGGTTTTACATTCTCGCGCATCAGCATTGTCGGTGATGCCTTGCCCGAAAGCAAAGTTTCTTTGACTTCGGAAAGCTTTTTAGAAAGTCTTTGCTCGTTTATTTCGTTCATTTCCGCTGTGCCGATGTCGCCGCCGCACGAAAATGATGCAATTTCTCGGCTTATCAAGGGAGAAACGCCTTCGAGAGTTTCAAGAATTGCGCCCGAAAGACGCTTTCCGACACAGTTTTTTATTGATGAAACGGCAAAATCAACATCCGTTTCGGTCAGATTCAGTTTGTTCTGACGTGGCGGAAGCTCATATCTGAAGGTTGGCAGAATCTGCCTTACGGACGACTGTGTAAAGTCAACTCGCTTTACAGCATCTACTATTGTTCCGTCGGAATTGACAAGGATGATGTTGCTGTGTTTCGCCATAATTTCCACGCAAAGGGTGAAAGTTACCGCATCACCGATTTCGTTAGTGCCCGAAAGGTCGATAAAAACAACACGGTCGAGTCCGAGCTGACGAATGTTTGTTATCGTTGCGCCTGTCAGATGCTTTCTGAACAGCATACAGAGCATAGGCGGAGTTGCAGGATTTTCAGGCGCTCTTGCCGTAAGGTGAAGCCTCGGACTGTTAGCCGATGCCGACACAAGCAGACGGTATGCACCTTCTCTTGAACGCAGATGAAACACCAGCTCGTCTTTTGATGGCTGGTGTATTTTTTCTATTCGGCTTCCGACGATGAATTGCGAAAGCTCTTGTTTTAATAAATTTATGGTAATTCCGTCAAGGGGCATAGTTTATTTCCTCATTAAAAATATTCCACGGGAGATTTCTGCGGGATGATTTCAACTTCGCAGTCGAAGTTTTCTTTGATTCGGTTTGCGAGCACGGCAACAACGGGGTTTTCCGTTTCAAAATGACCTGCCGCAATGAGAGTAACGCCCAGCTCATATGCAGCAAGGAATTCGTGGTGCTTTGCTTCGCCTGTTATATAAGCGTCGCAGCCGTTTTCGGCAACTGTGTGAATAAAATCGCCGCCCGCACCGCCGCAGAGCGCAACGGTATCAATCGTTTTGCCGCAGTCTGCAAGCTGAACGCCGGTTGAAAGTCTGTCCGCAATGAGCATTGCGAGAGCATCGGCTTCGGTTTCGTCGATAACGACCTTTCTTATCATTGCAGCTTCGCCCGACTCGGCAAGAGGTATGGGATTTTTGAATCCGAGTGTTTCCGCAAGCACATCGTTAACTCCGCCGCTTGCGCAGTCGAGCGAGGTGTGCGCACAGATTGCCGAGATGCCGTTTGCGGCGAGCATATATGAAACATCGCCGTCAAGAAAGCTTTTGACGGGTCTGAAGATGACGGGATGGTGGCTGACTATCAGCTCAATTCCTCTTTCCGCCGCATATTTTACTGCATCTGAGGTGATGTCGAGCACAACGCCGATTTTTGAAATTTCACGGCAGGGATTCCCGATAAGAAGTCCGCTGTTATCCCATTCGCATTGTTTCTCAAACGGTGCGATTGAGTCGATAAAATCATATATATTTTTAACTGTCGGTCTGCATTCCATTGATTGTTTCCTCCAGTTCATTTGTTACTTTTTCAAGATATTCCGCATTTTGCGGAGTGCCGTGGATTTTTTCGGCTTCAAGCTTCTTTTTCAGGCGTGAATTGATGCTTTCAAGAAACATTTTTGCTTCTTTTTTTCTGCATTTCGGAAGCTCACCCGAATATATGTATGAAACGCTTTTTTCTTCGGTTTTGCCCGTGTATTCAGCCGCCATTGCGCAGTAAAGCTTGCCCGAGTCAATGCACGCATCCTCATAGAGAATCTCAAACCCGTTTTCAACAAAAAATCTTCTGATATCCTCGGCGTGCGACTGCGGCTGAACGATGATTCTTTTTCTTTTATCCTTAAGCCAGTATGTGCGTGAAACAAGCTGTTCCATAAGAGTGCCGCCCATTCCGCACATAATAAAATCATCGGCCTCAAACGGTTCGATTTCGTCGAATCCGTCCGAAAGCCTGAGTGTGGTTTTTTCTTCAATTGAATAAGCTTCAACTGTCTTTTTTGCATTCTCAAGCGGACCCTTGCGCACATCGCACGCAAGAGCCTTCGGAGAAATGCCGCGGAGAATCAGATAAGCGGGCAGATAGGCGTGGTCTGTGCCGATATCGGCAACGGCATTGCCGCTTCTGACCATCCTTGCCGCCATTAGCATTCTTTCGCTGAGGTTAATCATTATTTTGCAAGGAATGCGTTGATTTTTGCGATGAGTTCGTCAGCATTGACGCCGTGAACCATACAAGCCTGAGCAACGCTTTCGTTTCTTGCCGAGGGGCAGCCGAGGCAGTGCATACCCATCTCAAGGAAGAAGGGAGCAACCTCGCGGTTAGCGTCGAGGATATCGCCGATTTTCATATCTTTTGTGATTTCTGTCATAATAAAAACATCCTTTCATTTGTTGAAATACACAAATAGTATATCACATCGGCAGAATAATATCAACCTTACATTTTTAAAAATTATTTAATTATTATAGTGACTTTTATAAAGTATTGTGTTATACTAAACTGTATTGTTATGAGCCGATGGGGTGAATCTATGTTTGAGCAAATTATCAATGTTGACAGAATGGAGCAGGCGGTAAGCCTTTTCGGAAGCTTTGATGAAAATGTGAAGCTTATCGAAAAGGAATTCGGCGTGTCGGTTATCAGCCGTGGCTCGGAGCTTAAGGTTACGGGAGAAGCTGAGAATGTGCAGAAGGGCGTTCGTGCAATCAACGGACTTCTGACCCTCATCAACAGAGGTGAATCGCTGAGCGACCAGAATGTTCGCTATGTTCTTTCTCTTGTCAATGACGGCAACGAAGATAAGCTTGTTCATATGGCGGCGGACTGCGTGTGCATAACCTCAAAGGGTAAGCCCGTAAAGCCCAAGACCCTCGGTCAGAAAAAATATATCGAAACAATCCGTAACAACACAATCACCTTCGGCATCGGCCCTGCGGGTACGGGTAAAACCTACCTTGCCGTTGCAATGGCTGTCACGGCTTTCAGAGCAAAGGAAATCAACCGCATTGTGCTGACAAGGCCTGCAGTTGAAGCGGGCGAAAAGCTCGGCTTTCTCCCCGGTGACCTGCAGTCGAAGGTTGACCCGTATTTAAGACCTCTTTATGATGCACTTTTTGATATGCTCGGCGCAGAGAATTTTCAGAAGCATCAGGAGAGGGGCGATATCGAAGTTGCCCCCCTTGCTTATATGAGAGGACGTACTCTTGACGACAGCTTCATCATTCTTGACGAAGCACAGAATACCACGGCGGAGCAGATGAAAATGTTCCTTACCCGTCTTGGTTTCAATTCAAAAATGGTTGTTACCGGCGACGTAACACAGATTGACCTTCCCGACGGCAAGCGCTCGGGACTTAAAGAAGCGGTCAGAATTCTCAAGAATGTTGAGGATATCGGTACAGTAAGATTCAGCGAAAAGGACGTTGTGCGCCACAGACTGGTGCAGGATATCATAAAGGCTTACGAAAAGCAGGAAGAGGAGCGTAAAAGAAATGACAGGAAAGGTTAAGGTTGCTATTTCAAACGACCAGAGCGAAATCCGTATTCCCACCGGTGTCAGAATGCTCGTGCGCCGTTGCTGCACGGCTGTTCTTGTTCAGGAGGAGTTTGACGGTGCGGCAGAGGTAAGCGTTACTTTTGTTGATGACGAAGAAATCCATAAACTCAACAAACAGTTCAGAAATATCGACAGAGCAACCGATGTTCTGTCTTTCCCGCTGGGCGAAAACGGTGTTTACGACATCAACCACGATACAGGTGCAAAGATGCTCGGCGATATCGTTATTTCGATTCCTCACGCCATCGACCAGGCAGACAGATACGGTCATACCCTTCAGCGTGAAATCGGTTTTCTTACCGTTCACTCAATGCTTCACCTGCTCGGATATGACCACGTTAACGGCGGAATGGAGAGCGTGAGAATGCGTGAAAAAGAAGAAACGGTTCTCACAAAGCTCGGTCTCAAACGAAATTCAAGTTATTATATGGATGATGAAAATGTATGAAAAATCTGCTTAAAAGCTTCGTATATGCTTTCAGAGGAATTACATACTGCATAGCGCACGAGCGCAATATGCGCATTCATCTGTGCTTTACGGCATATATGTTCGGATTCCTGACGATTCACGATTTTTTTGAAGTCAGCAGAACCGAGTTTGCTCTGCTGTTTGCTGTTTGCGGAATGGTTCTGGCGCTCGAAGCGGTCAATACCGCAGTCGAAAAGGCGGTTGACCTTGAAACAAAAGAACTCAATCCGCTTGCAAAAATCTCAAAGGATGCGGCGGCTGGTGCAGTACTTATTGCGGCAATCGGTGCCGTTGCAGTCGGAATCTCAATCCTTTATCAACCCGAAGCATTTGCAAAAATGTTTGAATACTATAAAGAAAACATCCCTGTCTTAATCGGATTTATCATCAGCTTTATTGCAAGCGTGATATTTGTTTTTGCAGGACCGTACGGAATAAAGAATTTTTTCAGAAATCATATCAAATAAGGAGTTATATATGACAAAAACCGCATTTGTTGCAATTGTCGGATGCCCCAACGTCGGCAAATCCTCGCTTCTTAACAGAATGCTCGGTCAAAAGGTAGCAATCGTTACCCAGAAACCGCAGACGACGAGAACAAGAATTATGGGCGTTCTGACCGAAGGCGAAACCCAGCTTGTATTTACCGACACTCCGGGTTATCACCGACCCAAAACCAAGCTCGGCGAAAAGATGATTAAAGCGGTCGGCGAAGGAATAAACGGCGTTGATGCCTGCCTTTTCGTAACCGAGCCCGAGGGCGATATCCGTGAGGCGGAGCTTGAGCTTCTCAAGCGTCTTAAAGCGGAGAAAGCACCCGTTGTTCTTGCAATCAATAAAATTGATACCGTCAAGCAAAAAGAAGCGATTATGGAAAAAATCGTTAAATTTACAAACGAATTTGATTTTGAAGCGGTTGTTCCCGTCAGCGCTCTCAAAAATGAGAACGTTGACCTTATCATAGATGAGCTTAACAAGCTGACTTATGAATCGGTTCACTTCTTCCCCGACGATACTCTCACCGACCAGCCCGAAAGAGTGCTTGCAGGAGAAATTATCAGAGAAAAAATGCTGCTTCTTCTTGACAAGGAAGTGCCCCACGGCGTTGCCGTCAGCATCGAAAAAATGCGTGAACGCTCGGACGGCAGCAACATTATGGATGTTGAAGCAACCATTTATTGCGAAAGAGAAAGCCACAAGGGCATCATCATCGGCAAAAAGGGCGATATGCTCAAAAAGATTTCAACAAGAGCCAGAGCCGATATGGAGAACTTCTTCCAATGCAAAATCAACCTTCAGTGCTGGGTAAAGGTCAAGGAAGGCTGGCGTAACCGCGAAGGATTGATTCACAATTTCGGCTTGGATTGATGTCTGATTGTGATAAATGCGCCGTATGAATTTTTTGCGGAGCGATATATAATCCGGAGCGAAGCGACCCATAACTCTGCACTCTGAACTTTTCATATTTTTCCCGCTTTTAATCCCGTCAAAAAAGGTTAACTTATTAACGGGAGATGGTGAATATGGAAAAAGAACAGGCGTGGCGCAGATTTTCAAAAACCGGTGCGGTTGCGGATTATCTTGAATTCCGTAACTGCGTTTCAAACGTTACTTCGGGAGCAAAACAGAATGAGAATGAATACCGACGCTCTGGTGCTCAGGGTAACGGACACGGGGGAAAGTGACCGCCTTGTTACTCTGCTCACTTCGGAATACGGAGTTATCAGAGCTTTTGCAAACAGAGCAAAAAAAATAAACAGCCGTATGCACGGCGCAACGCAGTCTTTCTGCTACGGAGATTTTTCGGTCTACAAAAGCAGGGACAGCTACATAATCGACGATGCTGTTGCAAAGGAAGTTTTTTTCGGACTGCGCGAGGATATAGAAAAGCTTGCGCTTTCGCAGTATTTCTGCGCTCTTGCGGCAGAGCTTGTGCCCGAAATGGAGCCGGCTAAGAATTATCTCAGAGTGATTCTCAATTCTATGCATCTGCTTGAAAAGCAAAGGCGTTCAAACAATTTTTTAAAAGCCGTAACGGAGCTTAAATTTATGATGTTTTCGGGATTTATGCCCGATCTGACAGGTTGTTCCAAATGCGGCAATGAGCCTTCGGGCGAAATTTATTTTAATGTTGCAGACGGATGTATTTACTGCAAAGGCTGCGGTGCGGGGGAGAGGATAAATCCGACCGTGCTTGCGGCGATGCGCCACGTCTGCGCAAACCCGATAGAGAAAATCTATTCTTTTTCTCTGCCTGCTGAGGATGAAAAGCGTTTTGCCGATGTCTGTGAAAAGTTTTTGCTTGCACAGACGGGTAAAAGATTCAAAACGCTTGAATTTTATAAATCATTATTCTAAAGATGAAAGGAAAACCAGAAAAATGAAACTCGACGGATTCTTCCACAAGCTGTTCGGAACAACTCCGGGCAAGGGCGTACAGCCCAAAGAGGCTATTGCCTACAGCGTAGCCGGCTTCGGTCAGAACTTTATCTGCACCATCATCGGCTCATACCTCACAATCTTCCTCACCGATGCTCTTCTTTTCGGTGCAGAGGGTGTAAAAATCGGCGCTATCAGCGGTTCAATGGCAGTTGCATATCTTATGCTCGGCACCCGCGTTTTTGACGCATTCAACGACCCCATTATGGGTTCGATTGTTGACAAGACACGTACAAAGTGGGGCAAATGCCGTCCCTATCTCAAGTGGATGGCAATTCCCATCGCAATAATGACTGTTGCCTGCTTCCTTCCTTTCTTTGAATCAAAGGCACTTTCATCATTCGTTATCATTTCGGCAATCTATGTTGTATGGTGTGTTGTTTATACCGTTGCCGATGTACCTTACTGGGGACTTTCAACCTGTATGACCAACGACACCGTAGTCAGAGGAAATATCCTTACCGTAACAAGACTTGTATGCACACTCGGTGCAGGTATCGTTACAGTTTTTGTTCCTATCATCACAAACGGCGTAACCTCAAAGTTCAAGTATACAGCTGATGACCTTGCCCGAATTATGGTTGACAAGGCTGATGCTATTGCAAAGATGGTTCTCAATCAGGGTATCACCGCTGAAGAAGCTGCACAGACCTTCGTCGGAACCGTTATTAAAGGTCAGGAGCTTGCGAATGCAGATACTCTTAAGATGACATATTTCATCTGCGCTGTTGTTCTCGTTATCGCAGCTGTTCCTATGTTCTTCTACGGCTTCAAAAACACAAAAGAGCGTTTCACCGCAGAAGGCGAAGCACCTTCATTCGTACATAATCTTCAGCTCCTCTTTAAGAATAAAGAGCTTCTTCTCATTGTTCTTTCCGGTATTCTCGGCGGTGCAAGAACTGTTTATACCTACACAGGTGGCCTTTACTTTGCAAAGTATGTTCTTCAGAATGAAGGTATGTACAGCCTTATCACTCTTCTTGTTGTTCCCGGCGGACTTGTTGCATCGATTCTTGTTCCCTGGCTTTCAAAGAAGTTCACAAAGAAGTGGGCATATATCGCAGTTCACCTTTTCGGCGGCGTAGTTATGGCAGTAATGTACTTCGTAGGCTATGATGCACCGTGGAAGCTCGTTGTTGCGGCAATCGGTCTTGTTCTTCTCGGCATTCCCCAGGGTGTCAACAACATTATGACCTATGCAATGATCGGTGATACAGTTGACTATCTTGAATGGAAAACAGGCGAGAGAGGCGAAGGCATCTGCTTTGCAATGCAGACTCTTATCAACAAGATCGGTATGGCAGTAGGCGCATTTATCGGCGTTATCTCCTTCTCTGCTGCAGGCATCAACTCCGAAACCGGTTATATTTCCGCAGAAGGCGCAAACACTCTTTGGAATATGCTTGTTCTTTCAGGTGTTATCAGTATGTTTGCCTGCGCAATTCCTATGCTCTTCTACACAATCACAGAGAAGAAACAGGCACAGATGGTTGCTGAAATCGAAGCAAGAAAAGAAAAGGTTTCAAAATAATTTCAAAAAAGAGGTGGCATAATGAAAAATAAGCAGGCGGTTTATCAGATAATTGCTGTTTTCGTTTCGGCTTTGCTTATTTTTCTCGCCTACCTTGGCATAGTCGGTGACGGCACGATTTTCAAAGGCACTATGGAAGGCGAAACGATAAAGTGCAGGGTTATACGCGTTACCGACGTTAGTGTTCAGAATGTCAGCGGCGAAAACGAATTTGTTACGGTCAGCTTCAGGGCGCAGGCGCTTAACACTTCTATGAGGGGAAAGACTCTCGACGTTGTGCAGGAGATTGACAAAGCATATGCTTTCAGCCCCAAGCAGGTTGAGCAAGGCGATACAATCCTTGTTGAAGGCTATACACAGGACGGCGAAATGCAGTATTATTTCGGCGACTTTGTGCGTATAACTCCGCTTTTGTGGTTGCTCGTGATTTTCTGTATTCTCGTGATTGTATTTTCAAGAATGCAGGGACTTAAAACAGTAATCTCCCTCGGATTTACCTGCCTTTCCGTTTTTGTTGTGCTTATCCCTGCCATTCTTAACGGACACAACATTTATTTTTGGTCAATCGCCGTCTGTGTGTTCATAACGGTGATGACTCTTTGCATAATCAGCGGCTTCAACGTCAAATCTCTCTGTGCAGGTATCGGCTGCGTATGCGGCGTGCTTTGCTCGGGACTGATTGTGCTTATTACGGATAAATTTCTGAATATGACGGGTCTGCTGGAGGAAGAGTCGGTCTATCTCATCCAGCTTTACCCCGATAATCCCATAAACCTAAAGGCAATTATTTTTGCGATGATTATTGTCGGTGCGGTCGGTGCGGTTATGGACGTTTCGATGTCCATTTCATCGTCACTATATGAGCTGAGAATAAAATCTCCCGATATCCTGCCCAAGGAACTTATGAAATCGGGCTTTACCATCGGCAGAGATATGATGGGAACAATGGCAAACACCCTTGTTCTTGCTTATATCGGCAGCTCGCTGACAAGCGTGCTTCTTCTTGTTGCGTATAACGCAAGCATTGAGCAGGTCGTCAACAAAGAAATGATAGTTGCCGAAATTCTTCAGGCGCTCGCAGGCAGTATGGGTATGCTTCTTACCCTGCCTCTGACAAGCGCGGTATGTGCTGCAATTTATATGAAGGGAGAAAAAACAGATGCCATTGGTTAATATGTCAACCCTTCTTTCAAAAGCAAGAGAAGGCAGATATGCCGTCGGAAGCTTCAGCGTTGCGAATATGGAAATGGTACTCGGTGTTCTGAAAGCGATTGAAGAAACAAAAAGCCCCGCAATTCTTCAGATTGCGGAGGTAAGGCTCAACCATTCGCCGCTCGGAATTATCGGACCTCTTATGGTTGCCGCGGCAAAGAATGCCTCGGTGCCCGTTGCGGTTCATTTTGATCACGGCAAGACAACCGAAAAAATCAAGCAAGCGCTTGACATCGGATTCACGAGCGTTATGTTTGACGGCTCGCATCTTCCGTTTGAAGAAAACGCACGCATAACCGCAGAGGTGAAAAAGCTTGCGGCTGAATACGGCGCAGACTGTGAAGGCGAAATCGGCTGTGTCGGCGGAAGTGAAGACGGCAGTGAGGATATCGCAATCAACTGCACATCTCCTGCTCAGGCACTTGAATTTTATGAAAAAACAAAGGTTGATGCACTTGCCGTTGCAATCGGCAACGCACACGGAAACTATAAGCAGGCTCCGAAGCTCCGCTTTGATATTCTTGAACAGACGGCATCGCTTGTCAAAGTACCGCTTGTTCTTCACGGCGGAACGGGTATTCTGCCCGATGATTTCAGAAAGTGCATCTCACTCGGAATAAATAAGATAAATATTGCAACCGCAACCTTTGATTCGGTTGAGCAGAGCGTAAGAGAGGCTTATGATAATGCAGAAATTAAAGGCTACTACGATTTACAGACTGCAGAGGTTGACGGTGCATATAAAAACGCAATGAAGCATATAGAAATATTCGGCTGTGCAAACAGAGCATAATGCACGAAAGGATGAATATAAATGAGCTATATTGAATTTGATAAAACAAAGCCTCTTGATGTAATCCCCATCGGACGAATTGCAATCGACTTCAACCCCACCGATATGAATATGCCGCTTTCCAAAAGCAGCAATTTCAATAAGTATGTCGGCGGCTCACCTGCAAATATCGCTGTCGGTCTTGCAAGACTCGGCGCAAAGTGCGGCTTTATTGCAAGAGTATCCGATGACCAGTTCGGCGATTATGTCGAGAATTATTTCAAGAACGACGGCATCGATGTTTCACACGTTTTCAGATGCGAAAACGGCGAGAATCTCGGTCTGACCTTCACCGAAATTCTCAGCCCCACCCAGAGCAGTATTCTTATGTACCGTGAAGGCGTTGCAGACCTTCAGGTTTGCGTTGACGACGTTGACGAGGAATATATAAAGAGCGCAAAGGCTGTTGTTATTTCGGGTACGGCTCTCTGCGCAAGCCCTTCAAGAGAAGCAGCTCTCAAGACTCTTTTCCTTGCAAAGAAAAACGGCGTTGTTGTTATCTTTGATATCGACTACAGAAGCTATACCTGGAAGAATAAGGACGAAATTTCGCTCTATTATTCAATCGCCGCAAAGAACAGTGACATCGTTCTCGGTTCAAGAGAAGAATTTGACCTCACCGAAGCTGTTGAAGGTGTATGCGCAAGCGACGAAGAATCCGCAGCTCGCTGGTTCTCCTACGGCAACAAGATTGTTATTATCAAGCACGGCAAGGAAGGCTCCGTTGCCTATCTCAACGACGGCTCGGCTTATAAGGTAAAGCCCTTCCCCGTAAAGATGCTTAAAGGTTTCGGCGGCGGCGACGGCTATGCCTCGGCGTTCATCTATTCTCTCCTTAACGGCAAGAGCATTCCCGATGCGCTTGAATTCGCAACTGCATCCGCATCAATGCTTGTTTCGGCTCACAGCTGCTCGGCGGCTATGCCTTCTGCAGAAGCCGTTCAGGAATTTATTGATAAAATCAAACCCACTTCGGGTGAGGTTATTGAAAAGATTAAATAATAAAAACGCAAGGGTCGACTCAACACCGACCCTTGCAAGATATATTTCCGCCCGTGGCGCAGCAGGATAACGCAGCAGATTCCGATTCTGAAGAACGGGGGTTCGAATCCCTTCGGGCGGGCCAAAGAAAAAAAGACGGTGGAAACCGTCTTTTTTTCTTTGGAAGAATTGCATCCGAAGGGATTCGAAGGACGAGCGGCACAGAGCAACAGTCCGGTGGACTGTTGTGACCGCGAGCGACCAAGCCGCCGCAGCGGCGCGAATCGAATCCCTTCGGGCGCAAGTCGAAAGATTTAATTATCTTTATGAGAAATTGTGGCATCTCAAATTTTTGTTGCTCTTTTTATATTGCTGTGATATTATGATATTATCCTTAATTTCTGAAAGGAAAACACAATGAAAGACAAATCAACCCTGGTTTTTACCGGTGATATCGGTTTTGACAGATATATGTACGGCAAATGGGATGACAGCGCGCTTATTTCGGACGAAGTGCTTGAATTTCTTCGCAGTGCCGACCACGTTATTGCTAATGTTGAGGGTCCCGTTGCGCCTGTTGAGCAGAACACGACCAAGGACGGCGTTCAGCAGCTTCTTCATACCATCGACCCTGAAGCCGTAAAGGTTCTCAGAAAAATGAATGCCGACATCTGGAACATCTGCAACAATCATATTATGGATGCAGGTGAATACGGCATCAGGGCAACTCTTGAAATCGCCGCCGAAAACGGTGTTAAGACTATCGGCGCGGGAATGGATATTCACGAGGCAAGAAAGCCCGTTATTCTTGGTGAAGCGGGCGGAATCGGTATGTTTGGCGTCGGATATCAGCGTGCGTGCAGAAAAGCGGATGAAAACAAGGCAGGATGCTACAGCTGGAGCGACCTTGACGAGATTCAGAATACCATAAACGAAATCAAAAAGACCTGCCGCTGGTGTGTGGTTGTTGCTCACGCAGGCGAGGAATTCACTCCGCTTCCGTCGCCCTACACAAGAGAGCGTTACCGCTTGTATCTCGAAATGGGTGCGGATATCGTTATCGGTCATCATCCGCACGTGCCGATGAATTATGAAACGGTAGGGGATAAGATAATATTCTACTCACTCGGCAATTTTATTTTTGATACGGATTATCAGCGTTCGCAGTTCAATACGGAGTTCGGTCTGCTTGTGAAACTGAATTTTACCGAAACTGAATTTTCGTGGGAGCCGATGGGTCTTGAAATTCTCAGAGGACCCGAACACGTTGTAAAAGCGGAGCTGCCGAGAATCTTTGTTGATGTGCAAGAGGAGGAATTCAATCTTCTTTCACCGCTTTCGGCAAAGATGCACATTGCTGCAACAAAGCGTCAGATGACCTATCTTAACCCCGCACGCTTCAAGGATGCAACAGAAGAAGAATGGGCGGAGCATTTTGCCGAGCCGCTCAGGACGGGCAGAGTGCCGGGTGAAACGCTTGATTTCTTCATTCTTTGCCCGCTTGCCGAAAAGGCGGAAACGGGCGAGTGGAAAAAAAGCAAGCTCGAGGATGTTAAACAGTATATTTTAGAACAGATGTGATTAACGGGTGCTTTTGCACCCGTTATTTTTATAATTTCTTAATAAAATTTTAGAGAAGTCTTAATGCTTTACCTTCTTGAATATTAGAATTTGTTTTTCTACAATATAATCGGTAAATGAAAATTTTACCAAAAAATATTTTAGGGGGACTTATTATGAAAAGGAAAGTCTTATCAATTTTTATGTGTTTCGTTATGGTTCTTGCGGTTATTCCGATGACTGCATTTGCGGATGAAAGGGTTACGCCGTATTGCGAAATAAAGCTGAAGGAAGGTTTTAAAACGGTAATTCTTCCGGGTGAATCCGTAGAGCTGTATTTGGATTTTGACAAAGGTGACTATCGATCCTGTTCATTTGATTGGGATATAAGCGGGGGCGGAACAAACGGAAAATACGAAAGCCTTGGTTTTATTAAGGAGGACGGAATAAGGATAACTGCCGTTTCTCACGGTACAATTACAGTTAAAATGAGCTTGATTTCATATAATCAGGTTATTGCAAGTGATGAAATTCAGATAACTGTTCTTGACACGAGAACGGAAGAAGAAAAGAAACAGGAAGAAAAAGAGAAACGCAAGAAAGAATTTGAAATGTTTCTGGCTGAAATGCAATTGCTTGGGTCGTTTACCTTTACCTACGGTGTATTAGCTCCGATTGCATCGGTTGTGTTGTCTCCTTATTACGCATATCTGACAATTAAAGCGATTGTTGATTGGGCTCAAGGTGAGCTTTCTTAACAAAAAACTGCCCACCAAACCGCAATGAAAAAATGCTTTGATTGTGACATCTTCCGAAATTGAGGAAATGCTCAAAAATCTTGGTGAAAATCATTGCAAATCAATGAAAAAAGCGTATAATAAAAATCCGGTACAAGCTGTGTTTGTGCCGGATTCTTTTATATAAGAGGTTTTGCTATGAACATATTTCAGCCGAAACTTTTTTCGTCGCTTAAAGGTTACAGCGGCAAAAAATTCGCAAACGACCTGATTGCGGGTGTCATCGTTGCAATCATTGCTCTTCCGCTTTCGATTGCGCTTGCAATTGCATCGGGCGTGTCACCCGAAAAAGGTCTTTACACCGCCATTATCGCAGGTTTTGTTATTGCCTTCCTCGGCGGCAGTAACGTGAATATTTCGGGTCCGACGGCGGCATTCGCAACAATTGTTGCGGGCATTGTCGCTCAATTCGGAACAAGCGGACTCGTTATTGCAACCATTATGGCAGGTCTTATACTTATTATAATGGGTATCTTTAAATTCGGTTCGCTCATCAAATACATTCCGTCAACGATAACAACAGGCTTCACCTCGGGTATCGCGCTGACAATAGTTATCGGTCAGATCAAGGATTTTCTCGGTCTTACATTCCCCGAGGGCACGCACGCGGTTGAAACCGTTGAAAAGCTGGAGGCGGTTGCAAAGTCAATTGCAACATTCAATTGGCAGGCGCTTGTTGTGGGTGCGGTTGCAATGGCTGTGCTTATTGTGTGGCCGAAAATCAGCAAAAAAATTCCCGGTTCGCTGATTGCGGTTGTTGTGGGCGTGGTGATGGTAAAGGCACTTGATATGGAAGTAAATACAGTCGGCGACCTTTATACAATTTCACGCGACCTGCCTTCATTCTCACTTCCCGCATTTAATTTCAACACAATAAAACAGCTTGTTCCGAGCGCGTTCACGATTGCAATTCTTGCAGGCATCGAATCCCTTCTTTCCTGCGTCGTTTCGGACGGAATGATTAACGATAAACATAATTCCAACACAGAGCTTATTGCCCAGGGTGTCGGTAATATCTGCTCAGGACTTTTCGGCGGCATTCCCGCAACGGGTGCAATTGCAAGAACCGCTGCAAACGTCAAAAACGGCGGACGCACACCGATTTCGGGCATTGTTCACGCTGCTGTCCTGCTTCTTATTCTCGTTGTTCTTATGCCCTATGCCGCCTGGATTCCTATGCCCGTTATCGCCGCAATCCTCTTTATGGTCGCCTATAATATGTGCGAATGGCGTAAGTTCGTGAAGATTTGCAAAACCGCTCCCAAGAGCGATATACTCGTTCTTGTTGTAACATTTGTGCTGACTGTTGTTTTTGACCTCGTAGTTGCAATCGAGGTCGGTATGCTGATTTCAGTTGTGCTCTTTATGAAGAGAATGGCTGACGTTGCGAAGGTCAGAACCTGGACTTCACACGGCGAAGATATATCCGCAGACAGCGAAAGAATGAAGATTATTCCCGACCACACGGAGGTTGTTGAATTTGAAGGACCGATGTTCTTCGCATCGAGCGAAAAATTCAGTTCCGTACCCGTTAAAGACGGTGTAAAAACCGTTATCCTCAGAATGAGAAACGTTCCGTCACTTGATGCAACGGCAATGGAATCTCTTTATGCAATCTACAACTACTGCAAGAAGAATAACTTCACACTCATTCTTTCACACACAAATGAACAGCCTCTTTCGGTTATGAAAAAAGCAGGCTTTTACGATGAACTCGGCGAGGAAAACTTCCTGCCCAACATCGACGAAGCTCTTGCATATGCCGAGAAGCTGTAAGAATATAATCTGGAGAGAGAAAAATGATTTCGAACGTTTTAAACCGTGTTATCCGATTTGTGATTGCACTTTTTTCGGTTATTATTGCCTTCATTTCGGTGTTCCCTGCAAGCCTTGACAGACTTGAAGAGGATGTCGCAATGCAGGTGAAACGCATCGGTGAACTTGAGCAGGCTTACGCAAAGGGGGAGATTGCACCCGTTGACGAAAGCTCGTTTTTTGCAGGCGACCTTGATGCCGAGCTTGAGGCAGGCATAAAGTTTAACGAAATGAGCTTTCTTGCCACTCATAACAGCTACCAGACCGCTGCTATCGATGAAACTAAAAAACTCCACGGCACTCTTTCAGACCTTACGTTCGGAATTTACAATCCGAAAAAAATCGAGTTTGAAAGCGAAACTCTGACTCAGCAGCTAAATTGCGGAATTCGCAGCCTTGAAATTGATATTGAAACCTTTAACCGTGACGGCGATATTTCCTTCACCTGTATGCACAATCCTTATTTTGAAATGTCAACCTCTTGCTATGATTTTTGGCTTGCACTTAAGGAAATTACCATGTGGTCGGATAATAATCCCGACCATCTTCCCATAACAATTATCATTGAGCCGAAAAAAGCTTTTCTTCCTCTTAAGGATATGAAATATTTCAATCTCGACTATGCACTTGCTCTTGATGAGGTGCTCAGAGATGGACTCGGCGAAAAGCTTTTTACCCCTGCGGATATGCTCAGAGATTATGAGTCGTTCGGCGAAATGCGTGCTGCGGATGATTGGTGCAAAGTCAAAGATATGCTCGGAAAGGTTGTTGTTCTTCTTCACGAGGGCAGCGTTACAGAGAAATATATAGCTGTTGATGAATCAATAAAAACCCAGGCAATGTTCCCGATGCTCAGGGAAAAGGATATCGACCGTGATTGCACATCGTTCATCCTTTGCAACAAACCCGACGAGCTTCTTGAAATCAAGGAAGAGGTTATTGACGAAAAGAAAATTATGGTTCGTACACGTTCGGATGAATTCGGTCGGATAAACAAAAAACACCGTGAAGATGCGTTTGCAAGCGGCGCAAACATTATCTCAACGGATTATCCTGTGAGAACGGATTCCGAACCCGGCGATTATGTTGTTGTGTTTGAAAACGGCGCAACGGTAAGAAAGTAAATATAAACAAAAAAGCACCCTGCGGGGTGCTTTTTGATTGCCGATAAAGTTATCCGTTATATTCCAAATTTGTTCCGATAAATCCGACCTCTTTGAAATCATCCGGATTGTGGCGGATGATATAGTCAATATACGATGCAACCATATGTGCCGTAAATACATAGCCCATCGGATTCATATGACCGCCCATAAAGAAATTCTTTTTGAATTCGTCATCATAAACGGGCGCATTTTCGTAGAGGTCAAGAACATAGGTGTTATCAAAATATTCTGCAATTTCGTAAAGTGCTTTTCTGTGTGCCTTTGATTTTTCCTGTTCGCGTCTGCTTTCCTCTTTGGGCATAGTCATAAGGAAAAATTTTGCTCTCGGCTGAATTTCCTTAAGCCTTTGAATAATCTGAGCATAATATCCCACAAAGGTTTTTGCGTTTTGCGTGCAGTCATCTTTTATGTCGGCAACAGAGCCGATTTCCTGGCCCATATTGTGGATATCGTTAACGCCGAGTGCGATGATGTAGCAGCTGCAGGCGAGTGACGGACTCCAGAATCTCATATTGTCGGCAAAGCTTTCGCAGTATTCTTTAGCGGTCATTCCGCCTCTCGAAAGGTTGATGCATTCGCTGCCGCACATACGGGCAAGGTGTTGACCCCAGGAATGTTCAAAATAGTCGTGGTAACCTTTGTTGCCGTTTTTATCCACACTTTCGAATTCGCCTGACGAAAGGCTGTCGCCCACAACGCCGATTCTTCTGAAAATTGCGGTATATCCGCCGTTGTGTACGAGATTTTCAAGCGGCTTTTCGTCTGTTGAGCAAAGCATATCCTTCAGTTTCATTTTATTGCCCCCTTTTTCTTGAATTTTATCACGTTGCCGTATTTATATCAATAGAAACAATTATTTTTTAAAAAAATTGTGCGTTTTTCTTGTAATATTTTATAATTTATGAGATAATTAATTATTATTTTTGAGAGGACGGTATTCTATGTCTGAAAAAAGAAGCAGTTTTACCGGTAAAATCGGCTTCGTGCTTGCGGCGGCAGGCTCGGCGGTCGGTCTGGGTAATATCTGGCGCTTCCCTTATCTTGCGGCAAAATACGGCGGAGGTATTTTCCTTCTTGTTTACATTGTTCTTGCCGTTACATTTGGCTTTGCACTTATGTGTGCCGAAATTGCACTCGGCAGAAAGACGGGTCAGAGCGCAATCGGAGCATTCCGTACGCTTAACAAAAAATATTCATTCATCGGCATTATTGCGTCGATAATTCCCGTTATTATCCTGCCTTATTATTCCGTTATCGGCGGATGGGTAACGAAGTATCTCACCGTTTTCGTCAGCGGAGGAATGACCGAAGCGGCGGCAGACGGCTATTTTGAAAGCTTTATCGCAAAGCCGTTTGAACCAATCGGATGGTTTCTTCTGTTCATCGGTCTGACCGCACTTGTTGTTCTTCTCGGCGTTGAAAAGGGTATTGAGAAGGTCAGCAAGGTTATGATGCCCGTTCTTGTTGTGCTGACTGTTTTCGTTGCGGTTTATGTTTTGTTTATGCCCGGCGCAATTGACGGACTTATCTATTACGTGAAACCCGATTTCAGCAAATTCTCGGCAACAACCGTGCTTGCGGCTATGGGTCAGCTTTTCTATTCAATGTCGCTTGCAATGGGTATTATGATTACCTACGGTTCATATATGAAGAAGGACGTCAATCTTGAATCGTCCGTCAGACAGATTGAAATTTTTGATACCGGCATTGCTTTCTTTGCAGGTCTTATGATTGTTCCTGCTGTTTTCGCTTTCTCGGGCGGTGATGAAGCGGCACTCGGCAAAGGCCCCGGCCTTATGTTTATTACTCTTCCCAAGGTTTTCGAAAGTATGAAGGGCGGAGCAATCATTGGCGCGGTATTCTTCCTTCTTGTTCTTTTTGCGGCACTCACATCTTCGATTTCACTTATGGAAACCGTTGTTTCGATAGTCAAGGATAAAATCGGCTGGAGCAGAAACAAGACCTGCATCCTCGTTCTTGTTTTCAGTATTCTTCTCGGACTTCCCTCATCGCTCGGCTTCGGTGTATGGAGCAACATCAGCCTTGGCGGAATGACCTTCCTTGATATGTCCGACTTCCTGAGCAACAGCATTCTTATGCCCATCGTTGCACTTCTTACCTGCATCTTTGTCGGCTATGTGCTCAAACCCAAGGCTATCATTGAAGAAATTGAGCTTACGGGTCCGTTCAAGGCAAAGACTATTTTCACTGTTGTTATCAAATACATCGCACCCGTATGCATCGTTCTTATTCTTATCTCATCCGTGCTTGATGCGCTCGGAATTATGAAAATTTAACGGAGGAATGAATATGAAAAAGATAATCAGCATTTTACTTTCTGTTCTTATGATTGTTTCTTGCGTTTCGGTTGGCGTTGCCGCCGATAACGAACCTGACCTCAAGTTTGCGGTTGCTTCCGATCTTCACTACAATGTGCCCGAAGAAGAACTTACAGCAAGCGGCGAAATTGACGACGAAATTTATTGGTACGCTAACCGCCGTGCCGCAATGGAAAACGAAAGCGGATTTATCATTGATGAATTTCTCAATCAGTGCGCTGAAAACGACGATGTTGACTTTGTTCTGATTCCCGGCGATATTGCTGATAACGGAAAGGTCATCACTCAGGAACATCTCGACGTTGCTGCAAAATTCAAGGCTTTCGAAGAAAAGACAGGCAAGCAGATTTATGTTACAATAGGCAACCACGATGCAGGTCTCAACTGCGAAACAACATACGAAAAGTTCAAGGAAATCTATCACGATTTCGGTTATGCCGAAGCTCTCACAACAGTTGAGGATAACTGCTCATATACTGCAAACCTCGGCGAAAAATACAGACTCATTTCTCTTGACAGCTGTGACTATGACGCATCAACAGAGGACGGTATGACAGCAGAAAAGTTGGATTGGGTCCGTCAGCAGGCTCAGCAGGCAAAGAAGGACGGCAGATATCCCATCCTTATGATGCATCACAACCTCCTCGACCATCTTCCTCTCCAGAGACTTCTCAGCCACGATTTCATCGTTAAATTCCACTATTCAACCGCAACTCTCTTTGCTGACTGGGGCATCAAGCTTGTTTTCACAGGCCACGAGCACTGCAGCGATGCAACTTCATATACAAGCCCCGCAGGCAACAAAATCTATGATTTTGCAACAACTTCGCTCACTATGTATCCTCTTCAGTACAGAACCTTTGAACTTACCGAAAAGGAAATCAAATACGCAGCACAGACTGTTGATACACTTGACACAGACGCACTTTCCGCGACAATCAAGGGCTATTCTCAGGAACAGCTCGACCTTATGAAATCAGGTCTTAACGACTATGCAAAGGGCTTCCTTAAGGCAGGCATTCAGTGGAGACTTACACGCTCACTCAAAATGGAGCAGATAGGCATTGCAGAGGGCGAAATTTTCTACAACCTTGTAAACACCGCAGTCGGCGGACTCCGCAAGATTCTTGAGCAGCCTCTCTACGGTGAAGGCGGTATTCAGGAGCTTGCAAAGGAATATAACCTCGACATTCCCGACAGTGAATACGAAACAGGCTGGCAGGTTGCAACAGAGCTTGTTGCGGCACACTATGAAGGCTCGGAGAATTTCCATTTCGAATCAACCGAAATCACAATTTTCCTCCGCCTCGTTGCTCTTCTTCTTAAGGATGACCTTGCAACCGTTACCGACGAAGTTTTCCTTGCAGCGGCAAACTCAATCCTCGCCGACCTCGGCACAGATTCTGTTATTACAGACCTGACAAAGCTCGGCACACAGATTTTCGGCGGCGTCACTCCGATGGAATTTTTCCTTCTTGCGGTTGTTTCACCCCTCGTTCACGCATTCATCGTTGATGACGACGGCGTTGACGACAACAACGGCACAATTGAAGGCTACGGCACTTACACCTTTGAAGGCAATGTTCAGAACGTTATGGACAGTATCTACGGCTTCTTCAACAACATTGCAAAGATGCTTTCAACAGTTCTTTCAGTGCTCTTCAAAATGATATTCTAATTATAACGGTAATTCCCGATGTTCATTGAACACCGGGAATTTTTTATGTCATACTTGAAATTTGTCGTCAAAGATTGTAATATATAAGTATAATATTTCAAAGGAGAGTTTTTATGTCTAAGGCATCCAAGCTTAAAAAACAGGCAGAGCTTGCTCAAAAACCGACAATCAAACAGGGTTTTCTGAATTTTATTGATGTTTTGACCGACAACAGAAATTTCTGTATGGCGTGGCTGATTGCAGGCTTTATTTTCTTCACGGTTTACGGATTTATCGATAACCCGGATCTTGCCAAAACAGCAAGTGTTATCGGCAAAACTCACCCGAGACTCTTTGTTTGGTGGGCAGTTTTTTCGGGAGTATCGCTTTATCTTAATTTGCAGTATCTTTATAAACTTAATTCATTTAAAAATGAGAAGCTTGCAAAATTCGGAAATGTTTGTACATATCTCGGCTTTATCTGCATTTTCGCCTGTGTAAACATTCCCTCGGTTGAGCCTGAGGACGGCAAGCCTCTTCAGATGGCAGCACATTGGTCAACAGCGCTTCTATTTGCGGCATTTTTTGCGGCGGCAATCATAGCGTTTCTGCTTTATAAGACAATGCAGAAAAGTACGAAGCACCTTATTTTGCTTATCGTTCTTGCTGCAACGCTTGTTTTGATGATCATTCTTCTCCTTATCTTCGGCAAGAGCGGAGGAATAGAAAGCATACCTATGTGGGTGGCATACATAATCATATTTATGCTGAATTATACAAAACAGTTTCAGCCCGAAAAAAACTGATATATGACAAAACCCCCGATGTTCATTGGACATCCGGGGTTAAATCATATCATTTTAGTTTTTCTCAACGCCGAGAGTTACTTTTTCGCCGTTGATATCCCAATCCTTGGTGTATGAACCGCCGACGGATGCGATGATATCGGTAGCGAGAACATCGTGCTTGATTTCGTCTGCGTTTGAAGCGAAGATTGCTTCAATTTTTTCGTTGCCGCTGACGTAAATCTTTATTGTGTCCATAACCTCAAAGCCTGCATCCTTACGCATAGTCTGAATCTTCGAGATAAGCTCTCTTACGAAGCCTTCTTCGATAAGCTCATCGGTAAGAACTGTATCGAGAACAACGGTAACGCCGTTGCCGCTTTCTGCGTGATAGCCTTCCTTCTGAACGGTTTCAATGAGAAGGTCTTCAACAGCAAGTGCGATTTCGGTGTCGCCTGCGGTGAAGGTGATTGTGCCCTTCTCGTCAAGCTCTTTCTTTGCGGCTGAGCCGTCAAGCGAAGCGAGCTTTTCTCTGATTGCGCCGAGAAGCTTGCCGTACTTGGGACCGAGAGTTTTGAGCTGGGGCTTGAAGCTGTATGAAACATAACCCGATGAATCGGTAACGAATTCAAGCTCCTTAACGTTGAGCTCGTCCTCAATGATTTCACAGCATTCCTTGTCGAGCGCCTTTGCGGCGGTAACAAAGATTTTGCCGAGAGGCTGTCTGTTCTTGATGTTTGCAGTGTTTCTTGCCGCACGGCCGAGAACAACGATGTTGAGAACTTCATCCATCGAAGCTTCAAGGTCCTTGTCGATGAGTTTTTCATCCGATACGGGATAATCGCAAAGGTGAACGCTGATGGGAGCATCCTTATCAACGTTGCAAACGAGGTTGCGGTAAATATCCTCTGCCATAAAGGGAATCATAGGTGCAGCGAGCTTGACAACGGTAACAAGAGCGGTGTAAAGAGTCATATAAGCATTAATCTTATCCTGCTCGAGTCCCTGTGCCCAGAAACGCTCTCTGCCGCGGCGGACATACCAGTTACTCATATCGTCAACGAAGCTCTGAAGAGCCTTTGCAGCCTCGGGGATAGCGTAATTATCGAGATAATTGTCAACGGTGTTGATAAGGGTGTTGAGCTTTGAGAGAAGCCACTTATCCATAACAGAAAGCTTATCGTATTCAAGAGCGTGCTCTGCGGGATTGAACTTATCAATGTTGGCATAAAGAACATAGAAAGCGTAGGTGTTCCAGAGAGTACCCATAAACTTTCTCTTGCCTTCAACAACAGCGTTGTCGTGGAATCTGTTGGGAAGCCAGGGTGCTGAGTTTGTATAGAAATACCAGCGGATTGCGTCTGCGCCGTGCTTTGCGAGTGCATCGAACGGGTCAACCGCATTGCCCTTTGACTTTGACATCTTCTGACCGTTTTCGTCCTGAACAAGACCGAGAACGATAACGTTCTTATAAG
This sequence comes from Acutalibacteraceae bacterium, assembly GCA_045535475.1. Classification (GTDB taxonomy): domain Bacteria; phylum Bacillota; class Clostridia; order Oscillospirales; family Acutalibacteraceae; genus CAG-177. The sequence continues at coordinate 25,855 of JAZSLR010000074.1, read as the reverse complement.
GGGACTTGTCAAAGAGAAGGGTCGAGATAGCCATAAGTGAATAGAACCAGCCTCTTGTCTGGTCAACAGCCTCGGAGATGAACTCTGCGGGGAACTGCTGCTCAAAGAGGTCTTTGTTCTCAAACGGATAGTGATGCTGTGCGAAGGGCATTGCGCCTGAATCGTACCAGCAGTCGATAACCTCGGGAACTCTCTTCATTTCACCGCCGCACTTTTCACACTTGATTGTTACATCGTCGATGAAAGGACGGTGAAGCTCGATATCATCGGGGCAGTTGCTGCTCATTGACTTGAGCTCTTCAATTGAGCCGATTGAATGTCTGTGGCCGCATTCGCATTCCCAGATGTTGAGGGGAGTGCCCCAGTAACGGTTACGGCTGATGCCCCAGTCCTGAATGTTTTCAAGCCAGTCGCCGAATCTGCCCTTACCGATGCTCTCGGGAATCCAGTTTACGGTGTTGTTATTCTTAACAAGATTATCCTTAACGGCTGTCATCTTGATGAACCAGGATTCTCTTGCGTAGTAGATAAGCGGAGTGTCGCATCTCCAGCAGAAGGGATAATCGTGCTCAAACTTGGGAGCTGAGAAGAGCTTGCCTTCGCTGTCGAGGTCAACGAGAATTTTGGGGTCTGCATCCTTGACGAACATACCGGCATAGGGTGTTTCTTCGGTCATATTACCCTTGCCGTCAACAAACTGAACGAAGGGAAGGTCATAGCTTCTGCCGACCTTTGCGTCGTCTTCACCGAATGCGGGTGCGATGTGAACGATACCCGTACCGTCACTCATAGTTACATAATTGTCAACTGTAACAAAGTGAGCTTTTTTGTTCTGCTTATTTGCAATTTCTCCTGCACAAGCGAAGAGAGGCTCGTATTCTTTGTATTCAAGGTCTGTGCCGACATAGGTTTCAAGGATTTCGTAAGCTGCAACGCCGTTTTCTTTGTCGCCGAGTGAACCGAGAACATTGTCAAGCAGAGCCTTTGCCATATAATATGTGTAACCGTCAGCAGCCTTGACTTTGCAGTAGGTTTCTTCGGGGTTTACGCAGAGTGCGCAGTTTGAAGGGAGAGTCCAGGGAGTTGTTGTCCAGGCAAGGAAATAGGCATCTTCGCCGATAACCTTGAATCTGACTACTGCCGAGCGCTCCTTGACTGCCTTATATCCCTGAGCAACTTCGTGAGATGAAAGGGGAGTACCGCATCTGGGGCAATAGGGAACAATTTTGAAGCCTTTGTAAAGAAGACCCTTGTTCCAGATTTCCTTGAGTGACCACCAGATGGATTCGATGTAGCTGTTGTGATAGGTAACGTAGGGGTCATCCATATCCGCCCAGAAACCGACGGTGCCAGAGAAATCTTCCCACATACCCTTATATTTCCAAACGCTTTCCTTACATCTGCCGATGAAGGGTTCGAGGCCGTAATTTTCAATCTGCTCCTTGCCGTTGATACCGAGCTCTTTTTCGATTTCAAGCTCAACGGGAAGACCGTGGGTGTCCCAACCTGCTTTTCTGGGAACCATATAGCCTTTCATTGTTCTGTATCTGGGAATCATATCCTTGATAACGCGGGTAAGAACGTGACCGATATGCGGCTTGCCGTTAGCGGTAGGGGGGCCGTCATAGAATGTGTATGTCGGGCAGCCCTTACGATCTTCAATGCTCTTTTCAAAAATCTGATTTTCTTTCCAGAAATCAAGCACAGCCTTTTCTCTGGTCACGAAATCAAAATTTGACGAAACCTTTTCGTACATTTTGCATTCCTCCGATTTATTTTGAAAATTCTTTAACAAAAAAATAAAAACCCTGACCCGAACGGGACAAGGTACAATTCAGAAACAAAACCCACATAACCCGATCTTTATGCTCCCGGTAACGGCGGGAATCCGTCAAAGCCTACTCAAAAATTATTTTTCGGTTTGCGATTCGGGAGTGATATTCACGTTTGCGGCAAGGGCGGGTTCGCACTGTCTCCGCCTCACTTGGCTTGCTGAAAGCAAAAGCTACTGTCTCCGTCATAATCTTTACGGTCAAAATATTTATTTTCATTTTGTCAGTATATCACAATGTTTCACCATTGTCAACAATAATAAAGATTATAATATATCATATATAATCTTGAAAAAGCTTTAAAATTATGATATCATATATGTAATTATGATTATAGTGGGTGATTATATGAAAATTATAAAATCCGTTCTGTTTTACTTCTGGCATTTCACTTATGCGATTGTTCAAAATATTATGGGGCTTGTTATGCTCGCGGTTTATAAATCAAAAGGAGCCGAGAGCGAATGGTATCACAATGCGCTGATTACTTACATTGACAAAAAGAATTTCGGCGGAGTTTCGCTCGGAATGTTTATTTTTATCAACAAAAACCGTGAGGGCGACCGTCTTAATGACACGAAGATTCACGAATACGGCCACACCGTGCAGTCGATGATTCTCGGACCTCTTTTTCTGTTTGTCATAGCGATTCCGTCGGTCATCTGGTGCAATCTTCCCTATTTCGTTAAAATGCGTAAGGAAAAGAATGTTACATATTACAGAGCATACTGTGAAGGCTGGTCAAATGTCTGCGGCGTATGGGCGACGAAAGAACGCTTTGTTACTCCCGAGCTTCTGAACAGAGGCAGATACGGTCAGCCGATGTATCCTAACAGAAACAAAAGAAAAGACATAAAAGGCAGAAGGAGAAACAAATAATGGAAAAGAAATATCTCAAAACGAGCGAAATAGCTTCGTTTGCAACGTCAGCCTTTGGCAGAAGTATGATATATACCCTGATGTCAACCTATCTGCTGATTTTCTATACGGATGCGGCGGGAATTCAGGCAACGCACGCAGGATGGATTATCTTCGGTGCAAGAATTTTTGACGCTGCCAATGATCCCATAATGGGTATGATTGCTGACAGAACAAAAACCAAGTTCGGCAAGCTTCGCCCCTATCTTCTTTTTTCACCCTTCCTTATTATGGCTTCAACCATAGCACTTTTTACTGTTCCTGCTTTTCAGAGCTATGGCGCAAAGCTTGCTTATGCCGCAATCACTTACATAATCTGGGGTATTTGCTTCACAATTCAGGACGTTCCGTTCTGGGGTCTGAGCGCTGTTGTTACTCCTCTTGAAAACGAACGTAACAAGTTCCTTTCAATTGCGAGAATAGGCAGCACCATCGGCGGAATTCTTCCCACGGTTCTTATTCCCGTGCTCCGCACATCATCTCTCGGCATCACAAAGGGATATTTTGTGGGCGGTCTTATTTTCGGCATTACAGGCTCTATGATTTCTCTTCTTGCTTTCTTCGGCACAAAGGAGAAGGTTGAACAGCCTCCTAAGGATAAGGTGAGCGTGAAAGAGGTTATTTCGGCTTACACCCAGAATAAACCCCTGCTTCTTCTTATTGCTGCAAGCATTCTCGGCTCGGCGATGCTTATGGCACAGACCTCCGGTTCATATATTGCAACATACCTCATTCAGGATTCGGGCATCGTTCCTCACGGCTCGGTTCAGGTTGTTATGACGGTTGCAATCGGTGCGGGTATGATGATTGCTATGCTGGTAATGCCTATGCTTCGCAAAAAGCTTTCGTTAAAGCAGATTTATATCGGCTCTGCTCTTTTCGGAGCGGCTATTCATATGGTGCTCTATTTTATGGGCTACAGCAATTTCTACGCACTTCTTGTTGTTCTCGCAGTTGTTGGTCTTCCTCTGGGAATTTTCAACGTTATAACCTACGCAATGGTCGGCGACAGCGTTGACTATCTCGAATGGAAAACCGGCAGACGTTCAGAGGGCGCTTGCTTTGCATCGCAGACCTTCATCAGCAAGCTTACGGCAGGCATTTCAACTCTTATCACAAGCTTTGTGCTTGATGCTTACAATTATGTTGAACCCATCAAAGCAAAGAATGATTTCGGTGTAACAATTGAGCTTGCTCAGGCTCAGCCCGACGAAACTCTCAGGGGTATGTTTATAATGATAACAATTATTCCTGCAATAAGCCTTGTGCTTTGCGCAATTCCGATGTTCTTCAATGATTACACCGGCAAGAAGAAAGATAAAATTATCAAAGAGCTTGCCGAACGCAGGGAGAATGCAAATGTCAATGGATAATGATTTCAATGCTTTTACCGACGGAGTTGAGCCCGGCGGACTTCGCAACACAACACAGATAAAAATTCTTATAACCTTTGTTATCAGCAAGCTTAACGACCCGATCAAGAGCAGTATGATTACCGAGGCTCTGCAGCTTCACGGACTTGCAAACTATTTTGAAGTTATTCAGGCTTTTGATGAGCTTCTTGATAACGGCAATCTTTCGGAAGCCGACGGATTTGTGTATCTCACTCCGAAGGGTGCGCTTTCGGTTAACGAGCTTTCAAAGGAGCTTCCGAGGTCGGTTAAGGAAACTGCTCTTGCGGACGTGATTTATCTTCAGCTTCTCGAAAAGAGAGAGAGAGAAAATACTGTTGAAATCAAAAAGACGGAAGGCGGCTGCAACGTCACATTCAGAGTAGTTCATAAAGATGATATTCTTATGGAGCTTACGGTCTATGCCGCCGACCTCGAGCAGGCTGAAAAAATCAAGCACAATTTCCTTAAAGACCCGTCGCACGTCTATGCTACCGTTGTAACTTCATTATTTGCAGGTGAATAAAAATGCTTGAAAACCTTAAACAAAAAGTGTATGAGGCAAACCTTAAACTCGTTGAATATAAGCTTGTGCTTTTCACCTGGGGAAATGTTTCGGAAATTGATAAAGAAACGGGTCTTGTTGTGATAAAGCCTTCGGGTGTCAGCTATGAAACGATGAAACCCGAGGATATGGTTGTTATGAATCTTGACGGTGAAAAGGTTGAAGGCAAGCTTAATCCCTCGTCCGATACACCCACTCATCTTGAGCTTTATCGCAGATTTCCGGAAATCGGCGGCGTTGCCCATACTCACTCAACTTTCGCCGTTTCATTTGCTCAGGCGGCAAGCGACATCCCCTGCTACGGCACTACTCACGCCGATTTTGCTTTCGGCAGCGTTCCCTGCACAAGAGATCTCACGAAGGAAGAAATCGAAGGTGAATATGAGCTTAATACGGGCAAGGTTATTGCCGAATGCTTCGGAACAAGAGAGATTGATTACAATGCCGTGCCCGCAGTGCTTGTCCGCTCTCACGGACCCTTCACTTGGGGCAAGGACGGCTGTGACGCCGCAAAGAATTCGGCAATTCTTGAAGAGGTTGCAAAGATGTCATATCTGAGCAGAACCCTTGATGCCGAGCCTGCAAACGAGCATATTCTCAAGAAGCACTATTACAGAAAACACGGCTCAAATGCATATTACGGTCAAAAATAATTGTTGACACAAACAGCGTTTGCATATAGAATGAAAATATTAATGTAAGAGAAGGTGTGAATCTTATGGCAAAGTGTCCTAAGTGTAACCGTAAACTTCATATATGGAATGTCAAGGCAGAGTGCCCCGATTGCGGTGTTAACATCGCTAACTATGATTGGGAAAACAGACTTGAGCAGGATTCGATTGAAGCGGAAGCGGCTTTTGCAAAGCTTCACGAAACTATGAGAAAGTTCAAGTATTCATTTGTCGGCACAAAGCTGAGAATCGCAAGAATCCCCATCAGCGTACTTCCTCTTTTCTCATTTCTTCTTCCTTTAGGCACAATGGCGGTTTCAATTCCGTTCTGCGATGAAAAGATAACAATCAATGCCGTAACAATGGTTCTTAATCTTCTTAATTTTGATATCCTCGGTATTTTCAAAGCAGCCGGCTCTGCCGTAATCGGCGATGCATCCCTCAGATTTATGCTTTCAATCGTATTTGTGCTTGTTGCAGCTCTTTCGCTGCTTGTGAGCCTCGGATTCCTTCTGCTCAACTTCAAGAAGTTCAACAGCAAGGGTCTGTTTTTGACGAATCTTTTTGCAAGCCTTTGTATGCTTGCAAGTGCTTTCTGTTTCTATGATTTTTCGGGTATGATTCAGGCAAGCACCCTTGCGGAAGCAATTCAGTGCGGACCGAGCTGGGGAATCTTCGTCAGCGCCGCAACCTACCTTGCATCTTCAATAACCAACCTCATTGTTTCACTTCAGCCCGTTGAAATTCCTCCCGAAGAGAAGGAAGAAAAGGCGGAAGAAAAAGAAACCGTTAAGGCATAAAAATTACCGACTGCAGCTTGATTGCCGCAGTCGGTTTTGTTATTTATCCGAACTTTATTCCGCTCAAATCTCTGATATCTTTCATTGCTTTGCTGACCTGCAAGCCTCTTTCGCAGACCGTCTGATAATACGGGTCATCGGAATTTTTGATGAATCGTTCGAAAGCCTCCGCTTCATATCCCATAAGCTTTTCTTTTAACACATCGCCGATGATTTCGGTTGTGTTGCCCTTATTATCAATCAGTTTCATATTTGTGAGCTTTGAGATTGATTCAACGGTGATTGTGCCCTCGTCGCCGAAAATCTGCGAACCGAGTCTGTCCTGACCGAGCTTTGAATAAGTGAGATTAACGAGCTTGTCGGGGTAGAGAAACGCCGCATTTCCGCTTCCGTCAGCGCCGCTTTCCATAAAGTGGGCGCAGGCGGTTATTTTTTCGGGCAGACCGAATAAATCAAGGGTGGGATATACACAGTAAATTCCCAGATCCATAAGACAGCCCGTTGCAAGGGCGGGGTTGAAAATGTTGGGCAGACTGCCCGCAAGATAGGCAGGATATTTTGATGAAAGCTGAGAAAAATCGAAGTGAACGCTTGTTATTCTGCCGATCTTTGTAATCGCATCCTTTAAAAGCTCCCTTGCGGGGTTAAACATATACATTATCGCTTCAATGTAAATAAGTCCGTTTTTCTTTGCGAGGATCTGCAATTGAGAAAGCTCCTCGGGTTCAACGGTTATCGGCTTTTCACAGATGACGTGCTTTCCGCTTTCAAGCATCAGCTTTGACTGCTCAAAATGCAGGCGGTTCGGACTTGCAATATATACAGCGTCAAAATCGCCGTTTGCAAATTCGTTTATATCCGTAAAAACCTCGGGAATGCTGTTCTCCGATGCAAACTTGCTTCCGCTTTCGCTTGTTCTTGAATACACGGCAGAAAACTCCGCGTCACAGAGCATTCTTGCACCGTCAATGAATGATTTTGCAATCCAGCCCGTTCCTATAACTCCGTAACGCATAGATTAAAGCTCCTTTGCCATAACAGTGCCGGTATTCTTGAATGCGCGGATGATTTTGAAGCCGTTTTTTTTGTAGAAATTGATTCCTCTTGTGTTACTTGAGCCGACGATTAGCATAATGGATTTGACTCCCATATCATTCTTCATATGGTCGGTGAGGGTAGTTATCATTTTTGAGCCGTTACCGTTGCCTCTGAAAGGCTCGTTGATATCAATGTGGAGATGTGCGGGATATCTGAAGGAATAAACGGCGTGACCGAGAATTTCGGCGATTGCATCCATATAATTTCTTCTGCCGGTCTTCTTGACCTTTGCAAGATAGGGCTTCATATTTTTGATATATGTTTTGAAATCCCTTGCACCAAAAACATAACCCTGGGCAACATCGTTTTCGTCAACGAGCACAAAAGCATTTTCAGGCTCCTGCTCGCAGTAATAGTCGCAGAAGGTGAAGAGAATGAAATCTCTCATATTCGGGTCTGTTGCAGCGGAATCGGGGCCTGTGTTTATGCACACCTGACGCACATCCTCAAAATATTTGGGCTCGTAATTTTTAACTGTAACCATAATTATTCTCCTAAATCAATTTCGAATTCTCTTTCACCGCTGAACGGAATTTTTTCGTTGCCGTATTCAAAAACAGCGTTGATTCCATCTTCGACATATGCTTTCACAACGGCTTTTTTGCCGTCTTTTTTATATTCAACACGGATAACGCCGCTCTCGGTTGAGATGTGACCTTTTGCTTCGTTCATACCGTCAACAAAGCAGGGAGAGATAACAACATCCTTATATGCAACGTTTCCTTTTGACTGACGGATGCCGAGAAGATACATAAAGATATATTTTGTAACTGCGCCGAACATCGGATGGTTTCTCGAATCCTGACCGTTCCAGTTTTCCCAAATAGTTGTTGCGCCGCTTTTTTTCATATTGCCGAAGGAAACTTCTTTGTCATTTGCAAGCAGCTCAAAGGCAAGCTGATTTTCACCGACTTCAAAAAGATAACCGATGAGAGCTTCGGTGGCAAAAATGCCCGTATCAAACATTCCGAGGTGCTTATATTTGCCAATCAGTCGGTTCTTACTGTCTTCATCGGCAAGACCTGCGCTGAAAGCGAGAGCGGATGCACCTTGAGTGTTGCCGCAATAATGGTGATTCCAGGGATTATAATATGCGATTTTAAGTGAGTGTGAGCTTCTTTCGATTCGCTCTTTGAGATGTTCGGTTTCATTGGATTTTCCGAGAATTTCACCGACTTCAATCATCTGGTTCATAAATCTGATGTAAAGAGCGGTGTTTACGAATGTCTCGGGAAGGCCCATAGGTGCAGGTGAACACCAATCGCCCAGGCACCAGCCGTCATCTTCTTCACGCCACACAAGACCGTTTTCACTGCGGCTTTCAAGATAATCGAGGAATTTCATCATCTTCGGGAAAAATTCTTCGAGAAGAGCTTTGTCACCGTACATTTTATAGAATTTATACGGAACCTCAATCATTGCACCGCCCCAGCCGGCAGGACCGCCGCCGCCTCCCATAAGAGGTGCGGTGTGGGGGACATGACCGGTTTTTTTGCACTGGCTGTCGGAAACATCATACAGCCACTTGCGGTAGAATTCACGGGAATCGAGAAGCATCATTGCGGTTTCGGCGCAAAGCATACCGTCGCCGGTGTAGCCGAGTCTTTCTCTGTGAGGGCAGTCCGAGGGAACGCCGCAATGCATATTTGCAAGCTGAGTTCTGATATATGCATCGTAAAGCCAGTTGAGGTTTTCGTTGTCGCTTTCAAATGATGATGTTACGGGGCAGTCGGAGTGAACAACGTCAATTCTTATCGGTTCAACATCGGCGGTGACTCTGAAATATCTGAATCCGTGCCAGGTGAAGTGAGGGATATATTCATGGTCTGTGCCGTCTGTGATAAACTGCTCCTCCTGATATCCTTCATCAAAATGAATGCCGAAATAATGCCTTTCGTCATAAATTTCTTCTGCGTAATTGACTTTTATCGTTTTGCCCTTTTCTTTGCACTTGAATACCGCATAGCCGACGGTGTTTTCACCTGCATCGTAAAGCTTTGTTTCACCCTCATCCTTTAAAAGAACGGGTGTTAATGTTCTGATTACCTTGTCGGCAGGCGAGAACTGAATATAGAATTCACTTTCTGGTGCGGGAATAACCGTACTTGCCGAAAATCCTTCACCGATGAATGAATTGAGCATAAAATCATCGGGATAAAGAGTGTAGTCGTGTTTTTCGCCGTGATAGAGATTGTTGAATGTAATGAAACCTTTGTGGGAGAGAGTTGATTCGTCACTGATAACGTTTCCGCTGTCCTTTTCAAGGATAAAACAAAGCTTCGGTGTGCCGAAAACAACATCACCCTCTGCCATACGCACATTCTGGTTGTAATATCCGTTTCCGAGCATAACCGCAAGAGTGTTTTCTCCGTCGCAGAGGTAATCGGTAACATCATATTTCATAGCGTAGATTCTGAATGAAAACTCATCATCAAGAGGGAAAACAAGCTTGTGAAGGTCGCGCTCGCTGTAGCAGGTTGCATTGGGCACAAGCAAATCATCGCTTACCTTTTTGCCGTTGATGAAAAGCTTGAAAAATCCGAGTCCGCAGATGATGATTTCCGCTTTTTCGCCCTTGACCGCATTGAATGTCTTTCTGAAAATCGGGGCATCGCTGCCGCTGCATTCAATCCATTTTGCATTTTTGAAAATCTGTTCGTGTGTCACGGTTAAACCTCCGTTTCTTCAAGCTCGGTGAGTCTTGAATTCATTTGTTCCCACTCGTCCATAATTCCGAGTTGGGTTTCTGTAAGCTCTTCGAGTTTTCGAGTGAGTTCGATTATTTTTTCGTAGTCTGCCGCCGATTCGGGAGATGAAAGAATACCGTTGATTTCAGTAATCTCGCCGTCGAGTCGGTCGATTTCCTCTTCGGTACGTTTTATTTTACCTTTGAGGCGGTTCATTTCGCTGTCACGTTCTTTGCGCAGCTTATATAAATTGACCTTGTTTTCGGCTTTTTTCGGCTTTTCTTTGGCCTGTGCAAGAGCAATTCCCGCGTAAGCGTTATAGTCGCCGTCAAACTTTTCAAAGCCGTTTTCGGTCATTCTGTAAATCTTGGTTGAAAGCTTGTTGATAAAATATCTGTCGTGCGAAACTGCGATTATCGTGCCGTCAAAGTCCTCGAGAGCAGCTTCAAGCACTTCTCTTGACGGAATGTCAAGATGGTTGGTCGGCTCGTCGAGAAGGAGCACGTTTGCGCCCGAAAGCATCAGCTTCAGAAGGCAGAGCTTCGCTTTTTCGCCGCCGCTGAGGTTATCGACATTCTTGAAAACATCGTCGCCTCTGAAAAGGAAGAGGGCAAGATAGCTGCGTACGGTTGTTTCGGTAAACAGACGGTGCTCGTCCCATATTTCATCAATAACGGTTTTTCCGCCTCTCAGACTTTCAAGGCTCTGGTCGAAATAGCCGATTTTAACGTTTGAGCCGAAGCTGAATGTACCTTCATCGGCGGATTGCTGCTTTGTGAGAATGCGAAGAAGCGTTGTTTTACCGCATCCGTTTGTACCCAGCACAAAAACACGCTCATCCTTGAAAACTTCCATATCCGCATTCGCAAAAAGTCTTTTCAGACCGAAGGATTTCGAAAGTCCGCTGACATTCAGCACATCGTTGCCCGTTTCGCATACGGGAGTGAATTTCATTCTCATTTTTGAAAGAGGAGGGTCGGGAACAACAAGCTCCGCCTTCTTTTTTTCAAGCATCTTGCGTTTGCTTTCGGCGGTTATAAAATTGCGTTCTCTTGCAAAAGAACGCTGCTGCTCAATGATTCCCTCAATGCGTTTGATTTCCGCAAGCTGATTTTCATATGCCCTGCGTTCGCTTTCAAGACGTTCCTCTTTGAGTTTCAGATATTCTGTATAATTACCTTTTGAGCAATGACATTTACCGTGGGAAAGCTCAACGGTTTTGGTGGTTATTCTGTCGAGAAAATAACGGTCGTGGGAAATGACGATTATTGTTCCTCTGAAGGTGGAAAGATAGTTTTCAAGCCATTCCGTGCCTGCGATGTCAAGGTGGTTTGTCGGCTCGTCGAGCAGAAGCAGATCCGAACCGCTCAGAAGGAGCTTGCACATACTCAGCTTTGAGCGCTGACCGCCGCTGAGCTTATCGCACGAAAGGTAAAAATCATTTTCGTTGAAGCCGAGACCGATGAGAGCCGAGCGCGTGCGGCTTCTGAAGGTAAGTCCATCTTTCTCCTGAAAAACCTCATTGAGATGGGTCTGTCTTTCAATAAGCTCATCACGGTCGCCCTCGTGATTATCTATTGCGGCGGCGATGTCCTCAAGCTCCGCCTCCATCTGCATAAGCGGCTCGAAAACGCTGAGTGCCTCGTCATAAACCGTTCTCACAGAGCCGTGGCAAGCGTGCTGTTCAAGATAGCCGACCTTAACATTTCTGCCGACAAACGCTCCGCCCTCGGTGGGCTCAACCTCGCCCGTTATAACCTTAAAAAGCGTGGTTTTACCGGTTCCGTTTGCGCCGATGAGTCCAACGAATTCACCGGGATTGACGTCAAACGAAACATTTTCAAACAGCACCTTGCCGCCGAAATCAACTTTTAAATTCTGTACACTGACAACTGCCATTTTGTATCCTTAAATTCTTGTTTCTATTATTTCAAGTTTGCCCGAGAGCTTGTAATCGCCTGCATTTGCAGGGATGAATATGCTGTCGCCCTTTTTGAGCGAAAGAGTTTCGCCGCAGGATTCAAGAGTGCCTTCGCCGTCCATAATAAGAAGCGAAACAAAAGAATCCTCGCCGGCGCTGCCGCCGATTTCATCGTCGATATCAAGCTTCCACACCTTGAAGAGGGGGCAGTCTGCAAGCAGTCTGCGTTCATCCGTATCAAGAGCGGGATTCGAGAAATCAGGCTGTGAATATTTTTCGAGTTTAGTAACAGCCGCGCCGTCCTCAACGTGAAGCTCACGAGGTTTGCCATCGGCACCGACACGGTTGTAGTCATAAATTCTGTAAGTAGTGTTTGAGCTTTCCTGTACCTCGGCAAGAAGAATGCCCTTGCAGATTGCGTGAAGCGTACCCGAATCAATAAAGAAGAAATCGCCCTTCTTTACCTTAACGGTTTCAACATAATCCGTGAGAGTGTTGTTTGCGATTGCAGCCTTGAATTCCTCGGGAGAAATCTTATCCTTGAAGCCGAGAATAAGACCTGCATCCTCTTCGCAGTCGATGATATACCAGCATTCGGTCTTGCTCTGACCCTTGCCCGTCAGCTCGCAGTATTCTTTTGTGGGATGCACCTGCACGGAAAGATTATCCATTGCATCGATGAATTTGATGAGAATGGGGAAATCCTCAAAATTCTCTGCGTTTTTGCCGCAGAGTGAGGGATTTTCTTTTACAACATCGGCAAATGATTTGCCTGCAAATGAGCCGTTTGCAACGGTGCTTGCGCCTGCATCGTGGCACGAGAGCATCCAGCCTTCGGCGGCATTGCTTTTTTCGGTTTCAACGCCGTATTCTTCAATCAGTTTTCTGCCGCCCCAGATGGTTTCGGAAACGTAGGGGAGCAGTTTTATGGGATACAAATTCATAATTTAACCTCCAAAACGGAATTAAATGATATTATCTGTATTATTCTATCATATTTGTCCAACAATTTCCATAGAATATTTATCGGAGGACGAAAAATTATGGAAAAATATTTTAATAATGCAAAGATTTTTTATTATGAGAAGATAAGAAAGCCCGTTACGCCCGTGCGCGATGTCACTCTTGAGCAGATTCGCGAAACGTCACAGCGCCTTCAGAGCGCATACAGCCGTTTCGAAAACGAATGCAACGAAGACCTTCTCGATTCGATAATTTATGAAATACAGTCACTCAAAGCGCTTTACCGCTATCTTATCAAGCAGGCAAAGGAAAAGGGGATTGAGTGCGCCGAAATATCGGTATTCGGCAAGGAGGTAATCTGATGAATGCGCTCTTTATCGTGGCGGCGGTTATCTGCGCCGTCTGCGTTGCGTGGTGGGTAGTGAAAAGCGAAAAGGGCGCAACAAGCTTTTTTCTTTCTGCCGTGCAGGGAATTGCTGCGCTTTTTGCCGTAAATCTGACGGGAATGATAACGGGAGTCACGATTGCCGTCAACTGGTATACGGTTATTTCTTACATAGTGCTCGGTCTGCCCGGAGTGATAGGCACTCTTGTGCTGAATTTTATAATGAAAACATAAAAAAGCGGCTTGTTTTTCAAGCCGCTTGATTTGTTATTATTCGCCGCCGACTGAGCCGTCCCAGGTGTCAACGGTCTTTGCTTTCATTTCTTCTTCGTCAAACCAGCGCGTGGTGACCGCCTTTGTTTCTGTGTAGAAGCGGAATCCGTCCTTGCCGAGGCAGTGAAGGTCGCCGAAGAATGACTGCTTGTGACCTGTGAAGGGGAATACGCCGACGGGTACGGGGATACCAACATTAACACCGACCATACCGCCGTCTGTTCTCTTTGCGAATTCACGTGCATAGTAGCCGCTCTGAGTGAAGATAACCGAGCCGTTTGCGAAGGGGTTTGCGTTCATAACCGCAAGACCTTCTTCGAAATCTTTAACTCTCTTGATGCAGAGAACGGGTCCGAAGATTTCTCTCTGACCGACGGTCATATCTTCGGTAACATGGTCAAAGATTGTGGGGCCGACGTAGAAGCCGTTTTCGTAGCCGGGCACAACGGGATTTCTGCCGTCGAGAACAAGCTCTGCGCCCTCTTCGATGCCTTTTTCAATCCACTTGAGGATGGACTGTCTGTGAGCTTCGGTAACAACGGGGCCGAGGGTGGATTCCTTATCGTATGCAGGGCCGAGCTTAAGCTCTTTTGCGAATTTCACAAGATATCCCACAAGCTCATCGGCGATGCTTTCCTGAGCGACGATAACGGGGAGAGCCATACAGCGTTCACCCGCACAGCCGAATGAGGAATTGATGATGCCTCTTGCGCTTCTTTCAAGAGCAGCATCCTCGAGAACAAGACCGTGGTTCTTTGCTTCGCAGAGAGCCTGAACTCTCTTGCCGCTTGCGGCAGCTCTTGAATAAATGTGAAGACCAACGCTTGTTGAACCGACAAAGGTGATACCCTTTACGTCGGGGTGGTCCATAAAGATTTCAGCTTCGTTTCTTGAGCAGGTGACGATGTTGATAACGCCGTCGGGAAGACCTGCTTCCTGCCAGAGCTCTGCAAGTCTCATACAGGTCATCGGAGTCATTGATGCCGCTTTGAGAACGATTGTGTTACCGCAGACGATGCAGAGGGGTGACATCCAACCCATAGGAATCATACCGGGAAAGTTAAAGGGAACGATGCCTGCGAAAACGCCGACGGGTTCTCTGTAAAGTGTTGTATCGTAGCCGGTTGAAGTATCTCTCATACTTTCGCCCATAAGAAGCGAGGGCGCCGAGCAGGCAAGCTCAACGGGTTCTTTAACTTTGAGAATATCGCCCTTTGCTTCGCTCCATACCTTGCCGTGCTCTCTTGCACAGATTTCGGTAAGCTCGTCCATATGCTCCTCGAGAAGTTCACGGAATTTGAAAACAACCTGAACTCTCTTCATAACGGGTGTGTTTGACCAAGTCTTGAACGCTTCTTTAGCGTAAGCGATAGCCTCGTTTACCTCGTCCTTTGTGCAGCAGGGAGTCTGTGCGATAACTTCGCCCGTGCTGGGATTATAGACATCCATATATTTTTCGCAAGACGAATCAAGCCATTTGCCGCCTGCGAAATACTGAAGTTTTTTAACTGCCATAAAAAACACTCCTGTCAATTTTTAATTATCAAGTTATTTTATAATTTTTTTCAAAATATGTCAACACTTCATTGTGCGTGAATAAAATTACGTTTTTCGGAAACGATAAAACCGAATATTAAGGAGTGATTTTATGGCGATAACAGGCGGAGAATACGGCAGAATGGCGAAAAAAGCATCGCCGCCGACAAATAAAGTCAAAAACGGAATTTTTGCATTTATCATCGGCGGATTCATTTGTGCGCTGGGTGAGGGCTTCGGTATGATTTATGAAAAACTCGGTCTTGATGCGGATGAAGTGAAGCTGATGATACCCGTAACGCTGATTGTGATTGCCGCGATTCTGACGGCACTCGGAGTTTTTGATGACATTGCCATCTATGCGGGTGCGGGCACAATTGTACCCATAACGGGATTTGCCAATTCGATTGTATCGCCTGCGATGGAATTTCAGAGCGAGGGCAGAATCCTCGGTACGGGCGCGCAGATGTTCAGAATAGCGGGCCCTGTATTGGTTTACGGCACGCTTGCTGCAGTAATTTACGGCGTTGTGTATTATATATTTTTGAGATGACTTTCGAACCGCCTTCGGGCGGTTTTTGTTATTTTTAAAAATAAATTGACCAAACCGCTTTCTGAATTGTATTATTAATGAGGGGGTGCGGAAATGCAGAAAGATATCCCGTTGAAAAATGATATTGAAAAAGCGGTTGAAGAATATGCGGATATGATTTTCAGAGTGTGCATTGTGATTCTGAAAAACGAAGCCGATGCTCAGGATGCGGTTCAGGAAACTTTTTTGAAGTATATTCAGAAAGCTCCGCAGTTCGAAAACAGTCAGCACGAAAAAGCCTGGCTTATAAAAGTTGCAACCAACAACAGCCGTAATGTGCTTAAAAGAAAAAACAGATATTCCGATGCGGATTTGGAAAGCGTAACGGCAAATGCGGTCAGCGAAGATGCGTCTTCCGTGCTTGAAGCTCTGGTTTCTCTTCCCGAGAAATATTCGATAGTGATTATTCTGCATTACATAGACGGATATAAGGTTAACGAAATCGCCGAAATGATAGGCAAAACGCCGTCGGCAGTCAAGATGAGATTGCAGAAGGGCAGAAAGCTTCTTGAAAAGGTTTACAGAGGGGAGTGATAGGAATGGATTTCAATAAGTTTTGCGAAAACGGAAATAAGATAAAGCTTACAGAAGAGAAGAAAGCAGAGATAATAAACATATGCAAAGAAAACGAAGTTCAGGAAGCGACTCATTTTTCTCTGAATTTCAAAAGTTTTGCCGTGGCGATATGCGTGCTGATAATTGCGGTAACAGCTGCTTTTGCGTACAAGAATCACAACGATACCAATGACATACCCGTACACAGCGCTACAGAGCAAAGCGAAAAAGAGTCTTTAAAAGCTGTTGAGATAACCTCTGTTCAGTCCCCACAAAAAATCGAGAATACAACAGAAAATGATGTAGGCGGTGGTGAAATTGTTCAAGAAAAATATCGCCAATGTTATTATAATATTTCATATCAACTTTCTTTGCTGGTAGATGAAAATGAATTGAAAGATTGGGAAGAAGAAATATATGCAAAAGATCCTAATGAAACAAACGAGATGGTTGTCAAACTGTTTGTTCAACATTTCAATATCTCCAAGGAAGATTTTGAGAGAGCTAATCTTGAAGCTGCAAAGGTTATTTATGATCCAAACAGTCCGCCTCTGTCAATGAATCCTAAAGATTATATAAACCAAGAAATGTTTGAATTGTATAACCCTGATATAATCTATACATTTGACGATGAAATAATAAACGAATATTACTTGAGCGGCGAATACCCGTTTGTCTATGAATCGGATTTTGAAGAAGCTGTAGCAAGCGGTGAACACACACCTCTAACAGAAGACTGGATAGATATCGAACAAATGGAAGCTGAAATCAATTCCAAATACGGTGAAACTGAAATTGTAACAGAAATAACAACTACAATACCCGAAGAAATAACCTCAACCGCCTTATCACCAATTGAAACAAACGAATAAACTCATAAAACGGCTGTTTCGGCAGCCGTTTTTATATTTTCAAGAAAAGTTTTGTTTTCCCTTGCAAAACCGCAAGAATAAATATATAATACCGTTAATATCCCAATCAAGGAGAAACGGTATGAAAGAAAAGAATTTCAAACGCACCAAGCTTGCGTGCTACACGGCATATTTCACAATGTCGTCAATTTTCAGTTTGCCACCGCTGCTTTTTGCAACGCTGCAGGATATGTACGGAATTTCGTACACCCTTCTCGGCACTCTCGTGCTGACAAATTTTTGCACTCAGCTTGCAATTGACCTCATTTTCACTGTGTTCACCAAATATTTCAACGTCAAAAAGGTGGTCAGGGTTATGCCGCTGATTACCTCTGCGGGTCTGCTTGTCTACGCATTGTCGCCGACTCTTTTTCCGCAGAATACATATATAGGTCTGCTTATCGGAACGGTGCTTTTCTCGGTTTCGGCAGGTCTTTCGGAAGTGCTTCTCAGCCCCGTTATCGCGGCAATTCCGTCCGATAATCCGCAGAAGGATATGAGCCTTCTTCATTCGCTCTATGCCTTCGGCGTGTTCACGGTTGTTGTTGTCAGCACCTTATTCCTCAGATTTTTCGGAACACAGAATTGGATGTATCTCACCCTTTTCTGGGCATTTCTGCCGATTATCGCATCGGTTATGTTTATGCTTTCGCCGATGCCCGATATGGATGTTACTCACAGTTCCGAGGGAACAAAGGGCACGGGCAGAAGAGCTTTTGCGCTTGCAATCTGCGTCGGTGCGATTTTCTTCGGAAGCTGTGCAGAAAATTCAATGTCAAGCTGGGTTTCAACATTTATGGAGAATGCCCTTCACGTTGATAAAGCCCTCGGCGATATCCTCGGAATGGCGATGTTTGCGATTCTTCTCGGCATTGCAAGAATCAGCTACGCAAAATTCGGCAAAAACATAATGAGAGTTCTTCTCGGCGGTATGATTGGCGCGGCGGTATGTTATGTTGTTGCTGGTCTTTCATCGAACGCAATCCTTGTTTTCCTTGCGTGCATCTTTACGGGACTTTTCACGTCGATGCTCTGGCCGGGTTCGCTTATTATGATGGAAGAAAATCTTCCCGGTCTCGGAGTTGCCGCATATGCGCTTATGGCGGCGAGCGGTGACCTTGGTGCATCGGTTGCTCCTCAGCTTCTCGGAATTGTTGTTGACAAGGTTGCAGCAAGCGCTTTCGCCGCCGATATCGGCGCAAAATTCAGCCTCGCCGCAGAGCAGGTCGGACTTAAGGCGGGTATGCTTGTTACTGCAGTTTTCCCGATTCTCGGTGTCTGCGTGCTTTTGGTTGCAATGAAATATTTTAAAAAGCAGAATAAAAACTGATTTTCGGTGTGTGCCTCTATTTGGGGCACACACTTTTTTATGGGAATAATCTGTAATTTTTTGAAGATAATATGAGTGAATTGTTTTAATTGAGGTGATGTTTGTGCCCGTAAGGCAGGGAAAATATACTTTGTCGCTGCCGTCTGCACCGGGAATATCGGGATATGCGGCGGTTGTCGGCAAAAAAGAAGGGGAAGGTCCTCTCGGACGAGAATTCGACTACATCTATGAAGATGCAATGGCAGGAGAAAAATCGTGGGAAAAGGCGGAAAGCGTTATCCACAGAGATGCAGTTTCGCGCGCAATCGCCAAAGCAGGAATAACGCCGCAGGATGCGGATGTCATTTTTGCCGGCGATTTGCTTAACCAATGTATGGGCACAACCTTCGGCATACGTGAACTGGGTATTCCGTTTGCGGGTCTTTATGGTGCGTGTTCAACAATGTCTCTTTCGCTTGCAGCTGCGGCTGTATGTGTTGACAGCAGGATAGCCGAAACCGCCGTTGCGTCAACTTCGTCGCATTTCTGTTCAGCAGAAAAGCAGTTCAGAATGCCTCTTGAATACGGCGGTCAGCGCACTCCTACCGCGCAATGGACCGCAACAGCGGCAGGTGCGGCGGTGGTAACCCAAAGCGAAGCCAAGGCAAGAATTGAGAAGATTATGATAGGCAGAATTCAGGATTACGGCATTAAAGACCCCAACAATATGGGGGCGGCAATGGCACCCGATGATGTTAAACTAACACCATACCCGACAAACAATATGGCGGCACACGGATATCATACAAAAATCTGAAAACGGGAGGTTAATGTGCAAGACATTGTCGGGTATATTTTTTCTTGTTGCGTATTGCGTTTACTGTAAATGTTGTTTATAATTAACGGGTAAGAATAAAAACAAGGAGAAATATCAATGAAAAAAGCAATCAGAATTTTATGTTTCATCGTGGTATTTTCGGTTATTTTGGGAAGTGTTGGATTTTTCTCTTATGCATCTCAAGCCGACAGAAACTATTATTATATCGATTCCGTTAACGGTGACGATGCAAACAGCGGAACGGAGATTGACAGCCCCGTAAAAACTCTTGCAGGGCTCAAAAATCTTGATATTAAACCCGGAACACATTTTCTGTTCAAAAACGGCGGCGAATACGAATGCGCCGCAACCCTTACCTGCAACGGAACAAAGGATAATCCCATAGTCGTTTCGTCTTATGGTGAAGGTGAAAGGGCAATTCTTTACACCAACGACAAAACAGAAGTGTTAAGGCTTTTCGACTGTTCCTATGTGACCGTATCCGATCTTCATATCAAAGCACCCAACGGCGGCGGTATCTGGATTGATACATATAATCAGACCTCCGAGGGCATTGTCATTGATAATGTTTATTTCGAGGATATGCAGAACTATAAAGTCCACAGCCGTGACAATTTTTCAAACGGCGCGGCAGCCGCAAGAGCAGCGGTTATAGTCAAGGGTCTGCCCGCAAAGTCGAGATATGCCGTCAATGACCTCACAATCAGCAACTGCGAAGTCTATAACTGCGGAAACGGATTTATGATCTGGGGTTCGTGGAATGACAGTCAGACACCCTGGTGCGAAGAAAAGGATATCGACCCCATCTATAACGAAGGTCTGCTTATAGAAAAATGCTATTTCCACGAGATGGATGCCGAGGCTGTTGTTGTCGGTATTTGTGACGGCGCGCTTGTTACCCATTGTCGCTCAATCAATTGCTGCCAGGGCGGCGCGGAACTTTTGGAAAACGGCGACGTTGAATATTTTACCGCCGCAATGTGGTTCTGGGGAAGCAGAAACAGCACCATTCAGTATTGCGAAATAGCAGGGCAGAAGAATATCGGCGACGGTATGGCGGTTGATTTCGATTCTTACACCCACAACTGCACTTATCAGTATATCTACTCCCACGATAATGTACGCTTTATGTGCAACTGCCCCAATCACAGCGGCCATCACGGTAACACCGTGCGCTACTGTCTTTCCGTCAACGATAACGGCGGACGCACAACAACCGCAGTCGGTGCGCAGGGCGAGCACGATTTCAGCTTCTATAACAACACCATTGTCAACTGCGGTGAATTCCAGTTCAAGAATCTCTTTAATTCATATATCGCAAACAATATTATTGTTCCCATGAACGGTGCAACATTTGCCTATGACCTTGACCCGTCAAGAGGAAATGTCTTTGAAAATAACTGCTATTACAATGTTATGACTCCGCTTGTTGACCTCAACGCAATGAATACAGTGCCCGGTTTCAGCGGCACGGATTATTCGGATGTCAACAGTTTTATGCTTTCGAAAGACTCGCCGCTTATCGGCGCAGGTGCTGCGGTTGATGGAATTGAAAAGGATTTTTACGGCAACCCGATTCAGAGCAATAACATCGGCTGTTACGGCGGTACGGGTACAGATACGGAATACAAAGGCGAAAACTTTATCGAAAAACTCATCCGCACAATCCGTAATATCCTCGAAACACTCTGGCACGAAATATACGTTATTTTTGATTGATAAAATGCCCGCGGTATCCGCCGTGGGCATTTTTACGTTGTTATATTGTATTTTTTAAAAGATTATGATAAAATACATAGTATATATAAAAGTTATAACGAAACGGGTGCTTTTATGGAAAAGAAATCAAAGAAAAAAAGAATATTGGCATTACTTCTGCTTATTCCGTTTGTTCTTGTAATCGGTACAATTGCGGGTGTGGCTCTTCCTCTTATCATCAGCTATAATAACAACGCTTATGAAGAGGTTGATATTGTTGAAAGAACGGATGAATACGTTGTGCCCGAAACCGACCCTCAGCCCGAAGAGTGGAAGGATGTTACTCTCAGGGAAGAGGATCTCGGCAGAGACTTCACCGAACCTCAAACTCTTGCCAACAGTGTAAACCAAGGCGGAAACGGCTCTGCGATAGATGACGGACTTGACAGAAACGCATCATTCGGCAGAAACGAAAATGTAAAGAGTGTTTACGGCAAAACCCCGATATATAAAGTCCCGAAGAAAGACCCCAACATCGAAAATATTCTTGTTATGGGAACGGATTCAAGAGACGTTACCCGTGAAAGAGGCAGAAGCGACGCAATGATTGTTGTGTCCTATAACAAAAAAACTGGCGCAATAAAGATGATTTCCGTTCTCCGTGACTCGCTTGTACCCATCGAGGGCAGGGGATGGAACAGAATCAACGCCGCTTATTCGTTTGATGGCGTCGGACTTGCAGTCAATACAGTCAACCAGCTTTTTGACCTTGATATTCAGCGTTTCGTTGTTGTTGATTTCAACGGCGTTACCGATTTTATCGACAAGGCAGGCGGAGTTACAATCAGCCTCACCCAGAAAGAGGTTGATTACCTGACAAACTACAGCGGCGGCAAAGTCAGCTACAATGTAGGCCCGAATAATTTCAATGGTGACAGAGCGCTTGCATATATGAGAATCCGCAAAATTGACAGCGACTTCAAGCGTACTGAAAGACAGAGAAATGTTATCGAAACGCTTGCGAAAAAGATAGTAAGAGAAAAGAGCATTTCGGAGATATATGATCTGACAAATTTTGCATTCGGTCTTGTAAAAACTAATATCAGCTTAACAGAGCTTACCTCTGTTATCGGCAACATTGCAACGGACGCAATAAGAAGCGGACTGAATATCGATTCGCACCATGTGCCCTTCAGCAATGCATATACCTATAAGTATTATAACGGCATGGCGATTATTTCGTTTGACATCAATGATGCCGCAAGAAGAGTGAACAATATAATTTACGGATGATTCAAGTGAGGAATAATTATGTTGGTACAGAATGTAAATCTCAACGGAAAAACCGTGCTTGTTACGGGTGCGGCGGGTTTCATCGGCTCAAACCTTGTAACCGAGCTTATGAAAACTGTTGATGAAATAAAGATTGTCGGCATCGACAATATGAATGATTATTACGATGTTTCGATAAAGGAATACAGACTCGGCGAAATCGAAAAGCTTGCCGCAGAAAAAAGCGGATGCGAATGGATTTTCATCAAAGGTAATATTGCTGACAGAGCACTCATTGGCGAATGCTTTGAGAAATACGGTTTTGATGTTGTTGTCAATTTTGCGGCTCAGGCAGGTGTGCGCTATTCAATAACAAATCCCGATGTTTATATCGAAAGCAATATCATCGGATTCTATAATATTCTCGAAGCTTGCCGTAATCATCCCGTTGAGCATCTTGTTTATGCATCTTCATCATCGGTTTACGGCTCAAACAAAAAGATTCCTTACAGCACCGACGACAAGGTTGATAACCCCGTAAGCCTTTATGCGGCAACAAAAAAGAGTAATGAGCTTATGGCTCATTCCTATTCGAAACTTTATAATATTCCCTCAACAGGACTTCGCTTCTTCACCGTTTACGGACCCGCGGGCAGACCAGATATGGCTTACTTCGGATTCACAAACAAGCTCAGGGCAGGGGATAACATTCAGATTTTTAACTTCGGCAACTGCAAAAGAGACTTCACTTTTGTTGACGATATTGTTGAAGGCGTGAAGCGCGTTATGCAGTGCGCACCCGAAAAAGAAAACGGCGAGGACGGACTTCCCGTTCCGCCTTACAGAGTTTATAACATAGGCAACAACAGCCCCGAAAACCTTCTTGATTTCGTTGATATTCTTCAGCAGGAGCTTATCCGTGCGGAAGTTCTGCCCGCCGATTATGATTTTGAGGCACACAAACAGCTCGTACCGATGCAGGCAGGCGATGTGCCTGTAACATATGCTGATACATCCGCACTTGAGAGAGATTTCGGCTTCAAACCCTCAACCTCCCTGCGTGACGGATTGCGCAAATTCGCAGAGTGGTACAAAGAATTTTATATGTGAGGTAATTGATATGGAAAGCAGAAAATTCAATATAAAGCAAGGTTATGTTGCAAGAGAAATCGCGGGCGAGTATCTCGCTGTGCCTGTTGACAACTCCGTGGGCTCAAATATCATTGTACTCAATGAGGTAAGCAAATTCTTGTGGGACGAGCTTAAAACAGAAAAGACTTTTGACGAACTTCTGGACGCAATGCTCGGCAACTACGATGTATCCAAGGAAGAAGCTGAAGCAGATTTAAAGGATTTCCTTATGCAGCTTATAGAAAACGAACTTGTAGAATGATAAAAGGCTTGTATGGACTGATTGACCATACAAGCCTTTATTTTAATCCTTAAAAATGAATTGAACAACGGTTCTGTTCAGCCTGAAAAGATATTTAAAAAATGAAATAAGTTTTTGTAAGAATCCCGATTTAACCGTAACGTTTTCGGTGTCGGATACTTCGATTCCCTGCGAATTAATTACAGGCAATCCGTCAACATCAACAAGCTTTGCAGTAATATTTATGTTACCCGTTAAGGCTGCCGTCTCAAATACTTCACCTTCGCTGATTTTGACTCCGTCAACATACCACCAAACCATAGAATTTTCAGGTCTGTCACTTATTTCTGCGGTAAGGCGGAGTGTTTCGCCGTAATTGATTGTTTTGGTGCCGGGATTATTTTTGATTTTCAGCTTTGCGATAATTTCAGGTGGAACAATTTCAGGAGCGGTTTTACTTATTACTATTTCAGCCGTGTCTGAATAATTTCCGTCATTGCTTGTGACAGTAAGAATTGAAACACCATCTGAAACCGCGGTTATGATATTGCCGTTTATCGAAATATTTCCGTTGCCTGCCGAAAGGATAAACGATTTATCGGTTGCATCGGCAGGTGAGAATACGGGCTCAATTTCAACTGTGTCACCAACTGAAAGAGTATATGAACTTTGCGGAAATGCAACGGATTCGACGGGTATAGATGTTGATTTTTTTATATTACCGAGCTTGAGTACGCCGTGTCCGTAATATTTATCCCAACCTGAATCACCGTAGTCTTTTGCACAGGATATCAATGCATCGCTGACTTGCTTAGTGTTACAGCCGGTATTGTCAAGACGGTACATTGCGGCAGCGGCAGATACATAGGCGGCAGACATCGATGTGCCGCTTAAAACAGTTATCTCACCAGAGGCATTATAGCCTTTGATGTTAACACCGGGAGCAGAGATATCAATTTTATCCCCGAAATTAGAAAAACTTTCGGAGAATTCATATTCCGAATTAATTGAAGAAACCGTGATTGCATTTTCGATGTGCGCAGGGCAGTAATTTTTTATATCCATTTTTGCGTTGCCTGCACAAACAACAACCGAAACATTTTTTTCTTCGGCATAGTTAATGGCATCTTCGAGCGATTTGCAATTATTCAAAACCGCGCCGAGACTTATGTTAATAACATCCGCCCCGTTATCAACCGCATAAATAATACCGTTGATAATATTTATAAGTGAGCCTGTTTTGGAATCAAGAACTCTTACGGGCATAATTTTCACGGGAATATCACGGGTACAGTCCGCAACAATGCTTGCGAGGAATGTTCCGTGACTGTCAATGCTTTCATCCTGAAAAGCATCGTTGTCATTTTCAAAAAAGTCATAACCCTGAACCAGTTTGTCTTTGATAAAATCGATATCTTCCGAACCGCTGTCAATTATCGCAACGGTAACGGTTTTATCGGAGGTCAACGGCGCAAGAAACTTTGAGTAAACATCCGCTTCAATCGCCTCAACACCCCACGACAAATATTCGCCTGTTTCCTCAACCGCTGCAGTATAAATTTCGCAGTCGCGTTCAGCGTAGACAATATCGGGATTTTTGTTCAGTTTTTCAAGGCAAGAAAGAAGTTCTTTCTCCGATGAAAACTGCAAAACAAATCTGCCGTCTTCGGAAATAACACAATCAGCAATATAAGGAAAATTGAAATCCGAAGTTTCGGGATGAAGTTTGCCTATAATTCTCAACATCGATGATTCGTCAGAATCATTTTTTATGATTTCTGCAGTTTTTACAGCAAAATCCATATTGTCTGATGCGGAAGTTAAGTTTTCTTCGGCAAAAGAAGCAAAATAAAAGCAGTTGGAAACAATTAGTAAAACAAACAATAATGATAGTGTTTTTTTCATTTTGTCACCATTTTATTTATAAGTTAAAGCTGAACAGATTGGAATTACATTGGCAGATATTCTTCAAAAATCAGTTTTTTGATTTCATAGAGGTCGGGTACGAGGACTGCCATTCCTCTTATCATAGCATTTTTATAAGT
The DNA here is from genome assembly GCA_045535475.1 of Acutalibacteraceae bacterium. Taxonomy (GTDB): domain Bacteria; phylum Bacillota; class Clostridia; order Oscillospirales; family Acutalibacteraceae; genus CAG-177. The sequence continues at coordinate 223 of JAZSLR010000074.1, read as the reverse complement.
CCCTTCTGCGGGAACGATATAGCTTTCTGTTTCGACGTTCTGAAACGATGATGCAAAAGTGAGTGCAAGAGTCATCATTTCGTCCTGCGTCATATCTGTTGCCATCAGCGGTAAAATTTCGCTGAAGAACATTGCAAGCTCGGGAAGAGTATAAGTTTTTGCTTTTTCAAAAACAGCACCCATAATTTTTCTCTGTCTTGCAGTTCTCTGAAAATCGCTGTCT
>JAZSLR010000110.1:0-2720 GCA_045535475.1 Acutalibacteraceae bacterium | reverse complement strand
TCGCCACATTTTGCCGTAATGACCATCATCATAAACAAAATTCAAAAAGTCGAGTTCTGTTTTGAAAGCCGAAAGCACCCATTCGTCAGAGAAGTTTCTGTCATAGAAAAAGCCGTTGTAATGAAAATAATGAGAATAAACTGTGTTGAGCAACAAGAATAGTTCTTCAAGAGTATTCATTATTATCTCATCGCCATTTGGATAGTTTTCAGGATAATAAAAACAGAACATTTCCTGTCCGTCTCTCATCCTCGGCATTTCTTTTATGATTTTTTCGCAGTCCTCAAATGTTATGCCGCTTCCTTCCTTTTCTGAAAGACCCTTATAGAGTTCGGCAATGTGTCTTTTGGCAGAAATACGTATTTTGTCATTGTTGCAGTTCTGTTTGATATTTTCATATATTGCAATTATTTTAGCAACGTTTTCAGGTGTGTTTTCTTTGAAATGAACAAGGCAAGACATATATCTCAAAAGAATACGAAAATCATTAGGGAACTTTTCTTTAAGTCTGTTTATTATTTCCTGTTTTAATTCTTTATCTCGGATATTATCATAAGCTTCAAGTTCTTTTGTGATTTCTGCTTCATCCTCAACTCTGTTAACACCGAGCAACTCATCGACGCTTACTTTGAAAAACCCTGCAATTTCAGGAAGCATAGTGATGTCGGGATAACTTTCGCCACGTTCCCAATTACTGACACTCTGAAAAGTTACTCCCAAAAATTCTGCAAGAGTTTCTTGAGTAAGGTCTTTTTCTCGCCTTAATCTCTTGATGTTTTCACTTAAATAAATAGTCATTGCTCTCGTCACCTCTGATTAGATTCATTGACCGGTCTGTTCATATAATAACGCATCGAAATATAAAAAACAATAAAATATCCTTTGAATAGTTTTCAAGAGATGCTTGAAAAATTCAATTACAAAAAACAGAAAGAAGGTGAAAAATTAATGTCAAATCAAAATCTAAAAAACAAATCTGTTGACGAACTTCGTGAATTGTTATCGAAGGGCGAAGCGGAACTGAAGGTGTTACATAACAAAAGCAAATATTATGAGTCACAGATAAATTTGCTGACACGGAAAGAACGCACTCACAGACTCTGCACCCGTGGAGCGATGCTTGAAAAATTTCTCGGTTATCCCAACGAACTGACAGACGAGCAGGTTGAAGAAATCCTGAAAATTGCGTTTCAATTTGAAGCAGTCGGCAGAGCGATTGAGCAATTTAGAGAGAGCAACGAAAACACCACTTTGTAAAAGTGCGCAATTATACACCGTTGACGGTGCATTGCGATTTTTTGCAAAAATACTCGGAACAAAGTTCCGCTGATTTCATCAGACAAGGGTTTCACCCCTGCGACTTCGTCTACCCCAAATTTAAAAATACAAGGAGCGTGATAAAAATAGCTTGTACACATTTTCAAATATCAATACAAAAGCGGAGTGAAAATAAATCCGCTGTTGCAGGAGCCGCTTACCAAAGCGGCTCCAAACTTTTCTCGGAATATGATAACCGAACAAAAAACTACACACGAAAACAAAACGAAGTCATCCACTCTGAAATTCTTCTTCCTCCGAATGCCCCACAAGAATATCTCGACAGAGAAACTTTATGGAACTCTGCCGAGAAAGTTGAAACACAATGGAACTCTCAACTTGCCCGAAAAATTATCATCGCACTTCCGATAGAAATACCGACTGAGCAGTATGCGGAACTCGTTCACAGTTATTGTTATGAGCAATTTGTTTCAAAAGGAATGTGTTGCGATTTCGCCGTTCACGATAAAGGTGACGGCAATCCGCACACACATATTATGCTGACAATGAGAGCGATTGACGAAAACGGAAAGTGGCTTCCGAAATGCAGAAAGGTTTACGACCTCGATGAACACGGCAACCGTATCGGCGAACACCGTGAAGATATTGTTGATTGGAACAAAAAAGAAAATGCAGAAATCTGGCGTCACGCTTGGGAAGAAAAAGTTAACGAATATCTCGAAAAGAATAACCGACCCGAAAGAATTGATATGCGTTCTTATGAACGGCAAGGAATAGATTTAGTTCCGACAGTTCATCTCGGACCCGCTGCATCGGAAATGGAACGCAGAGGTGAAGAAACAATTCTCGGCACTCTGAATCGGGACATTGTTAAATTCAACTCTGTTAGAAAACATTTACGAAAAGTGCTTGCGGAATTGAAAGAATGGATTGAAGAAATCAAGAAAATTCTTTCCGAATTCAAAGAAGAAAAAGAACCGACCATCGCAGATATTCTTATTGACTATCTGAATTCCCGACAAGAAGCTCACAGCGGTAAAAGCAAATATTTCTACAACAAAGACCTTGTTGTGGATTTGAAACAGGTATCACAAATCGTCGCATTTCTTCAGGAACGCAACATCACATCTGTGGATTCTTTGTGGGAGATGATTGAAGAAGTTTCTGAAATTCAAAGCCGTATTGATTCTGCTGATGAAAGAATAAAAGAACTCAAAAAGGGTCTTAAATTACTCGGTGATTATGCGAAATATAAATCTGTTGCAGATGAATACAGCAAAAAGAAATTCGGCAGAGATAAATTCAAAACCGAACACAGCAAGGAGTTAAATTCATTCTACCGAGCAAAACGATGGGTTGATGAAAATCCGAAATCCACAGTCAAATCATTAAAAGCCGAACTCGAAAAACTGCAAAAAGAAAAAGATGCCGAAGTCACTTTC
>JAZSLR010000105.1:0-22534 GCA_045535475.1 Acutalibacteraceae bacterium | reverse complement strand
GGCTACGATCCGACTTTTGAGACGAGTAAAATCTTAACCCGCGGTACCACTCAAATTGCACTTTCGTGCCGCTCAACGGACTCCAACAAGTCCTACGCTTTAACGCAGCGAATACGGAAGCTGTCTACTCACCTTGCGGTTTTCGGAGCCTCTGCTCGGAAGGGATAGCACTGAATTGTTCCGCTGACAGCTCACACCAAACGCTGCCTCTCTGAAAACTTTGCAATTCTGCCTTCTTCGTCATAGCTTTTCTTGAATAAGATAATATCACCGCAAAACGGATTTGTCAACATTTTTTTGATTAAATTTCAATTTTTTTGCAGGAATAGCCTGTAAGTTTGTTGCTGACTGCATCGGGTTGATGACCGCCGATATAAAGAGCAAGCTCTCCGTCGGGGTCAACTCTTTCGCCGTTTGCGGTAACAGCCTTGAGCCAGTAACGGTCAATTTCAAGCTCAACGTTCTTTGTTTCACCGGGTTCAAGCTCCAGAGCTTTTATTCCGCAAAGCTGGAAGTGAGGAGTAACTGTTCTGCTGTCGGTAAATGAAGCATAAATTTGGACTCTTTCCGTGCCTGCTCTGTCGCCGATGTTCTTGACATCAACGCTGATTTTAACGGACTTTTCATCGGCAGAAATAATCTTTGCATTTTCGTAAGAATAAGTTGTGAACGAAAGACCGTAGCCGAAGGGATAAAGAGCATCGCCTTCGATGTATCTGTAAGTTCTGCCAAGCATTGAGTAATCCTCGAAGTCGGGCAGATTATGCTTGCCGTCATAGATAGTTACGGGAAGTTTACCGCCGGGATTCGCAACGCCTGCAAGGATATTTGCAACTGCAAGTCCGCCGAATGCACCGGGATACCAAGCGTGGATAATCGCCTTTGCGTGATTTCTGACCTTTTCCCCAAGGTCGATTGCACTGCCGCACATAAGCACAACTACAACATTTTCGCAAACATCACACACCGCTTCGGCAAGCTTCTGCTGTGTTGCGGGAAGATAGAGAGTTTTCTTATCGCCGCAGGCTGTGTAATCATTGTCAAAGCCGGTATCTTCGCCTTCAATTGAGCAGTCAAGACCGAGAGCAAGAACGGTTATATCGGCTTCGGCGGCTGTTGCGATACCGTCGCCTATCATATTCTGGAATCCGCTCCAATGGCAGAGTGACTCATCACAGTAATTTGATCCTTTTTCAACGCTGATATCAGCGTTCGTAAACACTCTGCGGATGCCGTCGGCAACCGTTATATATTCGGACGAATAACCGTTATAGTTACCTTCAAGAGCAGTAACGGAAAGAGCATTCGGACCTACCACGGCAATTCTCTTTGAGGTTTCCTTATCAAGAGGAAGAAACGATTTTTCATTTTTAAGAAGAACGGGGCACTGCTCTGCCGCCTTGAGATTGAGAGCTCTGTGCTCCTTGCAGTCGAGCTTTGAGAACGGGATATCCGAATAAGGTCTTGTTTCTTCAAATTCACCGAGAAGATAACGAATCATAAAGAGTCTTTCAGCCGCAACGGTGATATCTTCTTCGGTAATCAGATCCTGCTCGTATGCGTCGATAAGTGCGGAATAGGTTTCGCCGCAGTTGAGGTCGCAGGTATTCTTAAGTGAAACAGCAGCCGCTTCGGCCTTTGTTTCGGTGAAATGATGCTCTGCATAGATATCTCTGAGCGCGCCGCAGTCGGAAACGACATAGCCGTCGAATCCCCACTTACCTCTGAGCACTTCCTTGAGAAGGTATGAATGAGCACAGCAGGGCTCGCCGTTTGTTCTGTTATATGCACCCATAACGCCTGCAACACCCGCCTCAACGGTTTTTTCGAATGCGGGAAGATAGGTTTCATACATATCGTGAGGATTTGCAATTGCATCAAATCCGTGACGTGTCTTTTCGGGACCCGAATGAACGGCATAATGCTTGGAGCAGGGGCAAGCCTTCATAAACTCACCATCACCCTGAACACCCTTGATGAATGCCGAACCGAGAGTTGCCGAAAGGTAGGGGTCTTCACCGAAGGTTTCCTGACCTCTGCCCCATCTGGGGTCACGGAAAATATTGATGTTGGGTGCCCAGAAGGTAAGGCCCTTAAAAATATCAAAGTCATTATATTTAACGTGCTGATTGTATTTGATTCTGCCTTCGGTTGAAATAACATCGCCGATGGTTTCGATAAGCTCGGGGTCAAAGGTTGCCGCCATAGCGATTGTGTGAGGGAAAACGGTTGCTGTTCCCGCGCGTGCAACGCCGTGTGCACCTTCGTTCCACCAGTTATATTCTTTGATGCCGAGTCTTTCGATTGCCGCCGCATTATAAACAAGCTGAGAAATCTTTTCCTCAACGGTCATTTTTGCAACAAGCTCTTTAGCTTTGATTTTCGCTTCGTTTTTTGTCATCGGAGTGTCCCCTTGTTTATTAATCTGAAATTTTTGCTGCAAGAGTGTTACGGATTGCCTGCTGTCTGATTTCAGCCTTTTCCCTGTTTTCACCCTTTACGGAGAAATAAAGCTTGAGCTTGGGTTCTGTGCCCGAAGGTCTTGCAGCTGCCCACGAACCGTCCTTGAAATCAAAGCGAAGAACGTTTTCTTTGGGAAGGCCGTCAATGCCCTTTGAATAATCGAGAAGTATGTCAAGGTCATCAAACATATCTTCGCCGCTTTCTCTCATAGCTTTCATTGCCGCCTGAATCTTCTCTGCACCCTCTTTGCCCTTAAGCACAAAGGTTTCAAGGCAGTCGAAATAATAGCCGTATTCAGCATAGATGCCGTCAAGAGCATCAACAAGAGTTTTGCCGTTATTCTTATAGTAAGCTGCCATTTCCGCAATCAGCATTGAAGCTGAAACAGCATCCTTATCTCTTGCGTGAGTGCCTGCGAGATAGCCGTAGCTTTCTTCATAGCCGAAGAGGAATGTGTTCTCTCCGCTTTCTTCCCAAAGGCAGATTTTTTCGCCGATATACTTGAAGCCCGTAAGAGTCTGAACAGACTTTGCGCCGTGCTTTTCAGCAATTGCGGCACCGAGTCCGCTTGTAACGATAGTCTTTACAACCGCCGCATTCTCGGGCATTGAATCCTTTTTGAACTTAAGTACATAATCAACAAGAAGCGCACCCGTCTGGTTGCCGGTAAGAAGCTGATAGCTGCCGTCGTGCTTAACGCCGACACCTACTCTGTCGCAGTCGGGGTCAGTGCCGATAACGATATCCGCATCCTCTGCTTCAGCCTGCTTGAGAGCAAGGGTAAGAGCATCCTTCTCTTCGGGGTTGGGTGAACGCACGGTTGAAAAATCACCGTCGGGCATTTCCTGCTCTTTAACGATAGAAACATTCATTCCCTCAAGGATTCTGCGCACGGGAACATTACCTGTTCCGTGAAGCGGAGTATAAACTATTTTAAGCTCGGAGGGTTCGTTATAAAGGCTCTGTGTCTTGACTTCTGCAAGGAAAGCATTGAGAGTTTCTTCGCCGATATAAACAAGCTTGCCCTCGTTCTGTGCTTCTTCAAGAGTTGCACAGGGAATATCTCTGATATCGGTAACGGCATTAACATAGCCGATAACCTTATCCGCATATTCGGGAACAAGCTGACAGCCCTTGTTGTCATAAACCTTGTAACCGTTATATTCCTTGGGATTGTGGCTTGCAGTGATAACAATACCCGCTGTACAGTTGTGGTATCTTACCGCAAAAGAAAGCACGGGGGTGGGCATAAGAGTGTCAAAAAGAAAAACTTTGATTCCCGCTTTGCAAAGCACGCCTGCCGAAACCTCTGCAAAATACTGCGAATTGTTTCTTGAATCAAACGCAATCGCAACGGATTTCTCGCCGTCAAAGCAAGCGTTGAGATAATCCGCAAGTCCCTTTGTCGCCTTTGAAACGGTATACTTATTCATTCTGTTGGCGCCCGCACCCATAACGCCGCGCAGACCGCCCGTACCGAATTCGAGGTCTTTATAGAATCTGTCCTCAAGTTCAGCCTTATCTGTAATACTTTCAAGTTCATTTTTTGTTGTCTCATCAAATGTGAGCCAATATTCATATGTGTTCATTCAGGTCACTCCTTATTTTATTTCAACCCCGAGGGTTATGATTTCATACGGTGAATATTCGATTTTATCGGTCTTGCCGATTTCATCTTCGATAAGATTGAGAAGAGTTACCTCCTCGGGAAGATTTATGACTCCCCTGGTGCCGTTTTGCTCGCAAAGACGGATAACAATATATTTTCCGTTTTCGGAAAGCTTGACCGCCTGAAGCCATAGAGGTGAAAAATCGGGGATGTTTGCAACAACATCCGCTTTTCTCAACGGCACATTATATTCAAACGCCTTATTATTTATTTCTGCCGTAACAACATCGCCCGCGTGCGGATAAATCAAATAGCAGAAGTTATGCTCTCCCATATCAGATGTCGGGTCGGGTCGGATTGTTGAGCGAAGAAGCGAAAGTGCCATAACCGAGCCTTCCGCCGAAATGCCGTATTTGCCCGAATTGATAAGAGCAACGCCGCCGCCCTGCTCGGCCATATCGCACCACTTGTGGTGGCAGACCTCAAAGCGTGCCTGCTGCCAGCTTGTGTTGCGGTGGGTTTCTCTGCGGATAATACCTGCCGAAGTGTCACAGAGAAGCTCCCTCGTGAGCACATTACATCCGTATTCGGCTTTCACAAGCTTGTGCTTTTCGTGCCAGTCAACAATATGCTCAACCTCTATTCCTCTTGACTGACGGAAAAGGCGGATTATCATTTTCCACTTGCTATTTTCGGTTGCGAAGCTGACCGCAAATTCTGCACACTCGCCGTTTGCAGAAATAAATCCAAGCTCTTTTTCGATGTTCAAATTACAAGGTCTGTCCTTATAATTCGGAAGGATATCCCAAGCATCGTAGTTGCCCGGAGTATCGTGATACATCTTCAGCTTGTTGAAATCGCCTTTGACCCATTCACGGCAATACTCTTTATCCTTAAGAGATTTTATGCTGCCGTCGGGCGCAAATTCAATTGAATAATACGGAGTTCCAACGCTGTTGCCGTTTATACTTATCCAGTCTGAAGCCGCATTTTCTTTTATGATTTCTCCGTTTGAAAGTGCGTTGACAGCAGGAATCGCAAAATATCCCTTCTCGCCTTTTCTGACAGTATCGCCGTTTTCATCGGGAATAAAGGTCAGGCTGTTTCGTTTGAAATTGAGCGTATTGAAATAATTGCTTCCGCCTCCGATAATTTCGGTAATCTCTTTTTCCATCTCCTCATAGTCCGCCATTGCATCTCGGTAAACGGGAGTAATGTGACTGCCGGGGAGGATATCGTGGAACTGATTTATCATCAGCTTTTTATAGATGTTTCTGATTTTTTCAGCGGGGTATTCAATGCCGTCCTTCATTCTCAGAACACTGAGCAATTCCGCATCCCTGAGCATAAATTCAAGGCGTCGGTTATATTCCTTAAGCTTCGATTTGGTGGTGAAAGTACCTCTGTGCATTTCGAGGTAAAGTTCGCCGTCCCAGACCGAAAGCGCTTCGTTGCCGTCAAAGTTCTTTGAAAGAAATTCCCTTGCGGTTATGTGTTCGGTTTCGGGCAGCACGGAAAGCTTATCGAGCCTGTGCATCAGCTCAACCATTTCTTCGGTTGCACCGCTGCCGCCGTCGCCGTAACCAAACATCTGCATCGTCTGACCGCCCTCGTTTTTATCCTGGTATGCATCCCAGTTTTCCTGAATCTGACTCGGCATATTCCACGATATAAAGTGGGTCGGAGGAACGCAGGCATAAACATCCGTGCCATCGATTCCTCTCCAGATGAAGTTGTTGTGGGGGAATCTGTTTGTATCGTTCCAGGTTGACATCTTGTTTGAAACAAAATAGTCAACACCGCTTTTCTTGAGAATCTGCGGAAGAATCCAGCTGTTGCCGAAAACATCGGGCAGCCAGCAATTATTGACGGTTATACCGAACTTTTCTCTGAAATACGTCTGACCGTAAAGGCATTGACGGATAAGACTTTCGCAGGCGGGGACGTTGCAGTCGGGCTCAACATACATCGCACCGACGGGCTCAAACCTTCCCTCTGCTATTCTCTGCTTAAGCTCTTCAAAAATTTCGGGATAATACTTCTCAACCGTTTCGTATGTATATGCCTGAGTGTGCGCATATTTGAAATCGGGATATTTATCCATAAGGCGAAGCTGAATAAGCACCGTACGCAGGTTTTTCTGTACCGCGTGGATTCTTCGCCAATAATATGCAATATCGAGATGGGAATGAGCAATCAGAGCAACTCTGCCGCTTCCCTTGTAGTCTTTATTTGAAAATATGTTTTTATCTATATGTTCGGAAGCCGCCCTCACGTCATCATCACGCACATCGTCAAAATCAATCAGATTGAGCGCCGTGTCGATTTCACGGATGACGAGAGCAGAAAAATCCTCGTTGAACACCTCGCTGAGTGCCGCATCAAGCAGCATTTCGAGGTCATAGACAAGCGACTGCACCGCTTCATTGACAACAGAAATATATCCGCCCTCAAAAACCTGCCTGCATCCTCTGACGCTGAGGCTTTCGGGGTTACGTTCATCGTCGGGCTTTGAGCGGTTATAACCCATAATTTCAAAACGAAGCTTTCTGCCTTCAACATAGGGCGAAAGGTCCAGTCGCTCACGGTTAGGATCGATTCCACCTACATAAACACCGTTGACCTTAACAATCATCTCAGCCGCCGTTTTGAGCGAGAAGCAGAATTTCTTTCCCTCAAGATGTTCGGGCAATTCATAATCGGCTTCTATAAACGCCGTGCCGTCGGGAGTGAAATACATATCTCCCTTGTTAAGCGGTCTGAATTCACCGCCGTCATAGAATTCAAAATTCATTTCGGATACCTGACGGGCATCCTTGATTCTGAAAGTTGTTATTTCGTGCTTTTCGCTGTAAATATATCTTTTAAGCCAGCCGAAGCGAAGATTAATCCATTCCTCGGGTCTCATACTCCGTCTGACAACCTTGATATGTGCCACGCTTTCTCACCTCACACATCCTGAAAGTAGGGCTTCTTGCGGATTCCGATAACCTTCACCTTTTCGCCTCTGTCGGCTTCGATTCTCTGTTCAATCCAAGCAAGACAGCGGTCAAGAATAAGGCATTTCGAGCATTCACCCTGCAAAAGAACGGTTACCTCATCGCCCTCCTGTTTAACAAACGTTATTTCACCGCCGTCCCCCTGAAGCCTCGGGCGTATGTAACCGTTGATATATTCTTCCACAGAAATTCCTCCGTTTTGTCTTTATAAAAAACCAGAATAATTATATCACTATATTTTTTATATATCAATAAAATATTGGAAATTTTATTAAAATCTCTTTTAAATATACATTTTATATGGTAATATAGGATATAGAGATTTGTGAGGTGAAGTATATGTTTGTTGTCACAAGCAATCAGATGTATCAGGCAGAGTGCAACGCCGTCAACAGAGGCGTTTCGTTCTCTCAATTGATGGAAAACGCGGGTCAGGCCTGCGCTAAAATAATAAGAAAACAATTCAACATAAGCCGTGAAAACAAAATGGATGTACTTGTCATCTGCGGCAAGGGCAAAAACGGCGGTGACGGATTCGTAATCGCACGAAAGCTCTGGGAATACGGCGCAGATGTTACCGTTATGCTCGCTTGCGGAGACCCGAAAGCGGATGACTCAATCGAAATGCTTTCACTCGTTGAAACCGCAGGCATAGATATTGTTCGTTATGATAACAACCTTACTCTGCTCAAACGTTTCTTTGACAGAGCGGACATCATTGTTGAGGCTGTTTTCGGAACAGGCTTTTCGGGGACTCTCGACCATTCTCTCAGTGTGCTTGCCCAGGCGGCAAATGCATCAAAAGCACCCGTTATTTCAATCGATGTGCCTGCAGGCGCAGACTGCGACAAAGCATCGATTCAGGGAACGGTCTTCAAGGCTGATATGACGATTGCAATTTCAGCTTATAAACCCATCCATATTGTCAAACCCTGCAACAAACTCTGCGGCAAGGTTGCTGTTGCCGACATAGGCATAATCCCCGCAGATTACAGAAGTCTGGATTCGCTGCCCTGCTTCACGCTTGGTCTTTCGGACATAAAAAACAAGCTGCCTAAAAGAAAACCGGTTTCAAATAAGGGCACATACGGTCACGCGCTTTGCGTTTGCGGAAGTATGATGATGACAGGCGCGGCTTACCTCGCGGTTTACGGTGCACTCCGAAGCGGAGTCGGTCTTGTTACAGCGGCATTCCCCCAAACGGCATATGCGGCTATCGCGCCGAAATTCACCGAGCCGCTTCTTCTCCCTCTTGAACCGAATTTTGACGGCACGTTCAATTTCTCCGCAATGGCAGACATAATCGAAGCATCAAAAAGAACAAGCGCCGTTCTCATCGGATGCGGCATCGGATTCAATAAAGACACAACTCTGCTTGTTCAGAATCTGATAAAAGAAATAAAAGTTCCTATGATAATTGATGCAGACGGAATAAATGCGCTGAGTACAAATATAGATATATTGAAAGAAGCTCAGGCACCAATCATTATTACTCCCCACCCGGGAGAAATGAGCCGTCTGTGCGGAAAAAGCATTGCGGAAATTATGGCAAACCCGGTTGAAACCGCAAGAGAATTCGCGCAGAAAAACAACGTTACGGTTGTTCTCAAAACGGCAAACACCGTTGTCTGTTCGCCCGGCGCAAACGGAATATATCTCAACACAACCGGAAACTCCGGACTTGCAAAAGGCGGAAGCGGCGACCTGCTTGCAGGCATAATGATTTCGTTTCTTGCTCAGGGTATAAACCCGTTTGACGCTGCGGTATGCTCGGTTTTCCTCCACGGACTTGCCGCCGATGCCGTTGCACAAAAAACCTCGATGAGAGGTATGCTTCCCACAGATGTACTTAATTACCTGCCGGAGCTTTTTTCAAATTTTGAATAACAGCAGGTGATTGATTGAAAAAAGCATTTTGCGTTTTTGCTGCATTAATTATGATTTTTGCGGCAGGATGTGAAAACCAAAACATTACCCAATCAAAAACTCCTCCGCCAATCCCCGAAGCTTTTACGACAAACCTGAAAATCGTTTACGGTGAAGCTTCAATGACAGCTTTATTCACGCAAAAATCCTTTGATGAATTCGGTCTGCAGATGCTGACACCCGAAATTCTGAGTCCGCTTTCTCTCGGCTACAAAAGCGGTGTCTGTACGGTTACATATGACGGGCTGAAATTCGAAACCGACCTCAACCGTTTTCCGCAGGTCACATTCGGCACTTTGCTGACCGAAACCATATCAAACATCAAAGACGGCATTGACGTGCAGATAACATATTCCGAAGGAATATGGACTTATAAAGGTACGGGCGAAAGGGGCGTTTTCGTTATCACACGGGATGCGCAAACCGGTGCCTGGCTTGAGCTTTCGATAGAAGGCGCACAGCTGCACGTTGTTTTTTCGGAATTCAAAATGTAAAACAGTATTCCTGAAAATTAACGGTTATTCAACAAAAAAGGAACGGTGTGACAACCGTTCCTTTTGTTTATACAATAATATCATTTAAGATATCTTCCGCAAGTGCAAATTTATCATCCGAACCGAATTGCGAGAGCTTTTTGATAATCGGACCGTAAAATTTCTGACCGGTTTCCTCCTCCTTTGCGGCAAGCTCCGTTTTATAGTCAATATACTTTATTTTCAGCTCATTGAGGAAGCTTTCTTTATCGTAAACATTCAGGTCATTGACTCCCGAAAGCTCCGCAAGCTCTTCAAGCTGTTCAACCGCATCTGCTCCGAATTCAACAACCATCTCTCTGAAAACATCCTTTTCAAAATAGAAACGTCTGCCCGAAAGATAGCCGAAAGCCCTGCGTGTGTCAAGATAACCCATACGCACACGTCTTTCAAACAGCTCACTGTTGAAATCAAATGCGGCACCGAGCTTTTCAACATCGTAGGGTCTTATATAAATCATTTCTGCGCCCGAAAAATCCAATCTGTGGCCGAATCCCTTTCTGACAGAAATATCAACGACAATAACCCTGTTATAGCCGTTTTTGCGAATCATACCTATAGGCGCATTGTCGTAAACTCCACCGTCAATATACCGCTCTTCCTCGGGACCGATTTTGCTCACTCCCGGCACCTTCGACGATGCGAGAAGATAATCAACAAGCCTTCCCTCGGGAATATCTTTCAAGAAAATTTCAAGAGGTGTGAATTCGGAAAGCAGAAATGTTACCATTCCGAAATCCGTTCCGGACTTTCTGACCTTTTCTTCATCAATATATTCACGCAGAAATTCTTCCGTAGGCGAAGCATCAATTCCGCCGTTACGGATAACTTCTTTAAAAAGCACGGGTATATTTTTCAGGCTGAAAAGCTTCTCGGGGTCCTTAAGCTCCTGAGTTATGCTGACGCCCTTATCAATCGATGCGCTTTTCCAGAATTCGACCGCTTCATCATAGCAATCAGATGCAATGAAAGCACCGTTGATTGAGCCTATCGAAACGCCCGCAACTGCTGAAAACTCAATTCCGAGCTCACGCATTGCTTTCCAGGCACCGAGCTGATATGCACCCTTTGCACCGCCGCCCGCAAGCACAAGTCCGTATTTTTTCATTTCACCAACTCCAAAGGTATTGAACACTGTATATTTATTTTACCATTATATTCCTGATGTGTAAACCGATGTTACAAAAAGTTTAAAATTTTGTTGACATTAATTCATTAAAAATATATCATTTAAAATATAATTAACTCCCGAAAGGATGATTTTCGTGAAACTCCCCTCCTGCGTTGAAAAAAGAATGGACGATTATTGCTCCGTCATTGAAAAATACAGTCCGAAGCTTGCAAAGCTTTACAAAAACTGCTACCCCAACACACTTGAAACCGCAACCGAATTCACGGACGATGGTTCTGTTTTTGTGCTTACGGGCGATATTCCCGCAATGTGGCTCAGGGACTCAACAGCCGAGGTGTCGCATTATATTCCTCTGGCGAAGGATAACGAAGATGTCAGAGATATCATAAAAGGCGTTATCAGAAGGCAGAGGATGTATATTTCAATTGAGCCGTACGCAAATGCGTACAAAAAAGAGCCGAATGACCACAGAGAGTTCGACGATCATCCCGACAATCATCCGATAGTATGGGAAAGAAAATATGAAATCGATTCTCTCTGCTACCCCATCCGTCTTGCATATCTTTATTGGAAGGCAACGGGTGATAATTCCGTGCTTAGCGAAGATTTTCTTGAAAGCGCAAAAATCACGGCTGACCTCTGGCAGACCGAACAGCATCATTTTGAAAAATCCCCTTACCGATTCACAAGAAACAACTGCCCTTATCAGGATACCCTGCATAATGACGGTATGGGCGAGCCTGTTGAGTATACGGGTATGACCTGGTCGGGCTTCAGACCGAGCGACGACGCGTGCAGATACGGCTATCTCGTTGCATCAAATATGTTTGCGGTTGTTGTTCTCGGTTATCTTGACGAGATGCTCAATTCCGCATATCCCGAAGAAAAGGAACTCATCGAAAAATGCAGAGTTCTCAAATCTGAAATCAAAAACGGAATTGAGAAATACGCAATTGTTGAACACGAAAACCACGGCAGAATCTATGCCTGCGAAGTAAACGGCAAGGGCGATTATTTCCTTTTTGACGATGCCAACGTACCGAGCCTGCTTTCCGCACCTTATCTTGGCTTCTGCGCTTATGATGATGAAACTTATCTGCGCACACGTAATTTTATTCTGAGCAAGGATAATCCGTATTATTACGAAGGCAAGTTTGCTAAAGGTGTCGGCAGTCCGCACACTCCCGAAGGCTATATCTGGCACATAGCGCTTTCAATGCAGGGTCTCACAAGCACTGACCCCGACGAAATCCGTGATATTCTCCGTATGCTGGAAACAACCGACGGCGGCACGGGATATATGCACGAGGGCTTTGACGCAAACAATCCCGACACATTCACAAGAAGCTGGTTCAGCTGGTCCTGTGCTCTTTTTGCGGAGCTCGTTGAAAAAGCGGTTGATGAGAAAATAATATAAAAATTAATTTTTTTCAAAAAAAGACTTGAAAAAAGCAAAACATTATGGTATTATGATATGCGTTCGATACGAGCGTACTATGGCCCGGTAGTTCAGTTGGTTAGAACGCCAGCCTGTCACGCTGGAGGTCGACGGTTCGAGCCCGTTCCGGGTCGCCATAATATTTTTGCTGCTATGGCTCAGGCGGTAGAGCGCATCCTTGGTAAGGATGAGGTCGGCGGTTCAAGTCCGCCTAGCAGCTCCAGAAAAAAGACGGTAACAAAAGTTACCGTCTTTTTCAGCTTAATTCTCTATGCATCAATCTTACAGCAACAAGGAGATGTTTTTTTGAAATCCATAACAGCGTTTTTCATCTCAATCGCTATCTTCTTTCTGAGCATTTTCACGCCTGAATTACCTGCTCCGAAAACAGATGCGGAGCTTGAGCAAATTGCATCAATCTGCCAAAAACACGAAATCGGCAACAAGCTTTATGTTATTGACGTTGCCGCGCTTCAGGAAGAAGGCGCAAAACACGTGGCTATTGCTCTTCAGGGTATTGTTGCAAAAACAAATCCCTGCATTTTTATACGAAACAACACTTACAGCAACAACTATCTTGATAAAATTGCCGAAAGCGGAGTTGAGGTTATTTTCAACGATGAAAACGGAAATCCGTGGACTCTTCCCGCTCTTCTCAACAAATTCAAATCATATATTTCAGATTCGGGCTATGTTCTTTACAGAGTAAGCGAAAAGGCCGAAGGTCTTAACGCAGCAACAAACCTTGCCGCACTTTACGGCTGGTTGCCCATACCCGAAAATCTTGAACAGCTTGCAAAGGATGCGGGACTCTCTCTCAAAGAAGACTATTCCGACGACACATACAACCTGCTTTTCCAGTGGAGTTTCTTTGAAAAACACAAGGAAGAATTCAATTACGGTGCGGTTATGAGCCTTCAGTATATCGTCGATGGGCTGCGTGACCTTGCAATTCAGCAGGGATTTTATACATTCTATATTGATGACGATGAGGACACCAATCTCCTCAGGGGACGCGTTATGGATTATGCCGGCGACAATGTTCCCGTTCTCGGCTGGGTTAAATATGAGGTTTCGTTTGTCAGACAAGCATCGAAAAACGGCAATATCGCAATTCCCTCCGACCACAGCCACAATCTGAGCTATCTTTCATCGTTTGAGTGCGAAATTCCTCAGCAGAAGCACAGTGTAACAAAGGATTATACCGACACAACCAAGCATTACTGCGCAATTGTTATGAGTGACGGCGACAATATGCAGTGGATTCAGAACGGATACGGCGAATTTTATCAGAAGCTTGCACTTGAAGAGCAATTCCCGATGACCTGGTCATTCCCTCCCCTGCTTCAGGAATTTTCACCCGTGACGGTTAATCAGGTTTACTCCGATGCGACCGAAAATGATTATTTCATTGCAGGCGTTTCGGGTGCGGGATATATTCACCCCACAGAATATCCTTTCAAAGCTCTTGCGGGATTCACTGACCTGACTGCAATCTCAATGAAGAGAAGTATGATGAGCTATGTTCAGATTCTTGACGGCACTCCCGAAAATGAATATGAAGAAAAGGTTCTCACGGACAGGCTTGAATATTATGCGAGATACGACAACATCAAAGGCGGCGTTATCAGCCTTGACCCCGACCGCTATGCAGGCGGCAAAGGCAGAATATGGTTTGTGAATGACAAGCCCTTCATCACCTACCGTCTTTCGCTCTGGAATCCCGAAGGCGAAGGCGCAACAACAACAAAAGAATGGCTCGACGAGCAGGCTGCGATTGTTAACAGCTATCCCGCCGACATAAATTCTATCAACGGCTACAGCGTCATCAATATTCATCCCTGGACGGTTAACATTAAAAATCTTGCCTACTTTGTCAGTCAGCTTAACGATGATATCGTTCTTGTAACGCTTGACGAACTGATGGCGATGGTTGAAAAGAACATTCCTCATAAAAATGCAAGGCCTGAATAATATGAAAACTGAACTTAACATCATCGCTCATGTCAAAAGCGATTTCACATCGAAATTCGGCATTCCGCGTCAGAGCGGACTTGTTGAAGAGCTTGAAGCAACAATTATATTTGAACCCGAATACCGAAATCCCGAAGCACTCAGAGGTATTGATGAATATTCGCATCTGTGGCTGCTCTGGCAGTTTTCGGAGTGCATGGATAAGGAATGGACACCTACGGTTCGCCCTCCAAAGCTCGGCGGCAACAAAAGAATGGGCGTTTTTGCGACCCGCTCCCCTTTCCGACCGAATCCGATCGGTCTTTCCTGCGTAAAACTCCTCGGAATCGAGAAAACGGAAAAATATGGATATGTTATCCGTGTTTCGGGCGCAGATTTGCTTGACGGCACTCCGATTTACGACATAAAACCGTATCTGCCCTATGTTGATTCGCATCCCGATGCAAGCAACGGCTTTGCTCTTGATGAAAAAGAGGGCAGGCTTAACATTGAAATCCCCGACGAATTGATAAAAATAATACCGCCCGAAAAGCAGGCGGCATTAAAAGCGGTTCTTGCCCAGGATCCGAGACCGGGTTATCAGGATATTCCCGACAGAATCTACGGGATTGAATTTGCAGGATATGATGTGAGATTTGTGATTGAAAATAATATATTAACGGTTGTTGAAATCAACAATATATAAAAAATCCCCGAAACAAAACGTTTCGGGGATTCATAATTTTAAAGCTTAGTTGTTATCCTTACCCTTGATTATATCATTAATCATAATATAAAACTGGTCATCCTCAAAGCCTGTTTCAGCTGCCTTGGGAGCAGCATTTGAAGTGTTTGAAGCTTCACTATTGCTGTTGTTATTGCTTGATGTGTTGAAGTTGGGGATGCTGGGTGCGCCTGCGGGAGCAGCGGGTGTTGCAGGTGCTGCAGGTGCTGCGGGAGGAGCTGCAGGAGCAACGGGTGCTGCTGCGGGAGCGCTCTGCTTAACTGCTGCAAGGAAAGGATTGGCAGGAGCTGCAGGTGCTGCGGGTTCTTCCTTCTTTGAATCAAAACCGGTAGCGATAACGGTGATAACCATTTCATCATCAAGGTCGGGATCGAATGCGATACCCCAAGTGATGTTAGCTTCCTCGTGTGCCTTTTCGGTGATGATTTCTGCTGCGTTTTCAACATCTTCAAGATCAACATCTTCGGATGCTGTGATGCTGATGATAACGCCCTTTGCGCCGGCGATTGATGTTTCAAGAAGAGGACTTGAAACGGCTGCGTTTGCGGCGGTTTCTGCCTTGTCCTTACCCTTTGCTCTGCCAACGCCCATATGAGCATAGCCTGCGTCCTTCATAACGCTTGTTACATCTGCAAAGTCAAGGTTAATGAAGCCGGGAACTTTAATAAGCTCTGAAATGCTCTTGACACCCTGAAGAAGAACTTCGTCTGCCTCTGCAAATGCTTCAGCGATAGTCTTCTTTCTTTCGTCAAGTGCACGAAGTCTGTCGTTGGGAATAACGATAAGGCTGTCAACGTGCTCTGCGAGCTTTGCAATGCCTTCCTGAGCCTGAGCCATTCTTCTGCGGCCTTCAAACTTGAAGGGCTTTGTTACAACGCCGATGGTGAGGCATCCCATATCTTTAGCAACCTGAGCGATGATGGGAGCCGCGCCCGTGCCTGTGCCGCCGCCCATACCGGTTGTAATGAATACCATATCTGTGCCCTTAAGAGCATCAGCAATAGCATCTCTGCTTTCTTCAGCTGATTTTGCACCTACTTCAGGTCTGCCGCCTGCACCCTGACCGTGAGTTGACTTTTCACCGATCTGAATCTTATGGGTAGCTTTGGAGTGAACAAGAACCTGCTTGTCTGTGTTGACTGCGATAAATTCTGCGCCGAGAACGCCCTGAGCAATCATACGGTTAACAGCGTTTCCGCCGCCGCCACCGACACCGATTACCTTTATCTGAACCGCACTCTCAAAATCATTATCAATTTCAAATGCCATTGGTTTAAACCCCCTGTGGAATTATTTTACCATAAAAAATTAGTATTAAACAGAATTATATTACCATACATTTATAAAAAAAACAAGAACAATTTAAAAAAACATCTTAAAATTACAAGTTTTTTTACAATTTAGATATAAATTACCCGAAAATCCGCCAAATAAAGCAGATTTTCGGGTGTTATTTGATACGAATATCAATCTGTTTCAGGTTCACTTTCTTCGGGGATGTTGCCTTCAGTATTTTCCGGCTCTGTTTCTTCCCATTCTCCCCCGTTAAAAATCACCAATTCCTTTATATCCTCGGGGTCAGAGGGATTGAAATATGCTTTTTTTGCAACGGTAAGATTGACTGTACCGGACTGGGTAAGTGATATCTTATCTTCCTCCGAGATTACCCGATGACCGAGCGAAAGCTTTGATGTTATTTCAGAGCTGTCGCCAAGGTTAAGAACGAGTCTGTTCTGATAAATAAGATGAATATTGCTGATTGTTGAAACATCAATAAGGTTGATATCCTTCATTCCGTTATCTGAAATCGCCTTCGTAATTTCAAGAATAAGTGAAAGCGTACGGTCGTTCGGCAGGGTTTCATCCTCGTCATCTGAAATTTCGGCGGCAAAACCAAGGCACTCGCCTATATCAGTTTTATTCGGAAGCGCACCCTTGATAACGGTTATTCCTTCGGGAATTCCCGCCGCATATTCAAGTACCTTGAGGTTTTTATCAAGCAATGCATATGTGCCGTTTGAAAGCTCAATGGCATAAGTTTTTTCGGTTGATTCAAGGCGAATAATTATTCCGCTCGGAAGCTTTTTTGTGATAACAACATTGTCGGTATAAGGCAAGGTTTTTTCGATATTTTCACAAGCTTCATCAATATCCGCAAAAAGCAGACTCTTGCCAAGCTGTATGCCGCTTGCCGCAATTATTTCGTCGTTTGTATACGGCGCTTGCCCCTCGATGTTGAAAGTCTTTACTCTGAATGCCGCAAAAGCAACAACAGGACCGACTATGAGGCTTATCACAAGCAAAAAGCCGACCGCAACAACAGCTATACGGAAATTTCTTTTTCTTTTAAGCTTTCTTCTTCTGATTTCTCTTTCTTCGGGCGTAAGCTGTCTGCCCTGATTTGTTTCTCTGTCCATTTCCACTCCACCGTTTTTAACTTAATACTAAATTCTTTTTATATCCGCTCCGAGGCAAGAAAAACATTTTTCTATCTCTTCACAGCCTCTGTCAATATGATATATGTTATCAATAACCGTTCTTCCCTCTGCGCCGAGAGCCGCAACTGCAAGTGCACATCCTCCGCGCAGGTCGCTTGCGGAAACCCTTGCTCCGCAAAGCTTTTCAACTCCGTCAATAACGGCAACGCATCCGTCCTCAACGCGGATATCCGCCCCCATTTTTATAAGCTCGGGCACGTGTCGGAATCGGTTTTCGAATATTTTTTCCGTTATCACGCTTGTTCCGTTCGCTGTTGAAAGCGCCGCCATAATTATAGCCTGCGAATCGGTCGGAAACCCGGGATAAGGCATTGTGCGCAATGATTTTATTCTCGAAATCCTTTTGGGTGATTTTATAAGGAGTTCACTGTTTTTTATGCTGATTTTGCAATCTGCCGCTTCAAAAGCGGAGATAACATGCAGGATGTGGTCTTTTTCTACTCCGCTTACGGCAACTCTGCCGCCGGTGCACGCCGCACACGCCATAAACGTTGAAGCGATAATTCTGTCCGGAATAACCGTATGCTCGCATTCTGTCAGCTTTTGAGTGCCGATTATTCTGATAACGCTCTGACCTGCTCCGCTTATCTTTGCACCGCATTTAACAAGAAAATCCGCAAGGTCTTTTATTTCGGGCTCTCTTGCTGCATTGGTTATAACGGTTTCTCCTTTCGCGCGAAGTGCCGCAAGCATAATATTCTCCGTTGCACCGACACTCGGAAACGCAAGGCTGATATTACAGCCGTTTGTTCCGTTTCTTGCGTTGCATTCAAGTATTCCGCAGTTTTCCGATATGCGGACACCCATCCGTTTAAGCGAAGAAAGATGCAAATCAATCGGACGCAGACCGATTTCACAGCCTCCCGGCGCGCTCACCTTTGCACAGCCGAATCTTGAAATCAATGCACCGAGAAAAATAATTGATGAACGCATCTCACGCATCATACATTCCGGAATTTCCGCAAACGAAGCCGCCGCAGAATCAACAATAACAGTATGCCCCTCCCGCTTAACCTTACAACCGGTGTGTTCGAGTATTTTTATTGCCGCGAAAACATCTGTCAGCTTCGGGCAATTATGTATAACACTTGTTCCGCTTACGGCAAGAGCAGCGGCAAGAATGGGCAGTACGCTGTTTTTTGAACCCTGAAGCTCAATTTTTCCGTCAATGGTTCTGCCGCCGTTAATAACCAATTTTTCCATAATCCACGCTCCTTTGAACGCTGAAAGCTCTGTTCCATACTATTCAAAAGGAAACGTTGGTGTGAATTTATTTCATTATCTCACAAAGAGTATCATAAATTCTCTGTGTTGCATCAACAACGGCCATCTTCTTTGCGTTTGCACCAATTTCTTCAAGCTTCATTTTGTCGGAAAGAAGAATATTGACACGCTCTGTCAGTGAATCTGCAGTCAAATCTTTTTCTTCAAGGATTTCAGCCGCTCCGTTATCAACAAGAGCCATTGCATTATGATACTGATGATTTTCCGTAACATAAGGTGACGGGATGAGTATTGAGGGCTTGCCGAGCGCCTGAAGCTCGCTGAGAGTGCTTGCACCTGAGCGGCATATGACAAGGTCTGCCGCGGCAAGGCACTTCGGAATATCAATATACTCGACTATTCTTATATGAGGATTATCTTTAAGTCTGACGCCGTTTTCTTCAAGCTCAGCCTTGAACTGCTCTGCATTCTTTCCCGTTGCGTGAAGAAATACGCAATCATTGTCCTTGTATTTATTGACAATAAGACCGAAAACAGCATCATTCACGGGCTTTGCACCAAGACTGCCGCCCATCGAAATAATAAGAGGTTTATTGCCGACTTCAAGCTCCGCTCTTGCAAAATCTCTGTCACCTTTAAGAATATCTCCTCTTATGGGAAGTCCCGTTACAACGCAGGGATTTTTCGGATTCATATATTGCTCTGCCTGCTTGGCGGTGAGCATAACTCTGTCCACCTTGCCCGCAACAGCTTTGTTTGCAACGCCGGGATACGCATTCTGCTCGTGGATTGCAGTAGCTATACCCATCTTTGCGGCAATTCTGAGAACGGGGCCGCTGACATAACCGCCGTAGCCGATAACGAGATCGGGTTTAAATTCGTTGATTATCTTTTTTATCTGCGAGGATGAGCGAAGAAGTCTTTTTACGGTAAGAATATTATGCTTTATCGCTTCGCCCGAAAAGCTTCTCCAGAAACCGCTGATTTCAATCGTTTTAAGCTCATATCCTGCCTGAGGTACGAGCTTCGCTTCCATTTTATCGGCAGTACCGACAAACGCAATTTCCGCGCTCGGATGCTTCTCTTTTATGTATCCCGCCGTACCGAGAGCAGGATTTATATGGCCGCCCGTACCGCCTGCGGCAATAAGAATTTTTTTATTGTCAAACATTATTTCTTTTTCCTTTCGCTGTTTCTTGATATTGAAAGAATTATGCCCATTTCAACAAGAAGCATAACAAGCGATGTGCCGCCGTAGCTGAAGAACGGAAGGCTGATGCCGGTATTCGGCGCAGTCGCGGTAACAACGGCAATATTCAGCGCTGCCTGAAGACCGACCTGGAAGCTGATACCCATTGCAAGCATTGCTTCATATCTTGTTCTTGCTCTCAGACCGATAACAAATCCTCTTGCAACAAGAAGAATAAAAAGCGCAATTATGAGAATCGCACGGACAAATCCGAGTTCTTCGCAGACAACCGCAAAAACGAAATCGTTCTGCGGCTCGGGAAGATACATATGCTTCTGCTTCGAATTGCCGAATCCGAGACCGAAAAGTCCGCCTGAACCGATTGCATAAAGCGACTGCAGACTCTGCCATCCCGAACCTCTCGTTTCTGCAGCAGTGAGCTCTTCACCGGTCAGAAGCTTGAGCCATATTCGTATTCTTTCGCTGGCATATCCTTTAAGAATATCGTCCGCATTTGCAACAAACCATATTGCAACCGCAACGACTGCAACTATTCCGATTGCATAAACCGACCAGTGAATTCTGACACCGCCGAAATAAATCGTTGCAACGCCGATGCCGAGAATAAGAATGGTACCCGAAACGTGGTTTTCCTTATATACAAGCAAACAAACCAGACCGACAAACAATACATAAGGAACAATCATCCACCAATGTTTTTCAATGAGCTTGTGATGCCGTTCCATACTGAACGCAAGGAACATAACAATTGCTAACTTTGCGATTTCCGATGGCTGGAACGAACCTATTACCGGGATATAAAGCCAACGTTTAAACTCTTCTTTTCCCGGAATTTCATAAGGAAAAGCAAGAACAGCAACAAGCAAAATCAGCGATATCAGCATTATTACGCCCGATGCGTCCCTGAAAATTGAAGGATTGATAAACGAAACCGCAAGCATCAGAGTAATGCCGATAACGGCAAAAAGAAGCTGATTCTTAACATAATAATACGGGTCATTTTTAACCGTCGGGCTTGAATCGTACCACGCATTGATATAGCTTGCGGAAAACATCATTACTATTCCGATTGCAAGAAGCGCAATAACGAGTGTCAGAAAAGTTATGTCAAGAGGTCCCGTTGAAAAACAGTCTCTCAATTTTTTCTTTCCCGTAAACAAATCACGGATTGTATATAAAATCCCGAAATAACCTAATATTTCTTTTTTCAAGCTTTATTCTCACTCCTCTGAATTTATTTAAATATATCCGCCGTAATACATAACGGCAACCGCCGCCGCTCCTCCGAGAACATTAACAGCAGAAAACACCAGAGCAATTTTCTTCTCGCTCCAGCCGCACATTTCAAAATGATGGTGAATCGGTGCCATTTTAAAGATTCTTTTGCCGCCCGTCACACGGTAATAAACAATCTGCAAAACATCGGAAAGTCCTTCGATAACATAAACCACTCCTGCAAGCAGAAGGATAACGGGGCTGCCGATTGCATAGCAAAGAGCAACAACCATACCGCCGAGAAACATCGAGCCGGTGTCACCCATAAAAACCTTTGCGGGATTTTTGTTCCAGAGAACAAATCCGAGGCACGCACCCGCAAGCGCGGCGGATGCCATTGAAAATCCGAAAAGTCCTTTAAGCGCCGCAATAATGCCGACAGAAACCGCCGCCGTCAGAGTAACACTGCCGCATAAGCCGTCAATTCCGTCGGTAAAATTAACCGCATTTACCGTTGCATATATAACAATAATGCCGAATATCCAATGAAAGAATCCGATTTCGAGAGTTCCGATAAACGGAACAAACATATGAGGTGCGCCCTGCATTCCCATATAAAGGCTTGTTAAATATGCAAGACATACCAAAAGCTGTAAAACCGTCTTTTGTTTTATTGTAAGACCAAGATTCTGATGCTTTACAACCTTGATGTAATCATCCACAAAACCAATAAAACCGAAGCCGAGTGCCATAAGCACTCCGCTCCAGAGCTTTGTGTACATTTCGGACGGCACAAGACTGCCCGAAGCGGTTATATCTCCGCCCATAATTTTATCCGTAATAACCGTAAGCAGAATTGCGGCAACCGTTCCGATAATAAACATCAATCCGCCCATTGTCGGTGTGCCCTGCTTGGTGCTGTGCCATTTCGGACCGATATCAAGAATGGTCTGTCCGAATTTAAGTTTCCGCAGCCACGGAATCATAACAAATCCGAGCACACCCGTTATCACAAGACCTGCAATGCCTGCGGTCAGAATTGCTGCTGCGGTATTCATATCCGATATTTCCTTTCTCAGTTGAGGGTTTCGTAAACGGAATAAATAACGTCCTCAAGCTTCATTCCTCTGCTGGCTTTGAAAAGAACGGCATCCCCTTCTCTGAGAAAAGCCGAAAGCTCTTTTGAAAGCTCCTGCTTATCGCTGAAGCTTCTGACGAGCTCAACACCGCCGTCCTTTGCTCCTTTTGCGGTTTCAAGAGCACGCTCTCCGTAAGTAAAAACGGCATCAATCCTGTTTTCAGCCGCCTTTGTGCCGACGCCGTAATGAGCATCCCTGCTCACCTCGCCGAGCTCAAGCATATCACCGATAACCGCAACGGTTCTTTCGGCATTAAGACCCGCAAGCACGGCAAGAGCCGCCGCCTGAGAATCGGGGCTTGCGTTATAGCAATCCTCGATAAAGGTTATGCCGCATTTTTTATTGATTCTCTGACGCATTCCTGCAGGAACGTAGTTCTTGAGGGCTTCAAGACCCTGCTGAACGCTTATTCCGAACTGCATTCCTGCCGCAACGGCAGCCAGAGCATTA
>JAZSLR010000149.1:0-4484 GCA_045535475.1 Acutalibacteraceae bacterium | reverse complement strand
GAATGCTGCGGTAGGTCATTTCGAGGTCAAGTCTCTTTCCGCCCGAAGCGCAGTTGTCAATGATAAGTCCGTTGAGATTATCGCAGAGATAATCGAGATATCTGTAAAGGTTTGTTACATAATGATTTTCGCAGATGCCGGTTCTTCCGTCATAGAATTCTCTGTCAGCCTTCTGCCAGTATTCAAGAGGAGCAAAGTTGAAGTCCTGACGGTAAACGGTAACACCGTTTTCTTTCATTGAATTCAAAAGATATTCGCAATAATAATTAAATGCATCTTCGTTTGCAAGATTCCACATAATGTTTTCATCGCCTGTGGATATAAGCCACTGTTCATTTTCTGAACCGACTGTGTGGAAAAGTGTGCCGGGATAAACTCTTTCAGGCTCATACCAAAGAACATGACCAAGCCCCTTATTTGCAGCATAAGATGACAGTTCAGATATACCGTTATCGTATCTTGATGTATCAACCGTCCAGTTGCCTACACCGTCATACCAGCCCTCATTATAGCTGTACCAACCCGCATCCATCCAGAATGCATCCGTCTGTTCATAAATGCTGTCGCTTATGCCGTCGAGAATTTCAATAATCTCATCAGAGGTTCTTGTGTGCATGGGACCTGCAATCTCCATTACGGTATAATGGTTCTTTGTTACACTTTCGGGATAAACGCAGTCCATAATCCAACTTCTGAAAAGATTGAAGCCTTTAAGGGGATTATCGTTTTCATAAAAACTCAATGAAACAAGAGGGGAACGCACTTCTTCATCGGGAAGAAGATATGCATTAAAATGCTCCTGTTTTACGGTAATATTCGCTTTTCCTCTTAACTGTGAAACAGATGCTTCCCATTGACCCGTCCAGCCGATGCCGAGAATCATACCGTAATTTTCACCGCTTATGTTGAAATACGGCAAATAACTTTCTGTGGGCTTACCTTCAGAACCCGAAAACGTCTTTCTTTCAGAAGACAATTTCTTTTTGATAAGAGAGAAATCACTTGCAGCAGTATCACTGCCAATTGAATAATAAAGTTCTGCTTTACCTGTTGCAAATGAAGAATCAAGGGCATAAAAATCACTGACAACTCCTGAATTACCTGTACCCGTGTTTTTAATATACACAGCCCATTGACAGGTTGCGTTTTCTTTGAAAACTGTCATTTCAACCCTTACCTCAAGACCTTTTTCCTTGTTGGATAAAATCAGATAATCGGTCTGTCCGCCTGAATACACAGTTCCGAAGCCGGGTGACTCGGCAAAACTTTTCTCCCATTCGTCCGGATTGAATTTCTTACCGTCAACTTTGAAAGTAAAGGGATATTCACCGTTTTCGAGAGAGAAATTCTCCTCAAACCACTGATTGCACAGTTCTTTTTCAGTATCGGTAAGACTCATTTCGTCGGCAGTGACAGTATCAAACTTAATATTCTTTTTATATTGGAGCGCCTTAATATTTTCTTCGTTAAACATATAAAGTCCTCCGCAGGAAACAACAAAATATACAATTGCAAGAATAATGTTCAATGCCTTATACTTGTTTTTTGCTCTTAAAATAAAAGTTATAAGAAGAACAAGCGCAGACAAGCCGAAGGCGACGGTAAAAGTTTTAATAATAACGGGTTCGTTATCCGTACCGTTTGGGTTGATTTTTGAACTGATACCCCAAATCAGACCGTGAAACAAAGCATTGCCTGCAAGAAATGCAATTAATTTGGGAATCCAACCTGATTTTTTGAAAACCGACTGAACAAACAGCAGTAAAAACCAACCGAGAGCCAATCCCGAAAGACCTGTATAAAGATGAACATCCGGAGCGCTGTTCGTTCCGTAGAATATGTACCAAAGTGAATAGGCGGCATATATGAGAAGTCCGAAAAGCACCGTGGTAACAACACTTTCAATTATTTCCTTGTTTTTGATTTTTTTCATAAAATCCAACCACCAAACCATATAACTATTTTATAGCGAGTTTATTTTAACACAGACAGATATCATAATCAATAATTTGGTCAATAAGAATTATAATTTATGAATTGGTTTCTGATAATACAAGTCATAGAAACGCCCCCGTCTTTATGAACTATTGAAATAAAGGTATGTTTATGGTAAGATAATTTTATAAAAATCAAGAAAAGGAAAAGGCAAGTTATGCTTTTTAACGAAACAAAAATTTCAGGTATCAGCGTAAAAAACCGAATAATACGCAGTGCAACTCATGACGGTCTGGCAGATGAAAACGGTGCCCCGAGCGACAAACTGATTGCGAAATACGAACGTCTTGCAAAAAATGAAATCGGATGCATCATCACGGGATATGCTGCAGTCAGCAGAAACGGCGTTTCTCCTTATCCCGGAATGATGAAAATTTATGATGACGATGTAATTGATAAATACAAGGAATTAACGAATGCTGTTCACCGTCACGGCACACCCGTTGTTTTGCAGATAGCCCATTGCGGCAGACAGACTTCATCGAAGGCAATAGATATGCAAAAAGTTGCACCGTCAAATGTTCTTCACACATTTTATCCCGACAAAGCAAAAGAACTTACCGATAATGAAATTTTCTGTATTATTGAAGATTTTATTTCGGCAGCAATAAGAGCAGAAAAGGCAGGGTTTGACGGTATTCAGCTTCACGGCGGACACGGTTATCTGCTTCACGATTTTCTTTCCCCCTACGGCAACAGAAGAAAAGACCGTTGGGGCGGAAATCTTGAAAACCGATGCAGAATTGTTGAACTTATTATCAAGGGAATCAAAGAAAAAACCAATCTTCCCGTATGGATAAAACTCAGTGCAGAAGATAACAGAAAGGGCGGAATGAATATTCAGTCATCTGTTGAAATCTGCAAAAGGCTTGAAGCGGCAGGCTGCGATGCAATCGAGGTTTCTTGCGGCACAGTTCAGGACGGAATGAACACAATGCGAAGTAAACTAATGCCGATGGATGCGGTTTTCAAATACAGAGAACCTTGTGCTTCCTTTCCGAAACTGCTCAATAAAATTGCGTTGCCTGCTGCAAATCTGATTAACCCTTTAATCAAACAACCGATGCCTCTTGAGAATTTTAATGTTGCCAATGCGGCTCAAATCAAGAAAATTGTTTCGATTCCCATAATCGTTGTCGGAGGAATACATAAAGTCAGCGATATGGAGACAATTTTATCCGAAGGTAAAGCTGATTTTATTTCGATGTGCAGACCGTTTATATGTGAACCCGACCTTGCGGTAAAACTCAAAAACGGTCAACCTGCAGCAAGATGCATTATGTGCAATTACTGCGGATTGGTTATTGAAAAAGAACCTACAAGGTGTTTGTATGGTCATGTGAAATTTTAAAAAACATACAAGAAAATCCGTCCTCAACAGAGAACGGATTTTCTTGCTTTATATTCTATATTCTTCTATGATCAAATAGTTGTCCAACCGCCATCGACAGTAAGAAGCTGACCTGTTGTGTAACTTGAAGCATCTGATGCAAAGTAAACAATCGCACCGTCAAGCTCACCTGCCTTGCCGACTCTTCCCATGGGGCAATAAGCCATAACTGCCTGAGCAAATTCGGGAGTATTGATAACCTGATCTGTCATTTCACTCTCAAAGTATGCGGGGCCGATTGCATTAACGGTAATGTTGTACTTTGCCCACTCACAAGCAAGAGCCTTAGTAAGCATTGCAACGCCACCCTTACTTGCACAATATGCACTTATGGGGCTTCCGTTCATTGAAACAGTTGAATGGATTGAGCCGATGTTAATGATTTTTCCGTAGTTTTGCTTGATCATAACTTTTCCGACTTCACGTGCTACGAAATAAACACCGTTAAGATTGGTGTTGATAGTCATATTCCAAATGCTGTCTTCCTGAGTTTCAGCAGGAGCACCTGTTCCGACACCTGCATTGTTGACAAGAATGTCAATTCTTCCGAAATGCTCTACTACAGTTGCAACGGCATTCTTGATGCTTTCGTTGTCAACAACGTCACAGCTGACAGCAATACACTCAACACCCAGAGCCTCAACTTCTTTTTTAACCTGTTCAAGTTTTTCAACTCTTCTTGCGAGTATAGCAACATTAGCACCTTCTCTTGCAAGTGCAAGAGCAAACTGACGGCCGAGACCTGAAGATGCACCCGTAACTACGGCAACCTTTCCACTGATATTAAACAAATTGCTCATTTTAACTTCCTCCAATCTAAAATTAATCAACTGACGGGGCTGTATGTTAAGTTTTTACATCTGTACCCGTCAATATGATTTTTTGCATTTTAATTCTATCATATTGCTAAGTTATTGTCAAACACATTTACCTTTAATTTCTATATGACAGAGCCACAGAATACAGTCATTCAGAAGACGGGGCTATGATTTATGCACGAATTGTCAAGCAAAATTAATTTTCAGCGTCGTTGCGAATTGCAGGTATTGTTTTCTGCTAAAAAGCATCAACGAAAAGCTGACTTTTCCGCTTTGTTCAG
>JAZSLR010000069.1:0-5553 GCA_045535475.1 Acutalibacteraceae bacterium | reverse complement strand
CTTGCAATGGCAAGAGTTGCTCACCGTGAAGGCTATCCCGAAATCGGTCTTTACTGGGAAAAGGCAGCATATGAAGAAGCAGAACACGCAGCAAAATTTGCAGAGCTTCTCGGCGAAGTTATCACCGACAGCACAAAGAAGAATCTTGAAATGAGAGTTGACGCTGAAAACGGCGCAACCGCAGGCAAGTTTGAGCTTGCAAAGATGGCTAAAGAGCAGGGTCTCGACGCTATCCACGACACCGTTCACGAAATGGCTCGTGACGAAGCAAGACACGGCAAGGCATTTCAGGGTCTTCTTGAGAGATATTTCGGTTAATTTAACCCATATAAATAAAGAGTTTTTCCGAGAGGGAACGGCGTATGCTGTTCCCTCTCTTTTCGTTCCTGTGTCCTTTGCGTGTCCCTCTGCTTTTTGGGGAAGTCCAAAAGCAACGAAATGTGTCCCTTTGAAAATGTGTCCATATGCGGTTGTTTTTCTGCTTTTAAATTTAGAAAAAAGAAAAGGAAACGGTTTATTGCCGTTCCCTTGCTTCTTATGATATTTTATCTGACAATGTAATTCTTGTAATACACTTCCACCTCAAGAGATTTATCTTCATTTTCAATAACTTGCTGTGGAACAGGTACAACAACGACAAAGGTTTCAGCATCACTTGTTACTTTTTCCAACAAAAAGCCGTTTTCACACAGTTCAAATGAACCTTTTGATATCTTATGGAACAAGTATTCTGATGTATATTCGACACCGTTATCGTAATTTACTATTACTTTAGGCTCTACATCAAAATCGATTTTTCCTGTATTTTTTATTGTAAAATCAACCATTATTAAGCCCTCATCATCCTTGACTTCTGAAAAGCGATAGCCATCTGCAAACATTTCAAGAGCATCATTATAAACAATAATATCATTTACTACAAACTCACCATTGTTTGCGTATTTTACTGTTTCTCCAATTTCAGCACTTTGGGGAGTGGTAATAAGTTTTATTGCCACAAAACCTATTGCAATTACTACTAAGAGAACGATGACTGTTTTCAATGCTTTTTTCATTTATTTTTACCTCCATATCTGATTGTCGATATTATAAACCAGAATTTGACTTGTGTCAATAGCGTTATGCGATTATTACAAGGTTTATTCTTTGTGTAAATCACCATAAAATATAAACAAAGTATTATTCAGGGTGATTGTGTTGAAACAAGAATACAGAGAGTTTTATGAAAAATTCGGATTAAACGTTGTGTTTTACCGTAAAAGAAAAAAGCTGACACAGCTTCAGCTTGCCGAGCTTGCAGATATTGACAGAAGCCATATAAGTGCTATTGAGCTTGGAAAAGTGGGAGTTTCTTTTGACGTTATTTTCAAGCTATGCGAAGTTCTCGAAATAACCCCGAAAGAATTATTTGATTTCAGGTAATTGAGTTGTTACAAAGCAAAACACTCGTAGGTCTGCTTGCAAGATATTTCGGTTAATCTGAAATCGTTGAAATATAGAGGATTTGACCAATTATATAAGGCACGGAGTTTTTAGCTCCGTGCCTTACTTTTGATTTTAGTGTGTATTTACACATCCTGTATTTTAATGAATGTGTGCCATCGAACAATGAAGCAATAATTTAAAGTTTGTTTTCATCAACAGGTTTGATGGTTGCGTTTTTTCCGAAGCCTTTCTGAACATAAATCGTTCCCGATTCGGGTTCGTTCATTTTAAACTCATCATCGTTTCCGTGAATCCACATCTGTATCATTGAAAAAATCGGAAATACCATAGGGATTAATGTTTTGTCGGAAACGGTATTCCATATTGCAGATGAAGAAAAAGTGCAGTTAATGATCGGATCCCAATGGTTAAAATTGAGAATCATTCTGTTCATTGCATCAAGTTCGTTTGCGCTGATTGTGTCACCGATTGACAAATAATCGGTATCTTTTTCAATGAGAGTTTCAAGATTATAATAAAGTCTGAAACCGTTTTTGCCCGTAAAACTTGAGGTTCCCACAGAAACGCTTTTACCTGCAGGCAAAGTATATGCACCTACCTGAATATCGTTTTCGCTTATATTTTCAATATAAACCCAAGCGTGTCCAAAAATAAAATATCCGCCGAGAGGAATTGCACAAAAGTGAATAATTGCAACCTCCTCGTCGGGCATTGGCTGAGTATCGGATACTATCGGGGGTGTTTCGGTTTCTTCGCCAACCGTCATATCTGACTGTGCAAAAGAAGTTGTTGAGAAAGAAGAAACCAGGAACAGACACATTGCTATCGCAATAATCTTTTTGATTGTTATCATATTTTCCTCCTTTTTGATACACGACAAACTGATTGTATAACAATGTTATCATACATTTTTTTGAAGCTAAAGTCAATATTCTGCACATATCCCTCTATATTTCGGTTAGAATGATTTAAGAAAGGGTTTTTCCCTCTCTTTTTTCTTTTATGTGCTTAACAAATAAAACAATTGACTTTATTTTTCACCGATGATAAAATTATATTGTTATTTATTAACAAATAATTCATTGAGGTGTTTTTATGTTTGAAACGTTCTTGACCGAAGTACTGAAGCTGGCGCCAAGACAGCTTTGGGGCATTGAGCAGCAGATGTATTATTTCACGGAAATCTTCACATCATTCTCACCAAAAAAGATTATCGCTTCAATCCTTGCGATAATCGAGCTTTTAGGATTAACAATTCTTGATTTGCCCACCACTCCCAGAGGTCAGGAGCTTGACCTGACGGGTTACAGCCTTGTTTTTGAGGATGATTTCAACGGCACGGAACTCGACACAGATGTATGGGAATACAGAGGCAGCGGCCCTCGCAGAGGCGGATTCAACGGCGAAAGTCAGGTAAAGGTTGAAAACGGCAATATGATTATGACCGGCGAATATCTGACCGACGGCGACTACGGCGAAGGCTGGTACACCGGTATGATAAAGCTCAGAGAGCGTTACTGCAAGGGTTATTTTGAGATGCGCTGCATTGTCAACTCCGACCCCGGCTACTGGTCGGCATTCTGGCTTCAGGCAGATTCACCCTATACCGCATCCGTATCCAAAGGCGGAGTCGGCGGAGCTGAAATCGACATTTTTGAGTCGCTGAGTTACGATGACATCATCGGCAAGGATTCGGTTGTTCAGACAATACACTGTGCAGGCGTTGACGGCGTTCAGGAAGGATTCCAGTCCGAAAGACTCGGCAACTTCTACGGCGACAATATTTATGAAGAATATAACACCTACGGACTTGAATGGACCAACGATGAATATATCTTTTACATAAACGGCGTGGAAACCCGCCGTTCCTCCTTCGGCAACGGCGTTTCCGAAGTGCCCGAAGATGTTATCGTTTCTCTTGAAATCCCCGATGAAAACAA
The DNA here is from genome assembly GCA_045535475.1 of Acutalibacteraceae bacterium. Lineage (GTDB taxonomy): Bacteria > Bacillota > Clostridia > Oscillospirales > Acutalibacteraceae > CAG-177. Next base: position 2,167 of record JAZSLR010000069.1, on the reverse strand, counting down.
ACTTGCAAAGCTTAACAAAGACAGTTATCAGACAGAATTCATTGTTGACTACGTAAGAATTTATCAGAAATAAATATAAAAACCAGAGCCTGTCCGATTGTTTTCGGGCAGGCTTCATTTTGCTCAGTTATATTTTTTCAGCATCTTGAGTTCTTTTTTTAATGCAGAGGGCATTCCGTATCTGTAAGAGAAAAACACGAATTCAATGAGCACGTCGCCGTCATAACCGCAATCCGACAGCTTTTTGAGAAGCTCATCCATATAGTGCGGGTTCAGCTTCGGAAACTGCTCTCTGAACTGTTCAAAATAAGAAACGTGGACACAGCCGATATACGGAAGAGTTCTTTCTATGCGGTCAAGGTCATATTCCCTGCGTCTGTAAAGCGACTGAAAATAGGTTGTGAAATTATCGCATCCGACATCCTCACGGATTTTGAGAAAAGCATCGGTGTTGTTGTTATATGTATTCCCGTGGCATTCGGGGCAGACATCAAGCCCGTATTGCGCCGCAACGGCACACATTGATTTTACATCCTCAACAAGCTTTCTGTATTCGGCATCACCCGTCTTTTCGCTGTCGGCTTTTCCGAGCCACACGCGCACGGTTTTTGCATTCATAGCACTTGCGATTTTGCAGACTTTTTCCCACTCCGACGCATCACAGCTGCCCACACGATAATAACTTCCGTATGAGCAGATGCGGATGCCCGCATTATCGCAAAGTTCTTTTGCTTTTTTTGCCGATTCAACATCCGTAACGTGAATATCGCCGCCCCATTCGATGCATTCCGCACCCGTACGCTTTGCAATATCAACGATTTTTTCAAGTTTTTTAATCTGCCTTAAGGTTGTTGATGTGAAACCGAAATGCATTCAGACTCCCCCCGTTATCAAATATTATTTTAAGTTTATCATATGTAAACGTAAAAAACAATGTTGAATTTTTTATAAAGTATACTATAATGATGATATAATGTTTTTACAGGAGATATAAATTATGCTCAGAAAAAGACAGGTACACCTTGATTTTCATACAAACGGCTCTCTTCCCGTCGGAAAGAATTTTTCCAAAGAACAGTTTCAGAATGCACTGAAAGCGGGTCACGTTAACTCAATAACCGTTTTTTCAAAATGTCATCACGGCTGGTCATATCACCCGACAGAGGTTAATGAAATGCATCCCTGCCTTGATTTTGACCTTCTCGGCGCACAGCTTGAAGCTTGCAGAGAAATCGATGTCAATGCACCCGTATATATTTCGGCAGGCTTCGATGAAAAGGAATTCGATAAGCGACCCGAATGGCATTATGTCTGCTCACCCGATAAGAATGAACAGAAAAAATATGAAGAAGAGGTGCATTTTCATCTTCTCTGCTTCAACACGGGATATCTTGATTTCCTCTGCGCACAGATTGAAGAGGTTATGGTAAAATATAACCCCTGCGGCATCTTCCTTGATATCATTTCTCCGAAGGAATGTTACTGCGACAAGTGCGTGGCGGATATGAAGAATCTCGGACTGGATATTGAAAACGAAACATACCGCCGGAAGTTTGCTTTTATGACGCTTAACAAATATATTGAAGCAACAAACGCCGCTGTCAGAAAACACAGCGACACGGCATCAATTTTCCACAACAGCGGTCATATTCCCAAGGGTGACTACGACTTCATCGGAAGCAATACTCACCTTGAGCTTGAAAGCCTTCCCACGGGCGGCTGGGGTTACGACCATTTTCCGCTTTCTGCAGCTTATGTACGCTCACTCAAGAGCGCGGATTATCTCGGAATGACGGGCAAATTCCACCAGAGCTGGGGCGAATTCGGCGGATTCAAGCACCCGAATGCACTCATCTACGAAACCTCTCTCAGCGTTGCCAACGGTGCGGGTTGCTCAATCGGCGATCAGATGCATCCGCTCGGCGAAATGAATATGTCAACTTATAATCTCATCGGCAAGGCATATTCTCTGATTGAAGAAAAAGAGCCGTGGCTTAACGGCGCTCTCAACGTTGCGGATATTGCAGTGCTGAGTGCGGAATCCGTTACGGGCAACCGCGATCACAAGGCGGATTTCGGCGCAAACAGAATGCTTCTTGAAAATAATTATCTCTATAATTTCATTGACTGCACAATGGATTTCTCGGAATACAAGATGCTTATTCTC
>JAZSLR010000104.1:0-23260 GCA_045535475.1 Acutalibacteraceae bacterium | reverse complement strand
GCCTGTATATGCAGCTGTAAAGAGCAGATCAGCTGCAACATTCATGCCGACATGCTTCATTGCGGAGAAGGATCTTGCACCGGCAACGCTTGCGCCGAATGCACTTTCTGTAGCTACTTTCTCATTTGTAGCCCATTCTGTATATATTTCATCGTACTGTGCAGCAGCCTCTGTGATCTCGGTAGAAGGTGTACCGGGATAGCTTGAAACGAAGCGGCAGCCTGCTTCATAAAGACCTCTGGCAACAGCTTCGTTGCCCAAAAAAAGTTTCAACTGGGTTTCCTCCTAAAAATCATAAAGCGCTTTTGCTTTTATGTATAACAATATTCTACTATATATTATAATATATATATAATCAAATTACAATAGAAAAAGTGACAAAAATAAGCAGAATATTATCAAAAAAACTTACTTATCAAGCTTCATTTCAACCTGAGAAGCAACCAGACTTTCGCCGCAGTAAATCTTGCGGAGCTTCGGCTTTTCAATCTTGCCCGTCGGGTTTCTGGGTACTTCGGCAAAAATCAGCTTATGAGGACGCTTGTATCTGGGAAGGTCACGGCAAAAATCATTGATATCCTCTTCATCCGCTTTGCACCCTTCTTTAAGCTCGATAATCGCTGCCGCAATTTCGCCGAGTCTTGCATCGGGAAGACCGATAACCGCAACGTCCTTGATAGCATCGTGTTTACGGAGGAAATCTTCAATCTGAACGGGATAAAGGTTTTCACCGCCCGAAATAATAACATCTTTCTTACGGTCAACAAGGAAAATGAAGCCGTCCTCATCTTCCTGAGCCATATCGCCGGTGAAGAGCCAATCGCCGTGAAGGACTTCGTTTGTTGCCTTTTCATCGTTGAAATAGCAAAGCATAACGCCGGGGCCCTTGACTGCAAGCTCGCCGACTTCGCCCTTTGCAACCTCATTGCCGTCTTCGTCAACAATCTTTGTTTCCCAGCCGTAGCCCGCCTTACCGATTGCACCGACCTTGTGAACATTGTCAACACCGAGATGCACACAACCGGGGCCGATGGATTCGCTCAGACCGTAGTTGGTATCATATTTGTGATGCGGGAATTTCTCAAGCCATCTTTTGATAAGGCTGGGAGGAACAGGCTGTGCACCTATGTGCATAAGCCGCCACTGTGAGAGATTATATCTGTCAAGGTCAATATCTCCTCTGTCGATTGCGTCGAGAATATCCTGTGCCCAGGGCACAAGAAGCCATACTATCGAGCAATTCTCTTCGGATACGGCTTTGATAATCCACTCGGGTTTTGCGCCCTTGAGAAGCACTGCTTTACCGCCGACAAGAAGCGAACCAAACCAATGCATTTTTGCACCGGTATGATAGAGGGGCGGAATGCAGAGAAAAACATCATCCTTGGTCTGCATATGATGATTCTGCTCAACCCTGCACGAATGGACAAGTGCCTTGTGAGCGTGAAGAATTGCCTTGGGGAAACCGGTTGTGCCCGATGAAAAATAAATTGCTGCATATTCATTGTCAGTAACCGCAACATCAGGCTTTTTGGATGTGCAGTATGTTACAAGCTTATTGTAGCTTTCCGCAAAAGTGGGGCAGTCTCCGCCGAGATAGAATTTAAGTCTTACGTCAGGAATACGGTCGCATATCTGCTCCATACGTCCCGTAAATTCAGGACCGAAAACGATTGCATCGCTTTCCGAAAGCTTAAGACAATATTTGATTTCATCCGCCGTGTAACGGTAGTTGAGAGGCACGGCAAGAGCACCTGTTTTGAGAATACCGAAATAAATCGGAAGATACTCAACGCAGTTCATAAGAAGAATTGCAACTCTGTCGCCCTTTTTTATTCCTCTTGAGAGAAGAAGATTCGCAAATCTGTTTGCACGTTTATCAAAATCTTCCCAGGTGATTTCACTTCTGCCGTCGCTGTTTGCGCCCTGCTCGATAAGTGAGTATTCGCGCCAGGTAACACGGCTTTTTTCCTGAAGCTCGGGGTTGATTTCAACAAGCGCTACATCATTGGGGTAGAGCTTTGCATTTTTTTCAAGAAATTCTGTAATAGGCATTTTTTATCATTCCTTAAATTATTTTTGAATAAATTAACTATATAAAAACACAATTCAGAGTGGCGAAGCAAAAGCTGCGTCACTCTGTTATTGAATATATTATTTTACTGCTTCAATATGAACATCGCCGTTGTAGAAAAACTCGATTTCCTTTTCGTTGGTTGACTTTGCAGCTGCGCTGACAACGAAACAAAGTGCAAGCGAAGCAAGCATTGCGGCACAAGCGAACACGGGGCCTTTTCCTGCAAGCCAAGCAACGGTTTCGTTTGCAGTGAAACTTGTGAGAATTTTTGCAGCGGCAGGGATAACCGCAACGAAGAAGCCGCCGAGAATTCCCGCCCAAGCGCCTTTTGTATTCATTTTTTTCCAGTAAAGAGCAACAACATAAGGTGCAAGGAATGATCCTGAGATGATACCCCACGAATAGCTCATCATATCAAGAATTGCGGTATCCGTATTTGCTATTATATAAGAGCATACGACAAATATAACACATAATACCTTGATAATCAATGATGTTTTTTCATTGCTCAAATCATTTTTGAAGTGCTTGATGAAATCGATTGTGAGAGTTGAGCTTGCGGTGAGAGTAACCGAACAGAGGGTTGAAACCGAAGCCGCAATGAGAAGCACAAGAACAATTCCGAGAAGAACCGAAGGAAGCTGCGACTGTGCAAGCATATTAGGTACTATATAGTCCTGTGAAATAAAGCCTTCTGAATTGGGGTTATTAAGCTGATCAAATGTGAAATATCTGTAGCAAAGCGAACCGATAAAGTATCCGCCGCCTGCAACAAGGAATGCAAAGAATGTTGAAATGGTGACACCCTTTTTTGCTTGCTTATCATCTTTGATGCCGAAATATTTCTGAACCATCTGGGGAAGTCCCCACGTTCCGAAGCTGGTCATAAGAACGGTTGCCATAAGAGAAATCCACTGAGATGCATTAAGCTTCGGCAATCCGTTTGTTGCCGACGGCTGAATACCTGCCGACCTTGCATATTCCGCCAGACCGCTGAGTCCGCCGACTGCGTCGCAACGTATAACGCATACAATAAGAAGTATTATTCCGAACATCATAACTATGCCCTGCATAAAATCCGCTCTTGCCTGAACAAGATATCCGCCGAAAACAAGAAGAAACGCAGCAACAACGGCAATGATAATCATACAAACTTCAACGCTTATTCCGAGAAGAACCTCAGCCACAGATGCAAGTCCTTTGTAAACTGATGCAGAATAAGGAATAAGGAAAACAAATATTATTACACAAGCGAAAAGGCGCATTGTTTCACTTGAATAACGCTTCTCAAGATACTGAGGCATTGTTTTGAGTTTAAGGCGGTAAGAAACATCTCTCGTCCTTCTTGCAAGAACCTTCCACGCAAGCCACGAACCGAAAACAGCATTTCCCAGACCGGCAAGCACACCCCAGAGGGCGTATGATTTACCTGTGCCGCCCGCATAACCGACAAACATAACCGCCGAAAAATATGCGGTACCATAAGAAAGAGCTGAAAGCCACGCGCCTGCGTTTCTTCCGCCGACGGTAAGGTCAGCAATACTCTTTGCTTTTTTGCCCTGTGTTATTCCGATAACAGCCATAATTGCAATGTAAACGCCTATCGTTATCCATATTGCCATTTTGTCCATCGTGCTTCACCTCTTTTAATCTTTAAAGCTTTAAAGCTTTTATGTGTTAAAGCGTATTGACATAATACCTCTTTTTAAAAATTTTGTCAATAGTAAATTTGAAATTTTCCCAAAAAGAACCTCCGAATTCAGCACTCGGAGGTTCCGTGTAATATAATATGTTTTATTTAGATAAGACCCTGAGCCATCATTGCATCTGCAACCTTGGCAAAACCTGCAATATTTGCACCTGCAACGAGGTCATAACCGAGGCCGTACTGCTCTGCTGCTTTAGCTGAGTTGTCGTGAATATCCTTCATAATCTGCTTGAGCTTGCTGTCAACTTCTTCAGCTGTCCAGCTGTATCTCATTGAGTTCTGACTCATTTCAAGAGCTGAAACAGCAACGCCGCCTGCGTTAACAGCCTTTGAAGGAGCAACAGCCTTGCAGTTTTCCTTAAGATATGCAAGAGCATCGTTGGTTGTGGGCATATTTGCAACTTCAATGTAATAAGGAACACCGTTTGCAACAAGCTTCTTTGCTTCGTCCATATTGATTTCGTTCTGAGTTGCGCAAGGCATTGCAACGTCAACCTTAACGCCCCAGGGCTTCTCGCCTGCGTGGAACTCTGCGCCGAACTTGTCTGCATAATCCTGAACCTTATCTCTGCCTGATGCACGCATCTCAAGCATATATGCAATCTTTTCGGGAGTATTGATGCCGTCTGCATCGTAAACATAGCCATCGGGTCCGGAGATTGTTACAACCTTACCGCCGAGCTCTGTAATCTTTTCAACTGCGCCCCAAGCAACATTGCCGAAGCCCGAAATTGCAAAAGTCTTGCCCTTGATTTCTTCGCCGAAATGCTTGAGCATTTCAACTGCATAATATGTTGCACCGTAGCCGGTTGCTTCGGGTCTGATGAGTGAACCGCCGTAGGAAAGACCCTTGCCGGTAAGAACGCCGTTTTCAAAAACGCCCTTGATACGCTTATACTGACCGTAAAGGTAGCCGATTTCTCTGCCGCCTACGCCGATATCGCCTGCAGGAACGTCAACGTCGGGACCGATGTGTCTGTAAAGCTCTGTCATAAAAGCCTGGCAGAAACGCATAATTTCAGCATCGCTCTTGCCTCTGGGGTCAAAATCCGATCCGCCCTTTGCACCGCCGATGGGAAGACCCGTGAGGCTGTTTTTGAAGGTCTGCTCAAAAGCAAGGAACTTCATAATACCGATATATACCGAAGGATGGAAACGCAGACCACCCTTGAAAGGACCGATTGCGCCGTTAAACTGAACTCTGTAACCTGTATTAACATTTACCTTGCCGTTGTCGTCAACCCAAGTAACACGGAATGAAATCTGTCTTTCGGGTTCAACCATTCTCTCAAGTAGAGAAGCCTTCTCGTATTCGGGATGCTGGTCGATAATGGGTGCAAGCGATTCAAGAACCTCTGTTACGGTCTGAACAAACTCGGGTTCGTTAGCGTGCTTTTTTGCAACTGCTTCAATTGTTCTTTTGATATAACTCATAACTGTCTCTCCTTCACAGCCTTGACGGGGCTGTTTATAAAATACGGAAAATCCGTTTCTTTAACCATATTATGCCGATATGTCTTATCGATTTAAAATAATGATTTGTGGAATATTTTATACCAATCATAAAGAAAATGCAACAAAAAATATCGCAACTTTCATTATTTTGTAAGATTTCATAAAAACAGCTCTGAAAAGAGGCGCATTTTGCAACGATTGGCAATAAAACTTTCAAGATTTCCTGCATTTTATGCATAATAATGCAATTTGTCCTTCATAAAATATTTTAGCTTTCTACTTGATTTGAACTAAATAGTGATATATAATAGTAGACAGTTATGCAATCCTCCGTTTTATTTGAAGCGGAACGAAAGGGTGTTTGAATTGAAGAGAGTCGGCTTTGACAATGCTGTTTATATCAGCAAGCAATCCGAACAAATCAGAAAAAGAATCAACGAGTTCGGTGGCAAGCTTTATCTTGAATTCGGAGGCAAGCTTTTTGACGACTATCACGCATCGCGCGTGCTCCCCGGCTTCGCTCCCGACAGCAAGCTCCAGATGCTCAAAAGCATTGCGGAAAACGTTGAAGTTGTTATCGTTATCAGCTCCGGCGATATCGAAAGCAACAAAATGCGCCGTGACCTCGGAATAACTTATGATGTTGACGTGCTCAGACTTATCGATGCATACAGAGCCTCGGGTCTTTACGTCGGCAGTGTTGTTCTCTCTCAATTCAAGGGGCAGCCCGCCGCTCAGGCTTTCAAAGAAAAGCTTGAACAGCTCGGAATCAGGGTTTTCATTCACTATCCAATTGAAGGATACCCTTATAATGTTGCACATATCGTAAGCGATGCAGGCTTCGGCAAAAACGATTTTATAGAAACAACCAGACCTCTCGTAGTTGTTACTGCACCCGGCCCCGGAAGCGGCAAAATGTCCACCTGCCTTTCACAGCTTTACCACGAAAATCAGCGCGGCAGCAAAGCGGGTTATGCAAAATTTGAAACCTTCCCCGTTTGGAATCTTCCTCTCAAGCACCCCGTTAACCTTGCTTATGAAGCCGCAACCGCAGACCTCAACGACGTCAATATGATTGACCCCTATCACCTTGAAGCATACGGCGAAACAACCGTCAACTATAACAGAGATGTTGAAGTTTTCCCCGTACTTAACGCTATTTTCGAAAAAATTGAAGGCGTAAGTCCTTATAAATCACCCACAGATATGGGTGTCAATATGGCAGGTTATGCAATCTGTGACAGCGAGGCAGTCATAGAAGCTTCCAAAGAAGAGATAGTACGCAGATACTTTGCAGCTCTTTGCGATGCATCAACCGGCAGAGGAAAGCACGAAGCGGTTGATAAGATTGTGAGCCTTATGAATCAGGCGGGAGTCAGCATAGAGGACAGAAAGGTTATCAAAGCAGCTCTCGACAGAAGCGAAGAAACCGAGGGTCAGCCGGCTGTAGCAATCGAGCTTCCCGACGGCAGAATCGTCACGGGCAAAACCTCAAATCTTCTCGGTGCATCTAGTGCGGCACTTCTCAACGCCGCCAAGTCAATTGCGGGACTTCCCGACGATTTGCTTATGATTGCACCCTCAATAATCGAGCCTATCCAAGAATTGAAAACCGGAATTCTCAAAGGTCATAACCCCAGACTTCATTCCGACGAAACGCTGATTGCTCTTTCGATGAGCGCAAACACAAATCCCGTTGCAAAAAAGGCTCTCGACGCAATCAAAGACCTCAAAGGCTGTGAGGCTCATTCAACAGTCATTCTTTCGCAGGTTGACTCGGATGTTTACAGAAAAATCGGCATCAACCTGACTTGCGAGCCGAGATATCAGACCAAAAAGCTCTATCATAAGTAATTAAAACAAAAGGCTGTTTCACTTTTCCGTGAAACAGCTTTTCTTTTTATAATCCGAATATTCCGAGAAGTCCGTAAGAAAAAGCACTCATTATAAGATTTGCAATAAGAACACCGAGTGCAATTATAGGGAAAGAAATTTTAATTCTCATATCAAGCAATGCGGCAATGAGTGCACCCGTCCATCCGCCCGTGCCGGGAAGAGGAATCGCAACGAAAGAGAGAAGTCCCCACTTGCTGCCTTTCTTGACTTTTTCGCTCTTTCTCATTGAGCTTGACTCCAGCTTTTCAACAATCTTTCTTGTAGGAGAAAACTTTTTAAGAAATTCAAATATTTTTCTGATAAACAAAAGAATAAACGGTATCGGAAGAATATTACCGATATAACAGATAACAAAAGCTCTCAGAAGCTCAACTTCAAGAAGTTTCGCTGCAATCATACCGCCTCGCAGCTCAACAACAGGCATCATAGAGATTAAAAAAATAATCAATTCTTCCGGAATGGCACCCTGAAATATACCGACAAGATAATCGGCTATAACTTCGGTCATTTCAAAATCCTCTCTTTATTCAATAATATTCTGTTCAACCAGAAAATCGTGTGCACTCTGAAGAATGTTTCTGTCATTGATAAATCTGAGCGTGTCCATCGCTTTTTCAAAACTCAACCAGATATAATCCTCAATCTCTTCACGCTGGATGGTAGTCTGTGTATCTTTTGTTTTTGCGAGAAAAATCGTAACCGATTTTTCAACCCTACCCTGAATTGTATATTCCGATTTCGAAGCAAACTGGGGAAGAATTTGAATATGAATTCCCGTTTCTTCAAGAACTTCTCTCATTGCAGTCTGCTCATAAGTTTCGCCTTTTTCAATATGACCTTTGGGGAATCCCCAATGGGTGCTGCGGCGATTTTTGATAAGCAAATAACGAACTTCATCATTGATTATTCTGTAAACAACAGCACCGCACGAACGCTCATAAAGGCATTCAAGCTTATATTCTCTTCCTTTTTCCGCAAAAGCAAGTGCATCCTCAATCTGATAAGAGATGAATCTCATACTCTTGGGTGCAACAACATAAACCGTGGGGCTACCGTCGCTTCTTTTTATTGCGGCAATAACTCTTCCGTCAAATGTTCTCACGGGATGGTTGATACCCATAATATAAGCACCGTGAGATATGTTGTCGTAACGTTTTTTACCCTCGATTGCACCGAAGTTGAGCTGATAGACAAAACCGAATTGCCTGTTTACGGAGCGGATAGGGTTTGTAACCCTTACTCTGACATATTTGCCGAGCATAAAACCACACCTTTCGAAAGGTCATTATGACCCAAGATAAAATACTGATTTATTATACTAAATATCAACTCATAAAACAATAGTTTTAATGAAATTTCTTATTTTTTTCAAGTTTTGTGACTGCAAAGTGCAGACTTATAAATTTTTTTATTAAAAATTTACAAATTTGATACAGCACAATTCTCACACAGTACTTGATTTATATATATATTGTGTGTTATTATACAATAGTATATTATGTTTTGAAAGCGGTGAAAAAATGAAGCGAATATTAATAGCCGATGACGAGGCTCTAATCCGACGACTCGTTTGTGACTTTCTTAAAAATGCGGGTTACGAAACCGTTGAAGCGGTTGACGGCAAGGATGCAATCGAAAAATTCTATTCCGTGGGAAGCATAAGCCTTGTTATCTGCGATATTATGATGCCTGAAATCGACGGCTGGGAAGTTTGCAGAAAAATAAGAGAAAACAGCTCTGTGCCGATTCTCGTTCTCACCGCAAGAAGCCAGGAATTTGATGAACTTATGTCTTTTGAAAACGGTGCGGACGACTATGTTACAAAACCTTTCAGCCCCGTTGTTCTTGTTAAACGTGTCGAGGCGCTTCTCAAGCGCTCACAAGGAAAAAGCGAAAGTAAATCGGATGATATAATCTCGATTAACGGTCTTGTCATCGACATTCCCGCGCACAAGGTTACACTTGAAGGTAAGGCGGTTGAACTGACAATAAAAGAGCATAACATTCTCGTTAAGCTCGCATCAAATCCCGAAAGAATCTATTCAAGAGAGCAGCTTCTCGACAGCATATGGGGCGTTGATTTTGTCGGCGACTCAAGAACCGTTGATTCCCACGTCGCAAGGCTCAGAACCAAACTCGGTTCCTGGGGTGAAAAACACCTCAGAACGGTTTACGGTGTCGGATACAAAATCGAGGTGGCCGAATCTTGAAACATCTATTTTCAAAATTACGCCTCAGCCGTATCAGAATAAAGCTTTTTGCAATTATTTCCGTTGTGCTGACCGTTTTACTGACGGTGATAACCGTGTTCAGCACGCCCGTGCTTTTCCAAGCATTTTCTTTCAAAACTTACAGAGATTTAGTTGATATTGCAAACAGCATAGATTCTCTTGTTCCTGACTCTGCAAGCTATTATTTCGACCTTCATTCAATCGCGGTCAACAATAACGTTTCTTTCGAAATAATAGGTCCCGACGGCACTCTCGTTTACACCTCAACAACAAACTCTGCTCACGGAAGCGACCATTTTGTTTCGTCGGGAATGGCGAGTTCCGAATATTCGAGTATGCATCCTTCAGACAGCAGAAACAACACTCCCGATTTTGAAAGCTTCGAAATTATGCGAAGGGATGCTTCCAATGCGGAATATTTTGTATACACTCACAATTTAAAAACTTCGGAAACACTTCACATATATTCGGAGGTTGCCGATGTTGAAACAGCCGTAAGCGTTTCGGGCAGCGTGTACTCTTTTATGAGTATAGCAATGATTATGATTATGTCGGTTATTTTCTACCTGCTCATCGCAAAATTCACAAAGCCTCTTGTTAAAATGAATGAAATCACCAAAGATATGGCGGCGTTGAATTTTGAGCGCAAGTGCGAAGATTACGGCAATGATGAAATCGGAGAACTCGGCAACAGCATCAACACGCTTTCAACCACACTTGACGCAACGCTTGTTGACCTGAAAGATAAAAATGAACAGCTTGAAAAGGACATCGAACGCCGTCACGCGCTCGACAATGCAAGAAGCTCGTTCATCAGTAATGTTTCACACGAGCTGAAAACACCGATTGCAATCATTTCTGGTTACGCCGAAGGTCTTTGCGAAGGAATCAGCAACGACCCCGAGGTTATTAAAGAATACTGCCAGATTATCAATGATGAAAGCAGAAAGATGAATGCTCTTGTCGTTGAACTTCTTGAGCTTTCCAAGCTTGAAAACAGAGTTCAGCCCTTCACTCCGGATTTCTTCGATTTGGGCGCTTGCGTTAATTCGCTGTTAAATCATCTTTCTCTTCAGTTTGAGCAAAAGGGAATCACTCTCATCAATGAAATTCCTTCTCCCCTTGTTTGCTATGCACAGGAGGATAAGATTGAAATTGTTCTCAGAAATTACATTACCAATGCAATATCACATTGTGAAGGCGAAAAAATAATCAGGCTTGATTTCACAGACAAAGGCAGATTGTTTGAAATCAGCGTATTCAACACCGGCAAAAACATAGATAAACACGACCTTCCCGAACTTTGGGACAGCTTTTACCGCGCCGATAAGGCTCACGGAAGAAGCGAAAACCGTTTCGGTCTCGGTCTGTCAATTGTAAAAAGCATTATGTCGAATCATAATTGCAATTACGGCGTCAGCAACACCGAAAACGGAGTTGTTTTCACTTTTGAATTATCAAAGGACTCAAGGTATTATGACATCAAAGAATAAAAAATTCAGAGCTGCGGGTAAAATGATTTCGGTCATCCTGTGCATTTGTATGTGCACCGGGCTTCTATGTTCGTGTTCAAAAAACGAACAAAGCGGTGTCAGAACCGTAAAATCGGTTTCAACCCGTAACACAATAACATCGCATTCGGATGACCCCTCAATCCACTATTCAAAAAGCAGCCAATCCTTCGGCACAAAGGTTGCATCTTCCGGTCTGATAGAGCTCTATGTTGACCCCGAAACGCAAACCTTCTGTATTTTTGAAACGACGAAGGGGCAGCTTTGGAGCGCACTTCCCCTTCTTGACAGAGTTGCTTCGGGTGAAGACCTTGTGAGCAACGCAAGTATGGTTTCGCTTGAAATTATCGGCGGAACGGATGTCTATCATCTCAATTCTCAGGATAATTCCGTTGCTTACCAAAAAGCTTCACACAGCATTATTGAAAACGGCGTCGTTTTTACTTTTGATATTTTCCCTGATGCAAAAACCGCAGAAAAAGCCTCATACGATAAATCGGATATCGGCTTCCGCATAACTCTTACCGTCACTCTTGCCGACGGAAGTATGCTGGTTTCGTGCACGCACAGCAATCTCACGGGCAACCCCGATTCTTACATCGAAAACATCGGTATTCTTGATTATTTCGGTGCCTACAATGATTCGCTTGACGATGACTTTATTCTTGTGCCTGACGGTTGCGGTGCGATTATCAAAACTGCAATCTATGATGAATCTTTTGAATATCTTTCCTTTGCAGTTTACGGCGATGACCCTTCGGCAGAATCTGAAGTTTCGGGAAACGCAATTATCCCCGCATTCGGCATCAAGCACGGTGATTCCGCATTCGTTTCTCTGATTCAGAACGGTGATGCCGTTGCAACAATCAATGCCCGTAAAGCGAAAACTCTCAGCGAATATAACAGAGTATACCCCAGCTTCAAAATCACACCCGTACTCTACGAGGACGAAACTTTATATATTTCAAAATCATCAAGCATTTCCGAAATTTCACTTTGTTACCGTTTCCTTTCGGGCAACAACGCAACCTATTCGGGGCTTGCTTCCGCCTGCCGCGAACAGCTTATCAGAAATTCCGTTCTTTCGACTAAAACAGTTGATGTTGATGACTATCTGCCGTTCTTTCTCACACTGACCGGTGCAGCAAGAAAATCCATAGGTCCGTTCAGTTACCTTTCCTCTCTTACCGATTTTGAGCAGGCAAAGGATATGCTTACAAGAATGAAAAACAAGGGTATAAACGATATCAACGTCCGATACTCGGGTGTGTTCAGCGGCGGACTCGATTCAAAGGATATAGACGGCGCATCCGTTCTTACCCGCCTCGGCGGAACGGAGAAGCTTAATCAGCTCTATGATTATGTATCAACCCAGAATATGAGTCTTTATCTCGATATCAATCTTCTGACATCTTCAACCGGATTTTCCTCCGGCAACGCAATGAACATCAAGAAAGGCGACAGCCGCTATGATCCCGACAGTGCACTGGCGGATTATATGGACGAAAATCCTGCAGAGCGCAGATTCAGAAACATCCGAAAGCTTTCAAAACTTGTTGCAAATGTTCTTACCGACACCAGATATTACGGGTTTACAGGCTACTGTCTCAATGATGTCGGCTCGGTAATCTATTCGGATTTCACTTCAAACGGTCTGCTTCGCAATGATGCTGCAGACGAAATACGTTCTGCAATTGCCCCGCTTTCCACCGACCATTCAAATATGGCGGTCAACGGCAATTTCTATATGCTCAAAAACATTGATTCGGTTATCAACATACCGATAAAATCAACCGTCCCGCAGAGCGGAGCATATTTCTCAATTCCGTTTGTTCAGCTTGTGCTCCACGGAATCGTAGACTATTCGGGTGACCCGATTAACACGGCAGTCAATCTTGAAGAAACACTTCTCAAATACATCGAATACGGCGCGTGCCCGCATTTCGAATGGAATTATGAATCTCTTTCAAGCCGCACGGAAAATGATGTTTTTTATTATGACAACACAATCAACAAAGCAGCAGAATTCTATTCGCAGGCAAACGAAACACTCAACAACCTTCGTGATGCAAGAATCACCGATCATTATGAAGTCACCGACGGTGTTTTCTGCACCGAGTACGATACAGGTTCAATGATTTATGTCAATTATACCAACAACGATTTTTTGACTCTCGGTGTTGTTGTTGAAGCAAGAAGCTTTTTAAGAGTAAACTAAAGGAGGATTATTATGCCCTATATCAGAACAACCGTCAGCAAGGAACTGACAGAATCAAACAAAGAAAACCTCAAATCAAAGCTCGGTCAGGCAATCGCGCTGATTCCCGGCAAGAGCGAAGCCTGGCTTATGCTTGCTTTTGAAGATAAAATCGATATGTATTTCAAGGGCGACGGCTCGCAGGACTATGCATATCTTGAGGTCAGCCTTTTCGGTTCAACCTCCGATGCCGCATACGACAGACTTACTGCTGCCCTTTCCGAAATTGTCAACGAAGAGCTTGGCATTGCCCGTGAAAATATCTATATAAAGTATGAAGAAGCCGAGCATTGGGGCTGGAACGGCGTGAACTTCTGACAATGAGTGAAAAGAAACACGAGCTGCTTCTTATAGCCGCAGCAATGTTTATCTCTGCTGTCGTTCTTCTCTACTCGGTGGTTGATTCGCCTAAATACAATAATCTTGAAGCTGTTCCGATAACAACGGCTTCATTCCGTGCTGAAACAACCGCTGCCGTTACGGGCAAAATCAACATTAACACCGCCGATGCATCAGAGCTTATGCGTCTTGAAGGAATCGGCGAAAGCAAAGCAAATGCAATTATCGAATACCGAGAAAAGAACGGAAGATTCAGAACACCTGATGAACTGACCAATGTCAACGGCATCGGTGCGGGAATTTTAGAGAAAAACATTGACAAAATTACTGTATAGCAACAGGAGATATCAAATGGAAAGACTCGAAATAAAAAAACTGTATGAATCGGCAGAAACCTATGCCGACAAAGCCGTTACTGTTTGCGGTTGGATTAAAACTCTCAGAGATTCCAAGTCAATCGGATTCATTGAAATCAATGACGGAAGCTGTTTCAAAGGCGTTCAGATTGTTTTTGAATCCGACAAACTTGAAAATTATAAAGATATTGCCAAGCTCAATGTCGGATCTGCAATAAAGGTCACGGGCAAGCTTCTGCTCACCCCTCAGGCTAATCAGCCGTTTGAAATCAACGCGGACGAAATATCCGTTGAAGCACTTTCAACACCCGATTATCCGCTTCAGAAGAAACGTCATTCTCTTGAATTTCTCAGAACAATCGCACATCTTCGCCCGAGAACAAACACATTCAACGCTGTTTTCAGAGTCCGCTCCGTTGCAGCATATGCAATCCACAAATTCTTCAACGACAGAGGATTTGTTTATGCGCACACTCCTCTTATTTCGTGCAGCGACTGCGAAGGCGCAGGCGAAATGTTCAAAGTTACAACCCTTGATATGAATAATGTCCCCCGAACAGATGACGGTGCTGTTGATTACAGCGAAGATTTCTTCCAGAAGCCCGCATATCTCACCGTTTCGGGTCAGCTTCAGGCTGAAACAATGGCTCTCGCTTTCGGCAATGTTTATACTTTTGGCCCGACCTTCAGAGCCGAAAAATCATATACGCAGCGTCACGCGGCAGAATTCTGGATGATTGAGCCTGAAATGGCTTTTGCAGAGCTCAGCGACAATATGGATGTTGCGGAAGCGATGATTAAATATGTTATCCGCTATGTTCTTGACAACTGCCCTCAGGAGCTTGAATTCCTCAACAAGTTTATGGACAAGGAGCTCATCGAAAGATTAACAGCCGTTGCTGATTCGGATTTCGGAAGAGTAACCTATACCGACGCAATCGGAATGCTTGAAGAGCACAACGATGAATTTGAATACAAGGTCAGCTGGGGATGCGATTTGCAGACAGAGCACGAAAGATATTTGACCGAGAAAATTTTCAAAAAACCTGTATTTGTAACCGATTATCCGAAAGAAATCAAGGCATTCTATATGCGCCTTAACGATGACGGAAAGACTGTTGCGGCTTGCGACTGCCTTGTTATGGGCATCGGCGAAATCATCGGCGGCAGTCAGAGAGAGGAGCGTCTTGACCTTCTCGAAGCCAGAATCAAAGAACTCGGACTTGAACCCGAGGACTATGACTGGTATCTTGACCTTCGCCGTTACGGCGGAGTAAAGCACAGCGGATTCGGACTCGGATTTGAAAGACTTGTTATGTATCTCACCGGCATTTCAAACATCCGCGATGTTATTCCCTATCCCAGAACAACCGGCTCCGCAGATTTTTAATTGCATAAAAATTTATCATGCCGCCATTGTAGTCAGCGGGATTTTTATTATTTAATTGAAAATGTTCTTGTTACAATTTCATCAGAAAAACTTATAATCTCTTTTGCCTCAACCTCAACATCCGTTTCTGTATCATTAAGAATGTAAGCAACATCAACATCAAGTGTTACACCACTCTTAATTTCTTTGTCTTGATTTGCTTCATCATAAGGATCACCGTCTTTAAGAACATACGCTTTTTCAAGACCTACGCCATTTTGGTATGCATTATCATCAATTGTCAGCCAAAAGGCTGCAGGCTCTGATGAATTGTTAGTAAATCCATATGTTATAACAACAACAGGTTTTCCTTCATAGTTTTTAGTAAGTCTCGCATTTTTAATTTCAACCTGATAAGAACCAAGGGCATTATCATTTGCTTTTTCTGTTTCGGCAACTGCTTGTGTAGCGGAATTTCCATTCGAAGATGCCGCTGTTGTTTCTGCACCGGTGTCATCTCCACCGCCTGTAGCACTGATTAAACCAACTAATAAAATGACAATTATCAGCCAGAACCACCACTTTTTAAAGATGGGTTTCTTGTTCTTTGCGCCACAGCTCGGGCAGGATTTTGCGTTTGATGCTAAATCATTACCGCAGAATTTGCATTTTGTCATTTTTTCGCTCATTATTCTTCCTCCTTGTCAAATCAACAACATATGAATATATAACCTCAAAGCGTCATATATTCATTGTATGAATATTATATTCAAATAAAATATAAATGTCAAGCATAATTTATGCTTTAATTGAATATGCGAGGTGGCGAAATTGAAGAATATTAAGCTTATTAGAGTTATAAATGACTATACACAAATCAAGGTTCAGATGGACACCGGAATTCCTCAAAGTATGATTTCAAAATACGAAACCGGTGAGTTGATGCCTACAACAGAAAATCTTATTATACTCGCAAAATATTATAACACAAGTCTTGATTATCTTATGGATTTGACAGATGAACAAAAACCGTATCCAAAAAAGACAAAATGAAAAACATCCTTCAACCTGTATTCAGGTCGTAGGATGTTTTTTGTGAAATAAAAGCTTTTTCTTATTGCTTATTCTCTGCTCTGCACTGCGTGAATGCAAGAAAAACAAAGAAAAGCGGCGTTGTCATCGGCTGTGAGATGTTTACAAGTGACTGTGCAAAATACGCAACAATCGGAAGCACCATTGCTCTGCTTATCGTGCTTTCAGCCTTTAACGATCTTTTAATGGCAGAACCGACCAGACCTACATATGAAAGCATTCCGAACAAGCCCAGGGTAACGAGATACTGAATAAGCTCGTTGTGAGCGTTATCATAATAGAAGCCGAACAGCTCGTGCATTTCTTCATTGTGTCTTGAAATCATTTCGTATGCGATTGTGTCGGGTCCGGTTCCTATAAGCTTTTTGTGAAGCGGAAGCTCTGCATAAATTTCAAGCAGTTTTGACCAGGCAAAGCCTCTGCCGTTCCCCCATGTTTTTGAAAACTTGAAATATTTTCCGACTCCGTTGGGGTCGATTTCCATATCAGTCAGAGTTACCCAAAGCACAAGTGCAAGGCAAATCACAACCAAAGTAACTGAAACAAAAATAATGAATCGTCTGATGTGCGAAAATGCTTTTTCCGTGATGTTCAGAAAGTTTATCAGAATGATTGCAATTGCACAAACAACCGTTCCCGCAAGAATCACTCTCGGGTCCTTGATTATATCGTTGGGAACCGAGCTGGGATGCTCGGGGTCTCCGAAAAGTCTCCAGATAAAATCAAATATTCCGCCGCTGATAAGAAGCGTTATAACGGTTAAAAAGAACTTCTGAAACGTCTTTTTCTCTTTTGCTGTCAGCACGGCAAGAACAACAAGCGCCGCACCCAAGCCGAGATAACCGCTGTCGCTTATCGTAGTCATAAAGCCGATAAACGTTGCCGAAACAACAAAAAGCCAGAAAACAGACTTCTTCTTTTCGGAAAAACAGAACATATACATTGCAAGCGGAAGAACAATGCATATAAAGCTTGAATAAATATTAATATTTCCCATAAAGGAAACGAACCTAACGCTGTCAAGCTCGGATAGACCGTCAAGCAAGCCCAACGGGTCAAGACCGATATACTGGAGCATTCCGAAAAGTCCCATAAAAGCACCGACAATTCCGAAAAATACGAACTCATATTCTTTTATGCGGTAAAACTTTGAAATAAATAGGTATGCAAAATACATCGAAATTATCATCAGCAAACCCATCCGCCTGCCTGCACCGCCGCTTATTGCAGCCGCACCGTAATCGGAAAAGATTGTTGAGAATATTGAAACAATAACATACAGCGTAAAAAATATGTCAGCACGCGAAATTCCCGAAAGCTTTGATTTATCAAGCCTTTCGGGCTTGCTGAGTGTCTTTGCTTTTAATATAAGACAAAGCGCAAGGAACAGCGATGAAGTAATTGTAAAAAACAGATAACGTGTTATCGTTATGTTGAAATATTTATCCGTCAGAATTACAGGGTACAACGCAAGAAGTGCAAACACTCCGACCGACGCAACCCTTTCTGCGGTAAGATTTTTTAATTTATCCATTATTTTTTCTCTCCGGCAATCATTATCAAGCACCTGTGTTTTCGCAGAAATAAAGCAGCAAATATACAAAAATTATAAATGAAACCGCTATCGCCGTAATAAGCGCACCGCGAAAAAATTTGCTGCCTTGACTGCTTTTTGTTTCAGCTTCTTCACAGAAATTTTCTGCCGTATTGCCGGCAATTTCAATTATATTATTTTCCAAAAAAGCACCTCTCAAAATCAGAATCAACGAAAAATTATCTTATATATTATACTTTCAGAAAGACAATAAGTCAATGACGAATATCGTATTCAAGGTAACAAAAAAGCAAAAAATCACATTAAAAAAGAGTTTTCTGCGCAAAAATTATTTTGCATTTTCAACAAAAAAATTTGTTTCTTTTTGGTTGTTCTGACAAGTGAAACAATAAAAAATATATGTTAAATCAGCTTCATTCCGACCATTTTCATATCTGTTTTTTATCGAATCTTAATGATTATTTATGTGTTTGTCAAATGCTCTTCGTTAGATTTTTTATACAAATCACCGCATATATATTTGTGTAAAATATACACAAGCTCTTTTTGCAAAAACCTGCAAATTGTTGCAATTTACAATGTTTCTTCTTTATTAATTATGATATCAAATTAATATTGACTTTAACGGTTCATTTCATTATAATATAATAACTTATAGTGCATAAGTATTTATTAAACAACACATCTTGTTTTATTCCGTCAAGATATGCTGTTCAAAAAGGAGAATCAACTATGAAGAAAATCACAATCACCGATGCAACTCTCAGAGAGTGCGCACGCAGGGGCGACATCGCCTTAAGCTTCAAGGAGAAAATCGAAATCGCAAAGCTCCTCGACAAACTCAATATCGATGTTATTGAAGCTGCACCCATTACCGACGAAAAAATCGACACCCTCGTTCTGCGCACTATAAGTCCTCTCCTAAAGAACAGCATTCTATCCTGCCCCGCAGGCTGTACTGTTGAAGAAGCAGACAGAGCAATGAAGTCAATCGCCGGTGCATCCAACCCCCGTCTTCTTGTTTCATTGCCCGTTTCGGCAGTCCAGATGGAATATTTTTATCATAAAAAGCCTGCTCAGATGCTTGAATTAATCGCATCTCTCACGGCACATTGCTCGTCAATTTGCAATGATGTTGAATTTTCCGCAATCGATGCAACAAGAGCGGACAAGGCTTATCTTTTCGAAGCAATCAGAGCCGCTGTCGATAACGGTGCAAAAACAGTTACCGTATGCGACACCGCAGGCGCACTTCTCCCCGATGAATTTTCCGCTCTCATCAGCGAAATATATGAAGCTGTTCCCTCGGCAAAAGACGTTGTTCTCAGTGCTGAATGCAGCGATGCTCTTGATATGGCAAATGCTTGTGTATTCTCTTGCATCAGTGCAGGCGCAACTCAGATTAAAACCTGCATCGGCAGCCAGGCACTCCCCAACCTTGAGCACGTTATGAAAGCTCTCCAGGTCAAGGGACATACTCTGGATGTGAGCTACGGCGTCAACTCAATGGCTATCAACCATTCCGCAAATCAGATTCTCGGAATGACAAGCGAAACCGCAAAAAACACCTCTGCATACGGCTCATCACGTTCATCAACCGAAAGCAATGTTCTTCTTGACGACACCGCAGACATTGCAAGAGTCAGCAAAGCAATCATCTCTCTCGGATATGAGCTTTCAGAGGATGACACCGCAAAGGTTTTTGAAGCATTCAAGAGCTTTTCGGGCAAAAAGCAGGTCGGCAGCAAGGAGCTTGACGCAATCATCGCAACTGTTGCCCATCAGGTGCCCCCGACCTACAGAATGCAGAGCTATGTTATTAATTCGGGAAATCTCATTTCTTCAACAGCAAACATCGTTCTCGAAAAGGGCAGCAGGACTCTTAAAGCAGTCGGTATGGGCGACGGTCCCATCGATGCCGCATTCCGCACCGTTGAGCAGATAATCGGTCATCACTACGAGCTCGATGATTTCCAGATTCAGTCCGTTACCGCAGGCAGAGAAGCTATGGGTGAAGCTCTTGTCAAGCTCCGCTCAAACGGCAAGCTCTATTCGGGCAAAGGACTTTCAACAGATATTATCGGTGCAAGCATAATTGCATATGTCAACGCCCTCAA
The DNA here is from genome assembly GCA_045535475.1 of Acutalibacteraceae bacterium. Lineage (GTDB taxonomy): Bacteria > Bacillota > Clostridia > Oscillospirales > Acutalibacteraceae > CAG-177. Next base: position 3,297 of record JAZSLR010000104.1, on the reverse strand, counting down.
CAAAATCGTTTATGAGGAGGGTAATGTATGAAGCTCTCGTTTTCAACCAACGGCTGGCAGGATATGAGCTGGGCGGATTTCGTGAGCACCGCAAACGACCTCGGCTTCAGCGGAATCGAAATTCATAACATCACGGACGAAAGATTCACCGGCTCCGATGCACCGTTCTGCAAAGCAAACACTTCAGCAACTCTTCACAAGCTTGTTGAATATTCACTCAGCATTCCCTGCATTGATACATACATCAACATTGCAGACGAAAGCAAAGCCGATGAAGGCTTTGAAGAAATTGCAACAGCAATAGAAATCGCATCAAAAATAAGATGTCCTTATGTCAGAATTCACGCATACACAATCGGTGATAAGAATGCAGAGGATGCGGCGGTAACCTCTCTTATCGGCAGACTTGTCGGTAAAGCTGAGCAAGATAACGTTACACTTCTTGTTGAAACCGTAGGTATTTATGCGGATACATCAAGGCTCCGCGACCTTCTCAACATTTTTGCCTGCGATGCACTTGCCGCACTCTGGGATATCAACCATCCTTACAGAGATTTCGGCGAAGAACCCGACACAACAATCACAAATCTCGGCGCATATATAAAGCACGTTCACGTCAAGGACTCGGCAATCGAGGACGGCGAACTCAAATACAAGCTCGTAGGCGAAGGAAATCTTCCCATCGGAACAATGCTCCGTGCACTTGAATCGGTCAACTACGACGGCTTCCTTTCATATGAATGCCAGCCCGAAAAGATGGAGGATTTCGGCTTTGCGGAAATCGTATTTCCCCATTTCGTTAATTCCATCACGGTTTATGACCGCAAAAAGAAGAGCGAAGAGCTTCTCTTCACAAACAGAAGCGGTTCGGGCAAATTCGTCTGGGAAAAATACAAGCTCATCAACAAGACCTTCTCCCAGGTGCTTGACACGATGGTTGAAAAATTCCCCGACCAGATTGCATATAAGTACACAACACTTGACTACACCAGAACTTATTCACAGTTCCGCGACGATGTTGACAATTGCGCAAGAGCGCTCATTGCTCTCGGTGTAAAGTCCGGCGACAAGGTTGCCGTATGGCTCACAAACCTTCCCCAATGGTTCATCACCTTCTGGGCAACGACCAAAATCGGCGCAGTTCTCGTTACGGTCAACACAGCATATAAGATTCACGAAATCGAATATCTTCTCAGGCAGTCCGATACTCATACTCTTGTGACAATCGAATCCTGCCTTGATTCAAATTACGCTCAGTCTATTGCAGAGCCCTGCCCCGTGCTTGAATTTGCAGTTCCCGGCAAGCCTCTCCATTGCAGAAAGCTCCCCTTCCTGCGTAATGTAATTACAGTCGGCTACCGCCAGAAGGGATGCCTGACCTGGGAAGAAGCTATGGATATGGCTGTCAGAGTACCCATTGAAGAAGTTTACCGCAGAGCGGCGGCAGTTGACTGCCACGACGTTGCAAATATGCAGTATACCTCGGGCACAACAGGCTTCCCCAAGGGCCTTATGCTTACCCACTATAATATCGTCAATAACGGCAAGACCATCGGCGACAGAATGGATATGTCCACCGCAGACCGTATGATGATTCAGGTTCCGATGTTCCATTGCTTCGGTATGGTTCTTTCGATGACTTCGATGATGACTCACGGCGGCACTCTCTGCCCCCTGCCTTATTTCTCGGCAAAGTCATCTCTTGCCTGCATAAACCAGGAACACATCACCTGCTTCAACGGTGTGCCGACAATGTTCATTGCAATGTTCCAGCACGAAGATTTCGCTAAAACCGATTTTTCGTATATGAGAACAGGCATTATGGCAGGTGCAAACTGTCCTCCCGACCTTATGAAGAAAGCGGCGGCGGAGATGAATATGACCGAAATTCTTTCTGTTTACGGTGAAACGGAAGCTTCTCCCGGTTGCACAATGGGCGAAGTCAACGAATCGCTTGAGGACAGAACGGAAACAGTCGGCAGTGCGTTTCCGAATGTCGAATGCAAGATTATCGACCCCGAAACGGGTGAAGATCTTCCCGACGGCGAAAATGGCGAGTTCGTTGCACGAGGCTATAATATAATGAAAGGCTATTACAAAATGCCCAAAGCAACCGAAGCCGCAATCGATAAGGACGGCTGGCTTCACAGCGGCGATATCGCCTGCAGAAGACCCGACGGCTATTATCTCATCACGGGACGTCTTAAGGATATGATTATCCGCGGCGGCGAAAACATCTATCCGAGAGAAATCGAAGAATTTATCTTCACTCACAACTACGTTCAGGATGTTCAGGTTATCGGTGTGCCCGATAAGAGATACGGCGAGGAAATTATGGCTTGCATCATTCTCAAAGATGGATGCTCAATGACAGAGGATGAAATGAAGAGCTATATTATGTCCCATATGGCAAGACATAAGGTTCCCAGATACATTGAATTTGTTGAAGATTTCCCGAAGAATGCGGCAGGCAAAATTCTCAAATATAAAATGAGAGAACAGTTTGCCGAAAAATTGGGACTTTCAAAATAAAAAAAACCAACCGAAAGGATGAAATAAAATGTTAAACATCAAAATCGAGAGAACAACTTCTCCCAAGCAGAAGCCCGATGAAAACAATCTCGGCTTCGGAAAAATTTTTACTGACCATATGTTTGTTATGAATTACACCGAAGGTCAGGGCTGGCACGATCCCCGTATAGTTCCTTACGAAAATCTCTCACTCTCCCCCGCTTGTATGGTTTTCCATTACGGTCAGGAGATGTTTGAAGGTCTTAAGGCATATAAGGGTGCTGACGGCGAAGTCCGTCTTTTCAGACCCGAAATGAACGCTAAAAGAACAAACGACACAAACAAGCGTCTTTGCATCCCCGAGCTTCCCGTTGAGGACTTTGTTCAGGCTGTAAGCGAAATCGTAAGAGTCGACAAGGATTGGATTCCTTCCGCTCCCGGCACATCGCTTTACATCCGTCCTTTCATCATTGCAACCGATGATTTCCTCGGCGTTGCTCCCTCAAAGACATATCTTTTCATCGTTATTCTCTCGCCCTCAGGCGCTTACTATTCAAGCGGTCTTGCTCCCGTAGGCATCTGGATTGAAGATGATTACGTAAGAGCAGTCAAGGGCGGTATGGGCTTTGCAAAGACCGGCGGTAACTACGCTGCAAGCCTTGCAGCTCAGGTCAAAGCTCACGATGACGGTTATTCACAGGTTCTCTGGCTTGACGGTGTTGAAAGAAAGTATATTGAAGAAGTCGGTGCAATGAACATCTTCTTCAAGATTAACGGCACAATCGT
>JAZSLR010000098.1:0-28856 GCA_045535475.1 Acutalibacteraceae bacterium | reverse complement strand
ATTATATAATCGAGCTTTACAGAGAGGGCTTCGGCACGGTTGAGGAGCTTATCGAATCGTTTGAGTATTTTAAAACCATAAATTATACTTGAAAAATGCTGAAATTGTGTTATACTTATTGTATTAAACACACTATGTTGTGTACTGAAGGAGAATAAAATTATGAAATGCCCGTTTTGCGGTTGCGAAGAAAGCAAGGTTATCGATTCAAGACCTACCGATGAGGGCGAGCGTATACGCCGCCGCAGAGAATGCATAAGCTGCCAGAAACGTTTCACTACATATGAAATAATCGAAAGCGTGCCCGTTATCGTTGTCAAAAAAGATAAGTCAAGAGAGGTCTTTGACCGCAACAAGCTTTTCAACGGTATGCTCAGAGCTTGCGAAAAGCGTCCGGTTTCTCTTGAAAAAATTGAAACAGCGGTTAACGAAATCGAAACAACTCTTCAGAATTCTTTTGACAGAGAGGTTACTTCCGTTTATATCGGCGAGCTTGCAATGGATAAGCTTAAAGACCTTGATGAGGTTGCTTATGTTCGCTTTGCATCGGTTTACCGTCAGTTCAAGGATATCAATACCTTTATGGACGAGCTTGCAAAGCTTCTGAGTGAAAAATAAGATGAAAAGAATTATTGCACTTGCGGTTGCGATTGTTTTAATTTTATGTTCTTGTTCGTCCAAACCCGAAGTGCCGGATATGAAAACAGCAGATATGCTTAATATAACCAACACGGACCCGGATTTTCAGGGATGCAGAAGCAGATTCGAAGCTGTCATTTCCGCAATGAAGTCAAAAGTTGTTATTCTTGAAAATGCTCATAACGATATGGTTAAATCAAATGCGGAAAACGAGTACTTTCTTGAAAAGGACTTTGTTTTAACGGGTTTTGAGCCGTTTATGCTGTCGGACTTTGAGTTTACGCATTTATTTGATTCCGAGTTTACGGAAGAAACTGCAAGAGATGCTTTTGCGCATATTTCAAACGGCACGGAAATTGTTTATACGTCAGACGGCAGTTCTGTTTTTTCTTTGCAGATGGTGTCCGAGCCCGAGGTTAAGGAATACAGTGTTGAGTACAACAAAAAGCACGACAGCTTCAGGTATGTTTATTCTGTTGAGGATTCAAACGGAGAAAAAATCGAAGAGTTTCTTGAGTTTTTGAAAGACAAAGACGGAAGCTATATTATCCAGAGCAACACGGGCAGATGTGTGATTGATTTTGATGATGAAGACAGAATAGTCAGCTTTTGCTACGGCGAGCTTAACGGAGGAGAGTTTTCTCTTGATGAAAGCCTTTTTGAGCAGAAGAAGGTTGAAGTGTCAGACAATTGGGTGCTCGAGAAAGCAAAATCAAACTATATTTCCATCCACACCTACGAAAACCGTGTTCTTACTCATGAGGATTGCAGCAGCGGTCCCTGGAAATCAATCAGGATAAGCGAAGACGATTTCGGCTCGGCTTTTTATTCCGCAAGATAAAACGATAGTTTTATTAAGACGTTATTATGATGAAAAAGTTTATTTTCGGTACTGCTCGTATTTGCGGCAGTTGCATCACTTACGTCAGTTTGCGGTTTTGCAACCGATGCAGATATGGCAAATTCCGTTAACGGTATCTTCAACAACCTTGCTGAAGCATATGCTGATTTTATCGGCTCCATTGTTGACGACTTCAACGGCGCAGCGGATGATATAATCTATGATATCGGATTCAACGGCTTCTTCGCAGATGTTGATGCGCTTTTCGAGAGCATCTGCGTCGGTGTTGTTGAACTCGTTGCGACAATTGAAAATCTTTTCAAATAAGAACTGAATCTAAAAGGGTGCCGTGAAAAAGGCATCCTTTTTTTACGAAAGGCAAATTTAACCGATGAAAAATAATATTGAAAATGTTTGTAATTTCCTTGAAAAAGCAGAAATTGATTTTGAAATAATCCGCCACGACCCTGCATTTACGATTGAAGAGTGCAAAAAAATTGAAGAGATGATAAACGGCAAAATATGCAAAAATCTTATGCTGACCACAACAACGGGAAGTGTTTATTATCTTCTGATGATGTCGGGTGAAAAGAAATTTGCGACAAAAGATGTTTCAAAAAAGCTCGGCACATCCCGTCTGTCGTTTGCATCGGCAGAAAAAATGTGTGAACTTTTTAACACGGAGCCCGGCTCATTGAGTGTTACAAGTCTGATTTTTGATAAGAGTAAAACCGTAAAGCTTGCTATCGACAGAAATGTTCTTGACGAGGAATACGTCTGCTGTCACCCGAGTGACAACACTGCAACGCTGAAGATAAAAACAAAGGACCTGACCGAAAAGCTTTTGCCTTCTCTCGGTGCAGATCCTGTAATAATTGATGTTTAATTTTTCGCCTTCTCGCGTAATTCCTCGATGCTCATTTCGGTAAGTGTTCCTTTTTTTGCGTGAAAGCAACGCTTGCCAAGCTCAAAAATATGAATATCATTTTTGATTGAATCCGAATAAACATTTATGAATTCGGCATCGGGCAAAGCCTCTGCAAGTCGCAGGGGCTTTTGTTTGTCCTTGCAGTTGAAGCCGTCAATTTCACCGGTTTTCGGATTCATTCTTGTTGCAATCATAACATCGACCTTGTATTTTTTACAGATGGGTTTGAGAAAAAATTCGGGCGATGCGGAGCAGACAACAATGGGTCTTTCTCTGTTTTCGGGATTGAAAATGGGGTAAATATTTTTTCGTTGATTCTCCCAGAACTTTTCAGCCATCTTTTCTCCGTCAATAAAACGGAGAAAAGAGAAGCATCTGCCTTTGTATTTATCACCGAATCCGAGAAAAAACAGAATAAGATTCAGCAAAAGCCACGGGGTGATGAATATAAGATAGGGTCTGTGAAGAATGCAGTAAAACAGAAAAACCGTTTCGCTGTCCTGCGGATAAACTGTTTTGTCAAAGTCGTAGAGGTCGTATTTATTCTCAGGCATTGAATGTTACCTTCTTGCCGTCAAGCTCGATTTCTTTTTCAACGCCGTCAACGATAACAATGTATTTGCCGCTGCCTTCGAGGGTGTAGCTGAGAAGCTTGCCGTTTTTCCATTCGATGTCAACAACAATGCCGCCCTTTGCCCAAAGACCGCTTATCTTGCCGTTCTTCCACTTTGAGGGAAGTGCGGGAAGAATATAGATTCTGTTGTCACGGCTCTGCATAAGCATTTCTGTTATGCCGCTGACGAAGCCGAAGTTACCGTCAATCTGGAACGGGGGATGAGCGTCAAAAAGGTTTTCGTATGTTCCGCCGCCCTTGGTATAGTTGATGCCGACGCTCTTTACGGGGCGAAGCTGAAGCTCAATGAGCTTGAGAGCGTGGTCACCGTCAAAGAGTCTTGCCCAGAAGTTGATTTTCCAGCCGAGGCTCCAGCCTGTGCCGTTATCGCCTCTGCGCTCAAGAGTTCTGCGGCAAGCCTTTGCAAGCTCGGGTGTGCCGTCAACAGTGATAAGATGTGCGGGGTGGAGAGCATAGAGATGCGAAACGTGTCTGTGGTGAATTTCGGTTTCGGGGTAGTCGTCGTCGAACTCAAGGAGCTGACCGTCGCTGCCGAGCTTGAAGTCAGCCATATTTGAAATTGTGTCTTTGAGAGTTGCGGCAAAATCGGCATCAATGCCGAGAATGTCACAGCACTTTATGCAATTTTCAAAAAGCTCTCTTGCAATTGACATTGACATTGTGCTGTATCTTGCAACGCTGCATTTTTCATTTTCATACCAAAATGAGTTTTCGGGAGATGTGCCGGGTGCGAGAACAAGCTTGCCTTCGTGCTCAACCATAATGTCAAGGTAGAATTCAGCCGCTTTTTTCATAATGGGGTATGCGGTGTTTGCAAGATAATCCTTGTCGTTTGTGTATTCATAATGCTCAAAGAGATGCTCGCAGAACCAGCCTGATGAGCCGTGCCACGATGCCCACTGTGCATTACCTGCAACGGGTGTTGCAAGTCGCCAGATGTCAACGTTATGATGCGAAGTCCAGCCCTTTGCGCCGTACTGACCTTTTGCAGACTTTTCACCGCTGATGCTGAGTTCTTCAACCATCTTGATAAGAGGAAGATTTACTTCGGGCATACGGCACATAAGAACGGGCCAGTAGTTCATTTCGGTGTTGATGTTTACTGTGTAGTTTGAGTGCCAGGGCGGAATGATTCTGTCGTTCCAGATTCCCTGAAGAGTTGAGGGCTGTGAGCCTTCTCTTGAAGATGAGATTGCAAGGTATCTGCCGAAGTTATAAACAAGTGTGATGAGTGCAAGGTCTTCCTTGTTTCTCTTAAACACATTAAGACGCTTGTCTGTGGGGATATCATCTCTGCCTTCGCCGAGGTCGAGATTTACTCTGTCATAGATGTTTTTATAGTCATCAAGATGCGCTTTCTTGACGGCGTCGTAATCATTGAGTGCGGCGATTCTGTTCATACAAGGCTCAACATATTCTTTGCCTTCAACATACGGCTGCTTGTCAAATCCGTTGAAGCTTGTTTCAGCGGTGAAGAAAAGAACGGCTTCGGTTGCATCCGCTATGTTCAGGCGGTTTTCGGTGAGCTTGGTTGTGCCGTCGGTGATAACCTTGACAGCTGCTCTGAAATGGATACCCTTCTTTTCGGGTTCGTTAAAATAAACCTGATTGCAGGAATCATTGTCTTTATTGTTTTCGCCCGGGCATTCGCCTTCAAGTATAACAACATCGCCGTTTACAAAGCTGTTGCTGCGGAGCTTTGAGGTAAGACCGATCGAAAAACTCATCTTACCGCCTTCTGCGGTGAGCTTTGCTGCAATTGCCTTTGAGGGGAAAGATGCAAGATATTCTCTTTTATATTTCACTCCCGAGCAGGTGAATTCAACCGTTGAAAGTGCGTTTTCAAGGTCGAGAGTTCTTTTGTAATTCTTTGCTCTGCCTTTGAGAGAAAATTCCATTTCAAGATTTCCGAGAGGCATATATGCCTGACTCCAGGTGCTCTGGAAATTTTCTTCAAGCTCGGTCTGTGCTTCGTTGAGTCTGCCGCTGAGTGCAAGGTCACGGGCTTTTCTGAAAGCTTCGGGTGCACCGTCTCTGACAGTTTTTTTAGGCATACCGGTCCAAAGCTCATCGTGGTTGAGGCAGAGGGTTTCTTTTGCAGTGCCGCCGTAAATCATTGCACCGAGAGTGCCGTTGCCGATGGGGAGGCTCTGAGTCCAGGCCTTTGCCGGTGCATTATACCATAAAACGGTTGATGATGACATATTTATTTTCTCCTTTTATAGGAAATTTTTTATAATTATACACCATTATACAATAACAGTCAATGAATAAAAATGAAAGAAATCTTGCAGGATTTTAAATTTAACTTGCATTTCCTGCCTTGTTGGTGTAAAATAAAATTTATATGAAATGGGGTATTAATATGGCTGAAAATTTCAATCATAGAATTGAAGATATTTACAAAAGTCTTTCAAAAGGACATAAAAAAATTGCGGATTACATAACGAATAACTATGAAAAGGCCTCGTTTATGACTGCCGCAAGCCTCGGAAAAGCGGTGGGTGTCAGCGAATCCACGGTAGTTCGTTTTGCATCAAACATAGGCTTTGACGGTTATCCCGAGCTTCAGAAATATCTGCAGGAGATGGTTAAGAGCCATTTGACAAGCGTTCAGAGAATGGATGTTGCCGCAAGCCGTTTTGAAGGCGATGATATGCTTGACAATGCATTTGCCGCGGACATTGAGATGATAAAGGCAACGAGAGAAGGAATATCACGCGATGCGTTTGAGAAAAGCGCAGATGCAATTAACAATGCGAAAAAAATATACATTCTCGGTGTCAGAAGTTCTGCGGCGCTTGCAAGCTTTGCGGCATTTTATTTCAGATTTCTTTATGAAAACGTTGTTCTTGTTGACACATCGGCAACAAGTGAAATCTTTGAGCAGATGTTCCACATCGGAGCCGATGACGTCTGCATAGCAATCAGCTTTCCGAGATATTCAACCCAGACTGTAAAAGCTCTGAACTTTGCCAAGGACAGGGGAGCGACGATAATTTCGATAACCGACGGTGAAATGTCACCCATTGCTCAGCTTGCAACCCATCTTCTTGTTGCAAAGAGCAGTATGGTTTCGTTTGTTGATTCGCTTGTTGCACCGCTCAGTCTTATAAATGCGCTTGTTGCGGCAGCGGCAATAAAGAAACAGGACGATGTCTATAACGATTTCCGTGAACTCGAAAAAATATGGGACGAGTATCACGTTTACCGTACGGGCGGGGAGGGTAACTGATGAAAACCGCTCTTCTTGTAATCGGCGGAGGTGCCGCGGGTCTTATGGCGGCGGGTACGGCTTCCCACGAAGGCATTGAAACCGTTGTTCTCGAAAGAAATGAGCGTCCCGCAAGAAAGCTGATGATAACGGGAAAAGGCAGATGCAATGTTACCAACAACTGCGCGTCCCTTCAGGAGCTTATTTCAAATGTGCCGAGAAACGGCAGATTCCTTTACGGCGCATTTTCAAGATATATGCCTTCGGATGTTATTGATTTTTTTGAAAGTAACGGCGTTGAACTGAAAACCGAAAGAGGTAACAGAGTTTTTCCCGTTTCGGATAATGCCGTTGATATAGTTGACTCTCTGACCGCATACGCAAAGCGCAGAGCAAGATTTATGCACGGCAGAGCGGTTGAGCTTCTGCACGACGATGAAAAAGTAAACGGAGTCAGAACAGAATCCGGCGAAGAAATTTATGCCGACAAAATAATAATTGCAACCGGCGGTCTTTCATATCCGGGCACGGGTTCAACCGGTGACGGCTATGAGCTTGCAAATCAGGCGGGTCACAAAATAACGGACCTTGTTCCGTCGCTTGTTCCGCTTGAAATCCACGAAGGTTTTTGCAGTGAGCTTATGGGGCTTTCTCTGCGCAACACTGCAATAAAGGTTGTTGATACCGAAAACGGTAAAACCGTATATACGGACTTCGGAGAAATGCTTTTCACTCATTTCGGTGTATCGGGTCCGATGATACTCAGTGCATCGGCTCATATGCGGAATATGAAAAGCGGAAAATACAAAATATATATTGATTTGAAACCCGCACTTACTCCCGAACAGCTTGATGCAAGAATTCTGCGTGATTTTTCGGAAAACACAAACAAGAATTTTATTAACGCGCTTAATTCCCTGCTTCCCAAAAAGCTTGTTCCCGTAATTGTGAAGCTTAGCAAAATCCCGCTTTCAACAAAGGTTAATCAGATAACCAAGGAACAGCGTGCCGCACTTGTTCAGCTGCTCAAGGGTATGTGTGTGACCGTTACGGGTTTCCGCCCCGTAGCCGAAGCAATAATAACCTCGGGCGGCGTTGACATTTCACAGATAAATCCCAAAACAATGGAATCCAGGCTTATCGGCGGATTGTATTTCGCGGGCGAGGTTATCGATGTTGATGCTTATACGGGCGGATTCAATCTGCAGATTGCATTCTCAACCGGCAGACTCGCAGGACTGAGTGTTGCCGAAAAAATAAAAAACGAACGTGGTGTTGATTATGAGTAATAATGTTATTAATGTTGCCATCGACGGGCCTGCAGGTGCGGGTAAAAGCACAATTTCAAGAGCTGCCGCTAAGGCAGTCGGATTTATTTACGTTGATACCGGTGCGCTTTACAGAACGGTCGGCGTGAATGCACTCCGAAAAGGAATAGATACAAGGGATAAGGCTTCCGTCGCCGCAACGCTCGGCGATATCAGTGTTGATCTTGTTTTTGAAAACGGCGAACAGAAGGTTCTTCTTAACGGCGAGAATGTTTCGGAAGAAATCAGAACACCGTCTGCATCAATGGCGGCATCCGATGTTTCTGCTGTTCCCGAGGTCAGAGCGTTCCTCTTTGATTTGCAGAGAGATATCGCCAAGAGAAACAACTGCATTATGGACGGCAGAGATATCGGTACGGTTGTTTTGCCCGATGCAAAGGTGAAAATTTTCCTCACCGCATCTCCTGAATCGAGAGCTATGAGAAGATATAAAGAGCTTATCGAAAAGGGAACGCAGGTTGAATATAAAGACGTACTCGAGGATTTGATTGAAAGGGATTATAATGATTCTCACAGAGAAATCGCACCTCTCAGACCCGCCGAGGACGGAGTTATCGTTGACACAACAAATATGAATCTTGAAGAATCCATAAATGAAATAATAAGAATTATTAAGGAGGCTATATAATGAAGGGTTTTGATTATTCAAAAGTAACCGAGGGCGGTCTTTATGATGCGATGCGTCCCGTTGGCAAAGTTCTTGAAAATATGCTTTATAAGGTTGAATATATCGGAGAAGAAAACATCCCCGAAAACGGCGGTTTCATTCTTGCATCAAACCACGTAAATGCGCTTGACCCCGTTTTTATTGCTTTGGGTATGAAAAAAAGACAGCTTCATTTTATGGGCAAAAAGGAGCTTTTTGAAAATCCCGTTGTAAAGTTTTTCCTTTCAAAGCTCAACGGTTTTCCCATCGTCAGAGGCGGTGCGGATTCGGAAGCTCTTAACTATGCAATCAGAATTGTTAAGGAAGGCTATGTGCTCGGAATATTCCCCGAAGGAACACGTTCAAAGGATTATAAACCCGCAAGAGCAAAGTCCGGCGTAGCAGTTATTGCAAAGGAAGCGAAGGCAGATGTTCTTCCCGTTGCAATTTATACTTCGGATGATATGAAAAAGCACACAAAACTTACAATCCGTTTCGGTGAGGTTATTCCATACGAAAATCTCGGAATCAGCGATGACAGCTCAAGAGAAGAAATCAAGGGTTGCGCTCAGAATATTATGGGTGAAATTACCAAGCTCTGGGAGATGGGACATTGCGAATAACACTTGCAAAAACAGCGGGCTTCTGCTTCGGTGTTGACAGAGCGGTAAATATGGCATATGAGGTTGCGCAGGATAAATGCCCGTCGGCAACGCTTGGTCAGCTCATTCACAATACAAGGGTTACATCGGAGCTTGAAGCAATGGGCGTGCGCACGATTGATTCGCCTGATATGGCAAAGAGCGGCGAAACCGTTATTGTAAGAGCGCACGGAGTTGCAAAATCCGTTTATGACGAGCTTAGTGAAATCGGTGCCGTAATTTGCGATGCGACGTGCCCGTTTGTGAAAAAGATTCATAATATTGTTGCGGAAAATTCTGCGGAAGATATTCCGGTTATGATAGCAGGCGACCCGAATCATCCCGAGGTTATGGGAATAATGGGTCACTGCAACGGTGAGGTTTTTGTTTTCAACAGCTTTGAAGAGCTTGATAAAATTCTGTCCGAAAACAATAAATTATGCCGAAAAAGAATAATAATTGTTTCTCAAACAACATTTTCACAAAATGTATGGAAAATTTGTAAAGAAAAAATAAAAATAGACTGTACAAATGCGAAAATTTTTGATACAATATGCTTTGCGACCCGTAAAAGGCAGGATGAAGCTCAGGAGCTTTCAAAGAAAAGCGACCTGATGATTATCATCGGCGCTCGCCACAGTTCAAATACGGTCAAGCTTAAAACCGTATGTGAAAAAAACTGTGAAACATACTTGGTGGAAAGAGCTGACGAGCTCAGGACCATAAATTTTTCCAATCACGCCGAAATCGGCGTCACGGCAGGGGCTTCAACCCCTTCCGCATTAATTAAGGAGGTACTTTTAGAAATGTCCGAAATCGTAAAGGAAACCACAAATATGCAGGTAGAGGAGGTGCCTTCTGAAGCAGCGATCACAGATGAGATGAATTTCTCCGAAGCACTTGAAGCTTCCCTCAGCGCTATGAGCACAGATCAGAAAGTTAAGGGCGTTGTTATGGGTATTACACCCACAGAGATTCAGGTTGATATCGGCAGAAAGCATGCAGGCTTTGTCCCTATGGACGAGTACAGCGCTGATCCCAATGCAAATGCAGCAAAGGAGCTTAAAATCGGCGATGAAATCGACCTTATCATAATGAAGACAAACGATGCTGAAGGAACTGTTATGCTCTCAAAGAAACGCTTCGATGCTCAGAAGTCATGGGTTGACATCGTAGATGCAGCCGAAGACGGCAGAATCCTCGAAGGTACAGTTACCGAAGTTATCAAGGGCGGTATCCGTGTTGTTTCAAACGGAGCACGCGTATTTATTCCCGCATCACTTGCAACAGAGCGTCGCGACGAGGCTCTTGAAGATCTTCTCAAGCAGACAGTTCAGTTCCGTGTTATCGAAGTTGATAAGAATCGCAGAAGAGCAGTCGGCTCAATCCGTGCTATCCTCAAGGAGCAGAAGAAGGCAGCAACAGAAGCTTTCTGGGCACAGGCAGCTGAAGGCCAGAAGTACAGCGGTGTTGTTAAGTCAATGACAAATTACGGCGCATTCGTAGATATCGGCGGTGTTGACGGTATGGTTCACATTTCCGAAATGTCTTGGAAGCGCATCAAAAATCCTTCAGAAGTTTTTGAAATCGGTCAGGAAGTTGATGTTTACATCAAGTCACTTGATGCAGAAAACAAGAAGATTTCACTCGGTTACAGAAAAGACGAAGACAATCCCTGGGAAATCCTCAGAAAGAACTATCCCGAAGGAACTGTTGTTGAAGCAGAAATCGTTGGTATGACAACATTCGGTGCTTTTGCAAGAGTTATCCCCGGTATCGACGGTCTTATCCACATTTCACAGATTGCTGACCGTCACATCAGCAAGCCTCAGGACGTTCTTAAGGCCGGTGAAACAGTAACTGCAAAGATTACTGCTATCGACTATGATAAGAAGCGTGTTAGCCTTTCAATCAGAGCTCTCATCGAGCCTGCTGAGGAAGAGGCTGTTGAAGAAGCTGCAGAGGAAGTTGCAGCAGAAGAAGCTGCGGCAGAAGAAGCAGCAGAATAATTAAGATTTTTGCCGCCCGCAGATTTTCTGTGGGCGGTTTTTCTAAATCGGCATTTTTGGAGTGATATCATATCAAAAAGGAAAAATTCCTGGGACCGTTTTACTGCATACTTGCCGCTGTTGTGTGGGGACTTTCTTTTGTTGCCCAGAGCGAAGGCGCAAGCATCGGTACATTTACATTTAACGGCATCAGAACCCTCATAGGAGGAATTGTTCTCATTCCTCTTGTTGCTTTCGGAAGAATAAAGGAAAACAAAAATCTTGCACCGACAGAAAAGAAAAAGTTTCCGATTAAAGATGTGCTTATCGGCGGTATTTGTTGCGGACTTGCTCTTTTTGCGGGCGGCAATCTTCAGCAGCACGCTTTCTATCTTGACCTCGGACCCGGAAAGGTCGGCTTTATAACTGCACTTTATATGGTGCTTGTTCCCGTGGCGGGAATCTTTATGAGAAGAAAATTAAAGTTTAATATATGGCTCGGAGTGGCATTCGGCGTTGTCGGACTGTATCTTCTGAGCGTTCCCGAAGGCAAATTCACCATAGGTAAGGGTGAGATAATCGCAATTTGCGGTGCGTTTGCTTTTGCGGCTCATATACTTGTTATAGATTATTTTTGCCGTAAGGTCGATAACATAGCTCTTTCCTGCGCTCAGTTTTTTGTAGCGGGAATACTTTCGATTATTTGTATGTTTATCTTTGAAGAACCCAAAATCGATGATATTATGAATGCGGCCGTTCCTATCCTTTATGCGGGTATTATGAGCTGCGGTGTTGCATTTACGGCGCAGATATTCGGCCAGAAGTATTCAGACCCGACCGTTGCATCAATTCTTCTTTGCCTTGAATCTGTTTTTGCCGTTATTTTCGGTCTTGTTCTTCTTAATGATAAGCTTAACGGACGTGAAACAATCGGATGCGTTATTATGTTTATTGCAATTTTGTTTACGCAGATACCCTCGGAAAAATTTGTTCTGAAAAGAAAAGGGAAGTGAGTAAATGCTTAACAGAATCATTGCTTTGATAATGTCATATGTCATTTCGGTTACAGGTTTTATGTACAGTTCGGTTAACGGACTTATTGATTCGGTAAGTGAGCTTGTTTTCGGTCTCCCTTATTCTGCGGAGGCGATCAAGGCTGACTTTTTCGGAAACATAACGGAAGATGATATTGAAGCCGTTGATTCGGAAAACGGCTATGTCAACAATAAAATAGCTGTGTTTATTAATCCGGAAACATCATTCAAAGATAAGCTTACGCTTTTCAATTCTTCGGGCGGAAGGCTTGTCGGATGGAGCACACCTGCCGATTTGTATGTTATCGAATACGGTAAAATGCATTATGATGCCATTACGGTTAAGTGTGAAAAGCTTATGACTAATGAAGCTGTTGAGCTTGCAATTCCGGTGACGGCATTCAGATACACCCCCGACAGAACACCGGCGGATGATTTTGATTATAATGACGTTTACGCGGAATGGGACGAACTTGAACCCGACGGGCGTAATTGGTGGCTTGAAGCGATTGATGCAAGGCAAGCCTGGGATTATTCCGATTATTTCAGCAAAATCAATATCGGTATTGTTGATGCGGGATATGACCTTGACCATCCTGATTTGGAAGGTAAAATCAGATTTCCTTCACAAAGACTTGCAAACAGAAACCGCCAGGATTATCACGGATGCCACGTTGCGGGTATAATCGGCGCAAAGCATAACGGAAGCGGAATCACGGGAATATGCGACAATTCAAATCTTATATGTGTTGACTGGACTCCCGATCTGCTTCAGCTTTGGCTTACGGATCTGGCAATATATTTCGGATTTTCAAGTGTGGTTGAAGCCGGTGCAAAGGTTGTTAATGTTTCTCTCGGTTCATCTTCTTCGAAAACAAAAAATGATTCATCCTTGATTGAAAAAATAATTACTCCTGCAGCATATTCTTATATGATGGGCTCACTGCTTGCAAAGGGATATGATTTTATAGCAGTTCAGTCTGCCGGCAACGGGGATGCGAACGGCAATCCCATAGATGCAAAGCATAACGGAAGCTTTTCATCAATAAACAGAAAAAATGTTTTTACAGGTTCAAATAATATTTCTACCGATGAAATCCTTGACCGAATTATTCTCGTTGCCTCTGCAAGCAACCAAGGCAAGGGTAAATATGTTCAGAGCGATTTTTCAAATGTCGGCAGTTCGGTAACAATTGCCGCTCCGGGTGACAATATTTACAGCTGCTCAATTGACGGCGGATATGAATATTTATCGGGCACATCAATGTCGGCTCCGGTTGTGACTGCGGTTGCATCGCTTGTTTGGTCGGTAAATCCCGAATTCACGGGCGCGGATGTCAAAGAAATCATATGTACATCAACCGATTCGGTTGCAATCATCAACACAAGCGTTCCTTACATTTACGATGACCTTGAGCTTACAGATTATCCTATGGTTAATGCGAAGCTAGCTGTTGAAGAAGCTGTGAGAAGAACGGATTCTTCAACAGGTACCGTAAGCGGAAAAATAAACGCGGATGCCGCTGAAATCGTTTTTGACGGTGTATCGCATACTGTTTTCTCCGACGGAACCTATTCATTCGTTGCTCAGTCAGGCAGCGGTGAAGCGGAGATTTTTGACGCTGAGGGAAATAAACTCGGAAGCTTTGAGCTGACTGTTGAAGCGGGCAAGACCGTTGAAGCGGGGGAGTATACACCTATTCAGAATAACCACGTAACACAGTTATATGAAGTATTTTAAAAGAAGGGAACAACGAATATGGCAGAGATAAAGAAACATTGGTATAAGGAAATGGCTGTTTACCAGGTGTGGCCGAGAAGCTTCAAAGACGGCAACGGCGACGGCATAGGCGATATCAAGGGTGTTATGGAAAAACTTGACTATATCAAGAGCATCGGTGTTGACGCAATCTGGTTTTCTCCTCTTTATAAATCACCTCAGCACGACTACGGCTACGACATTGCCGATTACAAATCAATTGCACCCGAATACGGCACCGTTGAGGAATTTAAGGAGCTTCTTGATGCGGCACACGAAAAGGGTCTTAGGATTATTATGGACCTTGTTATTAACCATACATCAAATGAGCACGAGTGGTTCAAGGAAAGTCAGAAGGGTCACGATAATCCTTATCACGATTATTATTTCTGGCGCAAGGGTAAAAAGGTCGGCGGTAAGAAGCCGCCTAACAACTGGCTTTCAACCTTTGCGGGTCCCGGATGGCACTATAATGAAAATCTTGATGAATGGTATCTTACCCTTTTTGCCAAAGAACAGCCCGACCTTAATATGGATAACCCCAAAGTCCGTGAGGAAATCAAGGATATTATCCGTTTCTGGCTCGATATGGGTGTTGACGGCTTCAGAGAGGACGTTATCACTTTCATTTCTAAGAAGGAAGGTCTTCCCAACGGTTTCCCCATTCCCGTTGCCTGCGGTATGGAGCATTATAAATGCGGTCCTCACCTTGATGAATATCTCCGTGAATTCAGAAAGGTTACCAATGAATATGACTGTATGACCGTCGGCGAAGCACCGATGATGACTCCGAAGCTTGCTCTTCGCTTTATAAAAGAAGGGGCGGGGCAGACACTCAATATGATGTTCAACTTCCAGCATATGGAAGCGGATTCGTTTATGGTAAGCTGGATTCCGATGCCTTTCAGCCTCAAAAAGCTCAAGAATGCCTATAACAGATGGCAGAATAAGCTTTACGGCATTGCCTGGAATGCAAACTATATCGAAAATCACGACCAGCCCAGAATCATCAGCCGTTACGGCAGTGAAAAATACAGAGTTGAAAGCGGAAAGATGCTGGCAACAATGTATATCTGCCAGAGCGGTACCCCTTTTATCTATCAGGGCCAGGAAATCGGTATGCTCAACATAAAGATGGACAGCGTTGACGATTATACCGATACCCAGGTCAGAAGCACGTATCAGCTATTCAAAAAGCTCGGCTTTACCGATAAGATGTTCCTTAAGGTTGCAAACCGTGCATCGCGTGATAATTCAAGAACTCCCGTTCAGTGGACTTCGGGCAGGAATGCAGGCTTCACAACTGCAGACGAGGCGTGGTTTAAGGTTAATCCCAATTACACAAAAATCAATGTTGAAGCGGCTGAAAATGACGAGAATTCAATTCTCAATTATTACCGCAAGCTTCTTAAATTCCGTAAGGAAAACGAGGTTTGCATTTACGGTGACTTCAAGCTTCACTATAAGAACAGCAGAAAGCTTTTTGTTTATGAACGCAACTACGAGGGCAAGCGAATGCTTGTTATCAATTCATTCACGGAAGAACCCGTTAATTTCTCTGCACCCGCAGGATTCAACCTCAGCAAGGGTAAGCTTGTTCTTTCGAACTATGATGTTGTTGATAATACACTCAACACATTTATGACAAAGCCTTTTGAAACAAGAGTTTATTTGTTTGACTGATAATACAATAAAACCCTCCGAAACAATTCTGTTTCGGAGGGTTTATTGATTTGTTTTGATTTATGCACCGTAAGCTGATGAGTATGCGTTGCTCTTCTTGATCTTAGCGCAGAAATCGTCAGCTGCGTGAGAGGTCCAGGTATCATTGGCTTCAACTTTGTAGTCGCCTTCATCTGAAAGGAGGGTTTCCTGATACTCATTGAAAGCTTCCGAACCCTTTGCAGCCTTGATTGTATTCTTCCAATCAAGATCATCGGTGTTATCCTTTACAAAATACATAATGTGATAGCCGTATTCTGTTTCGATGATGCCGCTGTCGCCTGCTTTTCTTGCATTGTCAAAGCTCCAGTCTTCGAAAGGTGCAACATAGTTGTCGCTGATTCTGATTCCTTCATAAAGTCCGCCGGTTGCAGCTGAACCTTCGTCATCTGTGTTATCGGTAACCATCTTTTCGAAGGAAGCTTCTGTCTTGTCGCCTGCAAGCCAAGCATCGTAGAGAGCCTTTGCTTCGTTGTAAGCTGCTATCTTTTCTTCTTCTGTTACGTTCTTTTCGTCTTTTGCGTCAAACTTAACAAGGCAGTGACGTACGTCAACACTGTTCATTGCGTAAATGGGTCTGAGAGTTACGATAACATATACAGCCTTTTCGCCGGTAATCATTGTTTTGTCGCCTGCTTTACGTGCTGTGTCGAATGCCCACTTTGCACCGTCTTCAGAGATTGCAGTGACAACCGAGTCATACTGAGCGTTCTTTGAAAGAGTTGTGTAGTCTGTATCTGAGGGCTTCTCAGCGTCCTTGTTTCTGAATTCCTTAACAGCAGCGATAAGCGATGCTTCGTCAGTTACCTTGTCAAAAACTGCCTTTGCATCTGCTGTAACCTTATCGTTTTCAGCCTTCTGTCTTTCTTTAAGCTGAGTCTCTGTTTCACCGTCTTTTGCAGTAAGAGTTGTGAAAGCAAATGAATAGTAACGGATGTCTGTATAGTCGTAATTCTTTCTGTTTGCTTCGTATTCAGCCTTGATTGCGTCTTCGGCGATACCGTCGGTAAGCTCACTCTGCTTGTCGCTGTAATAGTTTTCAGCAAGGTATTCCTTGGTTATCTGCTCGGTGAAAGCTTTCTCATTGAAGCCGGGGCCGAATGTCTGTCTGAGGAATGCATTGAGAGAATAGTTGCTGCTTGCAGCCTGAGTTCTGTAGTTTTCGATGAGTTCATCGATTTCAGCCTGAGTTTCGTCGCTGAGCTTGTAGTCGTTCTTGAGAGCTTCGTTGTAGTAAGCTGTAACAAACTGAGCGTAGTCAACGGCATTTTTCTTGATGATTTCATTCCAGGTTGTTTTGTTGCCGTCTGCATCGGTAGTTGTCTGCTCATCGGGAGCAAGAGTGGTATCAAAACCGATATCATATCCCATCTGTGAGTAGTAGTTAGCCTGTGAAACCATCTGGTTGTACTGGGTTGAATAATAATAATTAAACTGAGCTGCCGAAATTTTTTCGTCGCCGACTGTTACTGCTGTTGCAAATCTTTCAACAACGCCGAGAGAATCAATGGTTTTCCAAGCGATTGCGCCGACGATTGCAACTGCAAGAACAATTGCCACTACTTTTTTTGCCATCTTAACGGCTGTGTTTCTTTTTTCGATGCTCTTGGCATTCTTTTTTGCCGCCTTGGCAATTCTTGCTTTTCGCTCCTCGCGATATACTTCAGCCTTGCTCTTTGAGCTTTCATTTTTTGCCATTACTGTTCATTCCTTTTCTGTTATGTTTTAATGCTGAGCGAACAAAATCAGCATAATGCATATATATTATACTATTTTAAAAGATTTTACAAGCTTTTTTGTGAAAATTTATTTTTATATTTACATTTTTCCGCCTGACGTAAGGCTTCCGCAGAGAAATTCGTCGCGGAACCAGACGTCTTTTACCTCAAAGCTTTTATTGTTGAGATATTCAAGACAGCCTGCATCGCTTTCAAAGGTAAACCGGAGTCTGTATGAATACAAAAACTGTTTTTTGTATCCGAGGCTTTTGTTGAGTGCGTTTGTGCCGTATTTTCCGTCGCCGAGAAGCGGATGACCAATGCTTGCAAAGTGTGCCCTTATCTGATGCGTTCTTCCTGTCAGCAGTTCAACTTCAACAAGGCTCAGTCCGTCTTTTTCGTCAATTACTTCATATTTGGTGCGGATTTCCTTTGTTCCCGGTTTTTCGGATTTGTAAACATCAACTCTGTTTTTCTTTTCGTCTTTTGTAAGCCAGCCGATGAGAGTACCGTTTTTCTTTTTCAGAATACCGTGTACAACGCAGAGATAATATTTCTCCATTTCTCTGTCCTTAAGCTTTTGATTAAGAATTCTCAATGACTCCGCATTTTTTGCGGCAATGACGATTCCGCCGGTATTGCGGTCAATTCTGTTGACGAGTGCCGGTGCAAAAGAGTTTTCATCTTTGGGATTGTAGTCGCCTTTTTCGTAAAGATAACGCTTCACTCTTGTTATCAGCGTGTCGTTATATTCCGTTTCGTCCGGATGCGAAAGAAGCCCGACTTTTTTGTTAAGAAGAATAATGTTTTCATCCTCATAAACGATGTCAATATTCTTTGATGCCGAAAGAAAATCGTATCTCTCATCCGACGGTGCAAAAAACTCGTCATTGATATACATATCAACAACATCGTTTTCGTAAAGCTTGGTCGAAATATCGCTCCGTTTCGAGTTGACCTTTATTCTTTTTGTCCTTATGTATTTATACATAAGTGATTTGGGCAGGGCGGGCACGGCTTTTGAAATGAATTTATCCAGCCTTTGCCCGGCATCGTTTTTTGAAATAGTGAATGTTTTCAATTTTTACCTCTTGATGCTGTTATTTGAAAGATTTTTTAAAAAAGACTTTTCAAATTGTCGAAATGAGTATATAATCAAAAAAGATTATCTTTAAGGTTGGTGTGTTTGTGGCGGAAAAAAAGCAAAAAGTCCATAATCCTCATCAGAATCACAGAGCCAGAATCCGCGAAACCTTCAGAAAAGCCGGTGTGGACGGTATGCCCGACCATAATCTTCTGGAGCTTTTGCTGTTTTACTCGATTCCCCGAAAGGATACTAATGAGCTTGCACACAAGCTGATTGAAACCTTCGGCTCACTCAACGGTGTTTTCGATGCGCCGTATGAAAGATTGCTTGAGGTTGAAGGAATGGGCGAAAGCTCGGCGCTTCTGCTCTCGCTTGTGCCCGGAATGTGCAGACGTTATGTTGAGGGGATGACCGATAAAAAGAAGGTCAATCTCAGTACACCCGAATCTGTCAGCGATTATATTGTCAAGAAATACTACGGCTGCAAAACAGAGGTGTTTTATATGCTCTGCCTTGATGCCGTAGGTAATCTTATAAACTGCTGTAAGCTCAGCGAGGGTAATTCGGGAACAGTTGTTGTCGATAAACGCATAATGCTTGAAACTGCTCTGAGAAACGGTGCGGACAAGGTGATTTTTGCCCACAACCATCCGAACGGTCTTGCCGTGCCTTCAAGAGATGACCTTGAATTGACCTATGATTTTTCATCTGTTCTTTCAACTGTCGGAATAAGACTTGCTGACCATTTCATAGTTGCGGGCAGTGACTGTCTTTCACTCGCTTCGGTTGAAAAATTCAAGAACCTGTTTGTTTAATTAAAATGTAATTTTCACTGTGTGTTTACCCGGTGCTGCTGTGATTTTAAGCATAGCGGCACCGTTTTCATTTTTCGGTTCAACGGTGTATTCTCCGTCACATTCTATGCTCTTATATGCCTTGTGAACAAAGATTTCCGTCGGTACGGTATATTCCTTGTCCTGATTGTATGTAAGTGTGAAAATATCGCTTTCTCTGTCGTATGAATATTTTTCGATTGAACCGCAGACAGCAACGGGCGATGTTCTGATAAGGCAGGTCATAATAGGATTCTCGAGAAGTCCTTCGTAATATGCCCAGTATGTCTGTCCCCAGTGATAACCGTCAAATTTGTCGAGAAGATATTCGATGTGATAAAGCCAGTCGGTACCTTCGGACTGACCGCCCCATTCACCGACAAGAAGGGGAACACCGAGTCTTTCCTGTGAACGTCTGTGTTCATCAAAAATAGAGCCTACACGGTTGTTGCTGGCGTACTTATATGCAGGAGTATCAACCATAAGGTCATATGCGTGAGGAGCAAAGCAGACCTTTTCTTCACGCTTTCCGTCGTAGTTGACTACGGGTGTTGAATAGGGGATACCGAGATTGGAATAATAGCTGTTTTCCATTATAATGATGCCGTTATCGGTAACCTCGCGGATTGCCTTTGCAGTCTTGTTGAGGAACTTTGAATAAACACCGGTATCGAATTTGTTGATAAGCTTGTCACCTGCGCTTGTGACTTTTTTGAAAAGCGACGGGTCATCAAACGGGTCAAGGCACTTGATAACATTTCCGCTGAAAAGATTTTTGAGCATCTGAAGCTTCTTGCATCTCTTGTCGGTCAGAACGGTTTTTGCAACGTTCATAATAAGACCTCTGAAAATCTTTCCGCCGTCACTGCCGGGGAAGGGTTCGTTGAGAAGGTCGAATCCAAAGAGGGCGGGATGATCCTTGAAACGCTCTGCAACGTGTTTCCACATATTGCAGAAATATGTCTGCAGAGGCACTCCGTTATATTCTTTGTTTGCCCAGAAATTATCAAAACAGTTATGCACCGCCTTGCCCCAGAAATAGCCTTCTGCCCAGACAAGCTTTGTCTTTTTGAATTTTGCACCGTCGGCAAGGCAAGCCCATTTGGGTGCGCCGTCACCTGCTGTTTCATAAAATCCGGCATAGAGATCCTGATGCATATCAAGGTAAAAATATATGCCGTATTTTGCACAAAGGTCGGCAACTTTTTCGATTTTGTCAAGGTATGCTTCGTTGTACTGACCGGGCCGAGGTTCAACGGCATCCCAGGTCATACCGAGGCGGATGATGTTGAAGCCGTTTTTGCTCAGTGTTGAAATCAGCTTTTCATCAAACGGAACATCATATGTTCTTCTTTCGTTTTCGGATTTGTTGTAACCCTTGTCACAGAGATTCATACCGTTGAATATTCTTTCTCTGCCTTCGGAATCAATGAATTTTGTTTCAAATGTTGAAATTTTCAGCATTATAACTCTTTCCTTTCAAATTATTCCATTCTAATTATATCATCATAAAAGGGTTTATGCAATATGCAGTTTTATTCAAAGTTGTAAAAATGTCTTTCAAAGTATTGCGTATTCAAAATTATTATGGTATATTTTACTTGTAAAAATATTTAAAGAATTGAGGTAATTATTTTGGCAGCATCAACACTTTTCAAAATGTATTGCAGAACCTATCAGGGCATTTTCAGAGTTGCGGTTAATTTTCTTAACTGGAAAGAACCCGAGCTTGTAAAGGGCGCAGGCAGCGTCAAAAAGCTTCCCGAAGTTGTTAAGGCAAACGGACACAACAGTGTTCTGGTTGTAACCGATAAGGGTCTTATGGGTCTGCATCTTCTTGACGGTCTTTTCGAGGGCCTTGAGAAGGCAAATGTCAAGTACACCGTTTATGACGGAACTCAGCCCAATCCCACAATAAACAATATTGAAGATGCAAGACAGCTCTATGTTGATAACAACTGCTCGGCAGTTATCGCATTCGGCGGCGGTTCACCTATGGACTGCGCAAAGGTTTGCGCTGCAAGAATTGCACGCCCCAAAACAAGCGTTCAGAAGATGAGAGGTACTCTCAAAATTCTCAAGAAGCTTCCCACGATCTATGCCGTTCCCACAACTGCGGGTACAGGCTCCGAAACAACAATCGCAGCCGTTGTTTCAGACCCGACTACACACGAAAAATATGCTCTTCAGGATCCTGTTCTCCGCCCCAAGTATGCTGTGCTTGACCCCGAGCTTACAGTTGGATTACCTCCTCACATCACATCAACAACGGGTATGGATGCTCTTACACATGCTGTTGAAGCATATATCGGTCACAGCAACACCAAGGAAACCGCAGCGGCAGCCGAGAAGGCAACAAAGATGATTTTTGAAAACATTCTCAAGGTTTACGAAAACGGCAAGGACCTTGAAGCAAGAGAAAATATGCTTGAGGCTTCATATCTTGCAGGTATCGCATTCACAAGAGCTTATGTCGGCTATGTTCACGCAATAGCACACAATTTCGGCGGTATGTACGGAACACCTCACGGTCTTGCAAATGCAGTAATTCTTCCCTACGTTCTCGAGGCGTTCGGTGAAACCGCGTACAAACCTCTTGCAAAGCTTGCTGATATTGCAGGTCTTGAAACCGCAGGAATGAACGAAGCTCAGAAGGCTAACCATTTTATTGCAAAGGTAAAAGAGCTTAACAAGCTTCTCAATATCCCCGAGCATCTTGACGTTCTTCAGGAAAAGGATGTTGCAACCATCGCTCAGAGAGCAAACAAGGAAGGCAATCCTCTTTATCCCGTTCCCAGAATTATGGATATAGAAGAACTTGCCGCAATAATCAGAAAAGTCGGCAATCTTAACTGATAAAACCATATGAAATCTGTAACAAAGACTGAACTTTGAAGGGGTGAATGCAATGAAGATAAAACGCGTTATGAGTTTTGTTTTGACTGCTGTTATTCTTATCGGAATCTGTTCAACCGCATCATTCGCAGCCCAAGATAGCTGGAAACCTAAAAACGAAGAACCTTTTGTGTTTGTTCACGGTCTCAACGGCTGGGGCGGTGCGGAAGGAATCAACGGTGTTATTCCCTATTGGGGAGCAACAACGGGCGATCTTATGAGTTATCTTCAGAGCGAAGGCTACGAATGCTATTCGGCTTCTGTCGGTCCCCTCAGCAGTGCGTGGGACAGAGCGTGTGAGCTTTATGCTCAGCTTATCGGCTCAACGGTTGACTACGGCGTTGCTCATTCAAAGGAAAACAATCACGACAGATTCGGCAGAACGTATTATCACGCCCTTGTTCCCGATTGGGGAGAGCTTGATAATGAAGGCAAAATGAAGCAGATTCATCTTATCGGTCACAGCTTTGGCGGAACTACGGTAAGACTTCTCATTCAGCTTCTGACCTATGGCTCACCCGAAGAAATGGCGGCAACGGATGAAAAAGATATTTCAGGTCTTTTTACCGGCGGAAAAAGCGATTGGGTAAAAAGTGCAACCACTATCTGCACTCCCCACAACAGTGCTTCCGTGTACTATCCGCTCAAAGCGCTCGGTCTTTATGAAATTGTTCAGAATCTCAGCTTTCTTTATGCCGGAATAATGGGCAGGTCTTTCTTCAACGGACGTCTTGTTGATTTCCATCTTGAACAGTTCGGTCTTACCGATGTTTTCAACGGACAGAAGGCTGACGGGTTAATTGAATCTTTGATAAGGGTTCAGCAGAATCTCAGCGATACCTGCATTTATGACCTTACGCCGGAGGGAACGGTCACTCTCAACGATGAACTTGAGATTAACGATGATGTCTATTATTTCTCCTATGCATTTTCAACAACCAAAGAATTTCTCGGAGTTCAGGTTCCTGTAATAAAAACCAATCCCGTTATTATTCTTACATCGCTTGTAATGGGCATTATGAAGTTTGCAGACCCTTCAACGGGTGTTGTCTATGACGGCGACTGGCTTGCGAACGATGCACTTGTCAATACCGAAAGCGCAAAGTATCCGCTTGATGAACCACACAGGGATTTTGATGCGGATGATATTGATAAAGGTATCTGGAATGTTATGCCCGTTCAGGAGGGCGACCACGGCACGGCAATCGGTTTGTTTGCTGATGCAGAGAAAACGCAGAGCTTTTACCTTGAGCTTTGCGAAATGCTTGATAAATTACCCGATTAATGAATTACACGGCAGGCTTGATGTCTGCCGTGTTTTTTGATAAAAACATTAACAAACTTTTTTTGGGTAAAAACGGTCAAATGCTGTCGCTTGGTCGAATTAAACAAATAACCGCTTTGCTGTATATGCAAAATTACCAAAAAATAATCGGGAGTTTAAATTTAACTGTTAAGGCTGAATAGTTTTGAAAGCTTATTTATTTGTTAGATTTGCACAAATCAAGACGCGATTATTTGTGCAAAATTACTTGACTTTCTTGGGGAATGGTGTATAATAAAGACACAACGAAAAGAAAGGAATGAATGTTAATGAAATTCGAAAACGCAACTTACGCAGCTGAAAGAAAGCTCATCGAGGAAATCGGCAACGAGAAGAAGTTCCTTACATTCAAAAAGCTTTGCAAAATCTTTGAGTTGAATGCACTTCTCACCAGCCACAACTAATGGCTGAGAGGGCTGATTCCTCAACCCCGAAATATCATCCCCTGACGGGTGATTTCATATATTCTGACGCAGGAGTCAAGCCTGCTCAGAGCTTCTGAAAAACTGCACAGATCGGAAAAGGGCAACTCCTTCTCCGGTCTGTTTTTCATTTATGTGCCGTCATTTGCATATAATGATTATTGTTATGGAGGTATGAAGATGAATTGCTGTATTACCGAATTAAGGTGTAAAGAAGTAATCAACAAATCCAACGGATGCAGACTCGGGCTTGTAAGCGATGTTGAGGTGGATTCCTGCTGCGGAAGGATAACTGCACTTATAATTTACGGCAGACCCAAATATTGGGGAATCTGCGGAAGAAGGGAAAGAATAAGAATTTGCTGGGAAGATATTGAGGTTATCGGTAATGATACCATTCTTGTCTGTAAAGCGCAATGTGAGAACAACGGCAGAAAAAGAAACAGATGAGTTTCCGCAGATATTGAAAATATCCTTTTATAATCGCGCAGTATTAACATATTTCAGCAGAAAGGGACAATGAGTTGTCCCTTTTTTCTTGTTTAAATATATTTTTGGCTTTATTATACAAAAAATGTTTACTTTTCATAATTAAAGTGGTAATATATAATAAAAATATTTCTTGATTGAGGAAAGAGGTTGCATTATGAAAAAGACTTTTAAAATTCTGGTGTCTTTGGTTTTGTGCTTAAGCCTTATGACGTCTGCGGTTGTTTTTGCTGACGCAGCCGACGGAGAAGCGGCGGATAACAGCGGAATAATGTTTTGCACCAACGCAATAAACGGGCTGCTTAACGCTGTCTTCAAAGGATTCGGTGCACTTTTTCCCAAGGATTTCGAAACGATTGATGAGTTCGTGAGCGAGAATTTTTATGAAGGAAATGAAACTTTTCTTGATGAGCCTGCCGCAGATGCAAAATGGCATCTCGGATTCGGTAAAGCAAGTATGGTGCCCGAAAATCTTAAAGACGGCTCAAAAGAATACTATACCGGCGGTTATTTCACTCAAAAAATCAACGGAGTTTATGATGACCAGGGTGCCAATGCAATAGCAATCAGTGACAATTCGGGCAGAGGTACGGTTGTTATGGCGGCTATTGACGGCATCGGAGTCTGCAATGAGGATATACGCACCATACGTGCAGAAGCCGAACGAAAGCTTAAGGAAAACGGAGTTAAAAGCGATATCGTTGCAATCAATATCAACAGCACGCACTGCCACACGGTTATTGATACCCAGGGATTCGGACTTGCACCGCTTATCAAAACCGTTTTTCAGAATCTTTTCTCGTTCATTCCGTTTATAGAAAAAACAAGAAGTATTGACCCTGAATTTTATGAGCTTATGATTGACGGCGCATCGGATGCGGTTGTTGAAGCATATCTCAATAAGGAGCCGGGAGAGCTTTATTATTTTGAAACTGCGGGAATCGGCAGAAGCGAAAGAAACAACAACTATCTCGATGATGAATACGGCTATATTTTCAATAAGAGATATGATATGGAAGGCTATCAGCACGTAATTGCTTGCTTCAAGTTTGTGCCCGATAATGCCGAATCCGCGCCCACAGTGTTCGCAAATGTTGGCGGACATCCCACAACAATCAACAGAGAAACCAAACTTCTCTCTGCCGATTATCCCAACTATATTGAATACAAAATGAACGCCGAAGGAATGAACTTTATGTTTATTCAGGGTGCGCAGTCGCCTATTTCGGTTAATGCGGGCGGCGTTCAGACCGAAGCAATTCTTGCAGAAATCAATGAAGAAATCAAAGCTGACCCGAGAACCCAAGATTACGGACAGGCAAAAAAGCTCGGCTATGAGTTTGCGAGAATTATAATTGAGGCTGAAGAAAACGCAAAGCGTGTTGCTCCCGTTCTAAATGTAAAAATGGCAGAGGTTGCCGTTCCGCTTGAGTACGGTCTTCTCGAGCTCGGTGCGGTATCGGGGCTTCTCGGTATGACAACCGTGCGCGATAAATCTGCCCCCAGCGGATATTCAATCATCTCCGAGGTTGGCTATCTTGAAATCGGAACAGATATCGTTATGCTCACAGTTCCCGGTGAGCTTGTTCCTCAGCTTGTTTACGGAAATGTTGTTGACAAAACTCAGTCTTATCTCGGTACGGATTGGGAGCATCTGTATACCGTTGATATAATCGGCGAAGGCAAAACCGTTCTTGTAATGGGTCTTTGCAACGATGCAATAGGTTATATTGTTCCCGATAACGATTATGCACCCTTTATTGCAGATTCACTTTGGAATACCGAGCTTGGCGAAAAGCTTTTCGGTAAGCCGCAGAGGCATTATGAAGAAATGCTTTCAACCGGCAGTCAGGCAGGCTCGTCTGTTATGGGAGCTCTCAATTCACTCGTATTAGAATATAAATAAAGCTGGTAGGATTGGAATTACTCCGCACCTCACGGTGCAGGCAGACTTTTCAGCAGAATGCAGGCAAAGGGAAAATTCACTGTTGAGGAGTTTCAAGAGAGTACGCAGGGAATTTACAGCATCTGCATCATCCACAGAACAATTGACGAAAGCCTTGAAACCGTAATGATTTCAAGGCTTTCTGTTGTTGTATTTGCCTCCCGGCAGCACCGGGAGCAAATACAACAATAAAACGGGCTGTAAAAAACAGCCCGTTTTGCAAAAGTGTTAATAAGGTGTTTTCATTCAAAAAAATGTGGTCATATCAACATACATTTTGTGCCCTTTCAATTCTTTTAAAGCTCGGTCATATATCAAACTCCTGCCAATCAAAAAATCTTTGCAAACAAATCTGCAAAGCCTTTGGAGATTGAACTTGCTGTAGTTGAACCCGTGGAAATGGTTTCCTCATAGTGACCTTCTGCGTTGTTTGACACATAGTCATTATCGGGTACAATATAACCGAGAGCATCATTGCAGAGACCGAACACAAGAAGCTTATCATTTTCGCTGAAATAGGTGTTCAGAGCGGGATAGGGATATTCCGTTTTGTTGTATGCCTTATCTGCCGACAGCAAACCACCGTAAGCAAGTTCAGGAAAAAGCTCGCCCGGAGCTTCGATAACCTTAATATTTTTACCTATTTCTATATATCCGATTTCGGTTGCGAACATCGCTTTGCCGTCTTCTTTGAATGCTGTGGCATTGCACATTCCGCTTCGTTCAACAAGTTTAAAGAGGAAATTATTGACCTCAACATCAACCTGGCTGTGTGCAACATTGAGTATCGGCTCAACTTTTTCACCGTTTTCTGCCAATTTGAAAAGAATATCGGCAACGATGATGCTGTATTCCTTCATCTGTCCGTAGGCATCAAGCTCCTGATTAACTCCGTTTTCCGCGCTCATATGGCAGTTTATGCCACCGCCTATTGCACCCTGAATAAATATAAATTCAGCATTCTTTTTGCTTCTGATTTCTTGTTCAATATAATATGGGAAATCAGCGGATATATTTGTGTTATCCCAACCAAGGTTTATTCCGTGAGCACCGAAATTGGTGATGTATATTTCTTTTTTTGCGCTGTCATCGGGCACGAAGCGGAGAAGATGGAATTTTCCGTCAACCACATGGGGATCACGGCCGTCCCAGAAAATTTCGGGGCGTGCCTCTGAAGAATAATATAGCTGCCCTTGTGTGCGCTGATTATATGCCGTTCTTATGGCGTCAGCCGTTTTTTCGATAACAGCGGCTATATATTTTTCATCTCTGCCTGTCTTTGGTATATTGCCCCAAAGACCCTGCGTATCAATACCGCTGTGAATATGGGTTGAACCAATGTCAATGCTGATGAGCTTGCCTTCTCCCGTTATATCGCTGAGCTTTTCACGAATTGCTTTAACATCGGCATTCATAAATCCCACGCAGTCAATCCACGCAAATGCCGCTGCGCCTCTTCCCGAATTGTCGTCAAGACAAACAGCTCTGACAGAAAGGTCGTCCAGAATACCTGTTGCTTCCTGTGCGGGAAATTTCAAAAATCCACCGAGAAAATATCTTTTGCTGTCAACGTCGTCGGGTGTGAGTATGTTTGAAGCGTAACCGACAGACCAGCTTTCAGCCTGAGCTTCATCAATAAAGCTCTCCGAACCCTTGAGGAAATTTGCGGCGATAGCCTCAACGGGTCTTGATTCATATCCGAGCGTAAAAACGGTCTGGAAAAGTGACGAAAATAATGTCGGCAAGCCTAAAATAATTGCTAAGATTGATGCGAGTAAGCGAGTGATAAATGCCATAATGAAAACTCCTTTTCTTTTTTATTTTCCTGATATTTTTATTTCAACGCCTGATGAACCGAGCGTTTTTTGCCACTCTTTGGCAAAGGACTTCCCTGAGGGTAACGGGTCATAAGCCCCCCCGAGAGAGATTGTTTTGTCACGTCCGAGTTCATGGTACGGCATAATTTCCGCATATTCAATCAGATTTTTTCTTTCGGATAAAAATTCACACAAAAGAGCCAAATCCGGAGAGGAATCGTTTTTTTGAGGGATAAGAGGTAATCTTATAATCACCCTTGCACCCATATCAAGAAGCATATCGAGATTTTTGTGGATTATATCGGGATATACGCCTGTGTTTTCTTTGTGCTTCTCACGGTCAATTCCCTTGATGTCATAAAGAAAAACCGCATCAAGATCTGCGGCGTTGCGAAAAAATCCGCTGTCACCGAAGCCGCAGGTTTCGATTGTGACAGATATTCCTTCGTCCTTTGCCATTCTGATAAGTTCGAGCACTTCTTCTGCCTGCATAGCAGGCTCACCGCCCGAAACGGTCATACCGCCGCCTGAGGTTTCATAGAATGATTTATCTTTCTTTATTTCTTCCAGTATGTTTTCAAGTGTATCGGTTTTTCCGCACAGATTGTTGGCGGAACTGAAACATTTTTCAACACATTTTCCGCAACCGGAACATTGACGGCGATTAAATATCATTTTATTATCGTCGGAAATTTTACGGGCACGGCAAACCTCAAGGCATCTGCCGCATAAGGTGCATTTGCCTGCATTAAACAACAATTCATTTTCAGAGTTCTTTGATTCGGGATTGTGACACCAGATACAATTAAGAGGACAACCTTTGAGGAAAACCGTTGTTCTTATTCCGTCGCCGTCATGCAAACAGAATCTTTGAATATTAAAATAAGAAAGTGTCACCGTATGTCACTCCTTAAAGTTTAATGCTTGTTCTGGCGATAACATTATCCTGAAG
>JAZSLR010000028.1:0-18373 GCA_045535475.1 Acutalibacteraceae bacterium | reverse complement strand
ACTTTTATTAAAAATAAATGTATAATCTTTACATTATTAACCGTAGGAGGTTTTTTGATGAAACGCAGATATTTATCATTTGCAAAAAAGGCTTTAGCTGTTTTTCTTGCCTCGCTTATGGTCGGCGCGGTTTGTCCGACGGCCTTTGCCGCAACAGAAACGGCTGAAAAAAATTACATAATTGAAAGCCCGTACGAGGGTATTGATTGGGATAGCTGGGGCAATTATAAAACTCAGCTTCACTGCCACACAACCGCAAGTGACGGTTTCCTTACCATTGATGAGTTCTGCAAGATGCACTATGCTTGCGACTACGACATAGTTGCTCTTACAGACCACGGTACGCTTAACCTCGGCTGGAACAAGGTTCCCGAGACAGTGCCCCTTATGCGCTTAATCAAAAAAGAACGCACAAAGATGGCGGATATTATTCCTATCCCCGAAAACGAATATCAGGCATATCTCAACGGTACAAACCCGAATACCGTATTTATGACAACAAGCGGCTACAAGCTCGAAAGAACTCATACAAACGGTATGATTGATATTCCTCTCGGCAACGAGCTGAACATGGCAACACCTGTTGCTGACTGTCATCTTACAGGCTACTATGCCGAGTACGGTCAGGGTCTTGCAGGCGTTTTCGGCGACTATGAAACACCCTCCAAGGGCGTTATGGAGGCAGGCGGTATTTCGATGCTTTCACACGTCGGCGAATATGTTTATACCGATAAGGACAGCGAAAATTATGTCGGTCAGCCCATTGACGATTACTATGCAACGAAGTTTGCACGCCTTTTTATGGACTATGCAGGCTCAAGCCTCGGAATGGGCATCAACAGCGCATCCGATGCTCACACCCGCTGTGACCGTATTCTTTATGACCAGATTCTTCAGAAAACAATTCCCAACGGCGTTGTTCCCTGGGGCAACTCCTTTGCGGATTCACACAGTGAAAGCTCCATCAATGATGCTTACACAATGTCGCTGATGCCCGAACTCAGCGTTAATGCATTCCGCACCTGTCTTGAAAAGGGCGAATTCTTTTCGATTTCGCATTTTTCAAACGGTGTTGAGCTTAACGGTATGAAGGAAATGCCGAATTTCGTCGAAAAGGAAGTTCTTGATTCAGAGAGCTATCTTCTCGACAACACTCCGATGGTAACCCGTGTTACCGTTGACCAGGATAAGGACACAATCACAATCGAAGGCAGAGATTTCAACGAAATCACCTGGGTTTCAAACGGAAATGTTATCCTTCGCGAAAGCAACATTACCGGCGGAAACGCAACTCTTGATCTTCACTCGGCAGAACTTCTCGATGAGCCTTATCTCTTTGTGAGATTCTATATCACGGGCGAAAACGGCATCTGCTATTCACAACCGTTCGTTCTTAACGTTGAAGGCGAAGAGTTCGAGCCTGTTGACGTTCCCGATAAGGTTTACGATCTTCCTTGGTTCCTCAGAAACCTTGTGACTGTTGTTGACCTCGTTTTCTTCAGAGCAAACCCCATCATCTGGATATTCAAGTATTTTGCTCTCGGATACAATCCCATTACTTTTGACAGAATTTTCAATCCGTTCTGATAAAACACAAAGGACTGCCGGATATCCGACAGTCCTTTAAACTTACATATATTTCTCAATAAATGCCTTTACTTTTGCGTCGTATTCTTCTTTTGCATCGTAATAGCTGTATGCGTGTACCGCTCCGGGAACAGTGAAAATTTCCTTCGGGGCAGGGCAGGCGTCATAAAGCTTCTGGCACATTTCAAACGGAACAAAGGTATCCTCTTCGCCGTGAATGAAAAGCACGGGATTCTTTGCGTTCGCCATAGTTCCGAGAGGTGTTGCATCCTTCTTCAGGTCATATTTTGCAAAGGTTTTGCAAAGAATATTTGTTGCAACGGGTGTAATCCTGCTTCTAAAGCCGAACATTCCCGAAACAACGGCTCTGACTTCTTCATATGCATCGGTGAAGCCGCAGTCCTCAACGATGAGCTTAACCTGCTCGCGTGGATTGTTGTTGTTGACAAGCATTGATGTTGCCGCACCCATCGAAATTCCGTGAAGCATAATTTCAATATCCTCGCCGAAACGTTCAACGAGGTAATCAATCCAAAGATTGATGTCCTTATAGTCAAGTGCACCGAAGCCGATATATTTTCCGTCACTTCTTCCGTGACCTCTCAGGTCGGGGAGAAGATAGTTGAAGCCCATATCGTTATGATAAAATCCGAAAAGATGACCGCATTCATCAGGGCCGTTGCAGTTGTGTCCGTGGATGGCGACGACAAAACGCTTTGTTTCCTTTTCGGCAGGTACATACCACGCTCTGAGGCGGAGTGCATCGGGCGTTATGATTTCAATATCCTCGGGGTTATGAGAGAATAAGTAAGCGTTGTTCTTTTTTCTGATTTCCGTTCTGAGCAGCCTTTTCGGGTCTGTGGACGGCTTCTTGTTGCGGTCCGCAACACAACCCATTTTGAATCCGCCCGCACCGAGCGAAAAAAAGCCGATTGCGCCTGCTATTCCGATGCCGAGAGCGGCATTGCGTTTTTTCATCATATCATCTCCCGATTTTTGATGATTTCATAATATCATACGGATAAAAAAATTGCAAGATTTGACTTCGTTCAGAAATGTTCGAAAAAATATTAAAAAATTTTGCAAAAAGTGTTGACAAAACGGAAAACATATAATATAATGAACAAGCTCTTTGGTGAGGGCAGTTAAATGGCGGCATAGCTCAGAGGCTAGAGCAACCGGTTCATACCCGGTAGGTCGTGGGTTCAAATCCAACTGCCGCTACCAATTATTTGGCCCGGTGGTCAAGCGGTTAAGACACCGCCCTTTCACGGTGGTAATACGGGTTCGATTCCCGTCCGGGTCACCAAAGTAAAATCCGAACTGATTCAGTTCGGATTTTTTGTTTTTTATATTGTTAATTCCATAAATATCTGCTAAACTTAACTTAACAACCGACAGGAGGTTTGAGTTATGAGTAAAATCAGAATCGGTATTTTCGGAGCAGGCAGAGGGGCGGATATCGCAGAGAATCTGATGCAGATTGATGACTGCGAAATAGTTGCTCTTTGCGATTTTAACGAAAAAAGAAGAAACAACGCTCTTGCAGAGCTTGGCATAGACGTTGCCATATATGATAATTTTGATAATTTTATCGAGCACGGGATAGATGCGGTTGTTCTTGCGAACTATTTTCACGAGCACACACCCTATGCAATCAAATGCTTTGAAAAGGGAATCCACGTTTTCTCCGAGTGCATCAGTAACGGCACTATGGCAGAGGGCGTTGAGCTTATCCGTGCATACGAGAAGAGTAATTCGATTTATATGCTTGCGGAAAATTATCCGCAGATGATTTTTAACCGTGAAATGAAAAGGGTTTGTGACGGCGGCACTCTCGGCAAAATTCTTTATGCCGAAGGCGAATATAACCATCCCTTTAAACCCGATGATCACGAGTTCAACAAAATAGGGTTATATTTTGCAGAGCATTGGAGAAACTATCTGCCCCGTACTTACTACATAACCCATTCGCTTGCACCGCTTATGTGGTCAACGGGAGCAACTCCCGAAAGAGTCAGCGCAGTGCCTGTCTATTCACCGGTCAAGGAGGAGGCAACCGCACGCCGTGTCGGTGACAGAGCGGCAATTGTCACAACGCTTAATGACGATGAATCCGTTTTCAGAATTACGGGTTGTGCCGCATTTGGTGCTCATCATAATGCCTACCGTATCTGCGGTGAAAAAGGTCAGGTTGAAAATCTTCGCGGAATGGGCGAAAAGGTTATGCTCCGCTATAATGATTGGGACATTCCCGAGGGCAAGGAGTCTGTCAATCTTTATGACCCCGAGTGGAATGACGGTGATGAAGATAAGATTGAAAAAAGCGGTCACGGCGGCGGTGACTACATAATTGCAAGAATGTTTCTTGACTGCATAAAAGATGGCAGACAGCCGGAGCATCCTTATGATATTTATTCGGCAGTTGCAATGGCTTCGACGGCAATTCTTGCTCACCGTTCGATTCTTAACGGCGGTGTGCCCTATGATATCCCCGATTTCCGCCTCGAAGAATGCAGAAAGCAATACGAAAACGACAGACAGACTCCCTTCTGCGGCACCGACGGAAGCAGTCCCACCATCCCTTGTTGCTCAAACCCCGATTACAGTCCCACGGAAGAGCAGGTAAAGAAGATGGAAGAAATTCTCAAAAACTAAACAGGGATGTCTCACCAGTGAGACATCCCTGTTATTTTACCACACAACGTTAACGGTCAGTCCGTCAACAGTATAGGTCATATCTTTTTTATAGTGATTCATAACAGCATCACAGAATGCATTAAGCATTTCTTCATTCTTCATATCAATTGAAAATTTCAGGGTCATCGAGCTTGCCGGATACGTATCATAGGTGAGTCTGAAGCCTGTCAGCCACCAGTGAAGCTGCTTGGGACGTGAGAAAATCAAATCATCACCGTGATAAAGCTCCATTGACATTTCCATCATCTGATCATCGGTTGCACAGTCGTAATAAGTGCCGAACCTTCTCTCATCTCTCGAATATATGCCGACTTCCGCGCCGTTTGAAATAGCATAATTGCCCTTCCAGACCTGAATCATCCACTCAAGTCCGTCATAATCAAACTTGATGCGGCGTGTTTCGTAGAAGAAAAACGGAGTTGTGTATGAAAAAATATCATAAAAAAGCATAAATCCGAAATCTCTTGTCCACGCATTCACCTGGGCATAAAGAAGCACTTCGGGAATCGAGAAAGAGTATCCCGTACCGATAATTCCGTTTCCGTCCTTGCCATAAGCCTGACCTGTTACCGGATTAAAAACAACCCCGGTTGTTATTGTTTCAACCGTTCCGTCCTTAAGTTTGATATCAAGTGCTATTTCATAAACATTTTCTTCTTCAAGCGGAATACAATATGCCTTGCATTCCTCAATAACGCTGAAATACAAACCCATAAAATAGAACATAACAGCCAAGGGCTTGTTACCCTGCTCATCCATTTTGAATCTTATCTCATAAAGAGCATCTCTCATCGCCGTTGTGTCAATGTTAAATGTTTCAACAACAAAATCAATGCCCTGATTAGTTTCGGGAACTGAAGTTATCAGACCGAGAAGGTCAAGGCCGGACTCTTTCTTGATATGGTTGCATATTTCGGCAATCATATCATCAGTGACAAAATTAAATTTCTTTCGTGAGAAAAGACTCTTTTTCTTCAACGGAGATAATACTGTTTGCTTATCTTCCGTTTGGCCTGTATAGCCTTCATTTTCAAGAATTTCTGCATAGTCCTCGAAGTTCCGAGGCTCCTCTGTATTTTCCTCTGCGCTTACCGAATATATCGGGCAAGCTGTCAATACGATTGAAAGTACAAGTATCAGCGATAATAATCTTTTTTTCATAACTGCCTCCGCTTAAATATAATTTTGGGCGTTTGCATCATAATGAGGCGAGTACCGAAAACCGTTTTCGGTACGGATGCATTTGCCCCATTTACGCTCAATTTCATCATATGAAATCCACTTTCGGAACATTCTTTGGTATTATACAACATTTTTTTCTGAAAAACAAACGATATTCGAATAAAATGTTTAATTTTTTATTAAGATTTCATTAAAAAACCAACGGCACAGCCAAAAATGACTGTGCCGTCGGTTTATGCAATAAAATTTGAATGCTGTGTAATAACAATTATGCAACAAAACAGGAGCTTTTGTTATCCGAAACAACCGTGAGAACGGGTTCTTCAAAATATTCGGTTTCGGGGGCTCTCCCCTGCACTCTTGAGCTGTATGCCCTTGCCGACTCTCTCTGCTTGCGGATACGGCGGTTTCGGAGATGGATTCTGATTGCTCGTGCAAGCTTAACCTCAAAAGCAACAACCTTCTTCTCATTAATAAATCCTATTATAAGCAGTACTACTGCCGCCAATTCTAAAAATGTCTTTATGATTTCTGCAAATGCCATTTTAGATCCTCCTTTGGTGAACAGACGTTAAACATTTGTTCTGTAAGTTTATTATAGCAATCGAACGTTCGTTTGTCAATACATTTGTTCGATTTTTAGTGAACATTTTTTTGAAAATTTATTGCGGTTTAATTTTACCACAATATGTATGTGTTGTCAAGTTGCCCGACCACAACTTGTGCTATCCGACAAATTGTGAGATTTTTTGCGACCTGACGGTTATCGGTTCACAATCCGCTTTTTGCTGTTTTCACAATCATTTTTGCACCTTCCTGTTCCGAATTTTTGAAGTTGTTTTTCACTTTCTGATTGTATTATACATTGCAAGATGTCCAATAAAACTCCCTTTCAAAATATATTCTCAAACAAATTTAATATTCTTCAAATCATTGACAAAAAATCCCGACAGCAATATAATTGATTTATAAAAATAAAAGGTGGTTATTAAATGTATAAAATATGGGGTTTTGTCAGACAAACCGCAATCAGAGCATATCTTGCTGCAGCAAACGCCGTTTACAAGGCAACGGGCGGAAAGAAACCCGATTTGCTCTACTGCAAAGCGGATGAATCGCACAGAATCGAAACTGATGTTAAAATAATTTCTCAGGACGATTATTCAACAACAATCGCAAAGGTTGATAAAAACGGTAATCCGACAGACGGTGATTTTGTTATTGTGACAAGCACAGACCTCCATTTCAGCGACGACAATGCACAGAACAGGAAAGTCGTTGAATACTTCACCAGACACATCAAAGAGGTAAAACCCGACCTTGTTATTCTCACGGGCGATGTTATCCTCGGCAAATTTCAGCAGATTGAAGCTATTCAGTTCGCACAGATGATGGAAGAAATCGGCGTTTACTGGGCTGCTGTTTTCGGCAACCACGAAACCCGTGAAGACCGCGGATTCTATAAATGGCTTCTTATGAAAAGCTTCACCGACTATGAGCATTGCCTCTGTAAATTCGGTCCAAAAGAGCTTTTCGGCTACGGCAACTACACCATTAATATTCTCGGTGAAGGCGGCAGGCACAGACAGACCCTTTTCCTCTTTGACTCGGGCAGAGATATGCTTGAAAGAGATAAGAAGTCGCACGGCGTTCCCGCTGACCTCAAAGGCTACGACTTCCTCAAAAAAGAACAGATTGAATTCTACAAAAACGAAACTGATGCTCTTATGAAGAAATACGGTCACGCTGATTCGATGATGTATATGCACATCGCATTCCCCGAATTCGCAGATGTCTTCAAAGAGATTGAGGGCGGCAGATATGAGCCGACAGGTGAATATGAAGTGCTCTACGGCGAGCAATGGGAAAGCGTCGGTTGCTCACCCTACAACAGCGGTATGTTTGACGCAATCGAAGAAAAAGGCACAACAAAGGCTGTTTTTGTCGGTCACGACCACGTCAATGATTGGTGCGCAATATATAAGGGAGTTTATTTTGTGTATAATCTCCCCGGAGGCTACCTTTACCATCACGGCACCAATTTCGGCTTACCCGAAAGCGAATGGGTGCTCGGCGTTACCGTAACAACTCTCAAGAGCGACGGCTCGCTCGACATAAAGCCGAGATACAGCAGAATTTTCCTTGAAAGCTGAGGTGCATATATGACGGAAAAAGAAAAAATGCACAGCGGAGATTTATATCTTCCCAACGGCGACGAAATTATGACCGAGCAGTTTCAATGCCTTGAAAAGCTCTATGACTACAATATGACCCGACCCACCGAGCAGAAAAAGCGCGAGGAAATGCTTAAAGGTATGTTTGCCGAAATCGGTGATGACTGCTATATCGAACCTCCGTTTCACGCAAATTGGGGCGGCAAAAATATCCACTTCGGCAAAAATGTTTATGCAAATTTCAACCTCACTATGGTTGATGATACAGATATCTACGTCGGCGATTATACGATGTTCGGTCCGAATGTTACAGTTGCAACTGCGGGGCATCCGATAAATTCCGAGCTGCGCGAGCAGGCTTATCAATATAATATGCCCATTCATATCGGAAAAAACTGCTGGATTGGCGCCGGCGCAGTTATAACTCCCGGTGTGACAATCGGCGACAACACCGTCATCGGTGCAGGCAGTATCGTCACAAAGGATATTCCCGCAAATGTTGTTGCCGTCGGCAATCCGTGCAGGGTAATGCGTGAAATCGGCAAACACGATAAAGAATATTACTTCAAAGACAGAAAAATAAATCTTTAATATGATTGATTAACCCGATTATATGTGATATAATTATTTGGTAAAATCAATCCGAAAGGGAAATGACATATGGCTAAGTATCTTATTGTTAACGCAGACGACTACGGTATGTGCAACGCCGCAAACCGGGCTGTTGCAGAGCTTTTTGAGGGCGGATTCCTCAAATCTGCAACCATTATGATGCCCTGCCCCACAGCAGCGGATGCCGTTAAATTCTCAATCGACCACCCCGAATACGCAATCGGAATTCATCTCACAATGACAAGCGAATGGGGCAAATATCGCTGGAAGCCCCTCACAAACGGAAAAACCCTCATCGACGAAGAAGGATTTATGTGGCACGAGAGTGATCAGGTTGAAAAGAACGCTTCATACAAAGACCTTGAAGCTGAAATCCGTGCACAGATTGACCTTGCACACAGTATGGGCATGAAACCTTCTCATACCGACAACCATATGGGCTCGCTTTACGGGCACTATACAGGCAGACTGGGTCTTGCAAAAATGACTCTCCGTGTGTGCGGTGAATACGGCTATGCATACCGCCTTTACACAAAGCATGACAAGAGAATCTGTCCCAACGGCACACCCTATTTCCTCTATGCCGCAATCACTCTTCTTTCAAAGAAATGGGGCAAGAAGTATAACGTTGTTATCCCCGACTATCTTCTCTTCCCCGATTGGAACGACGATATGCGTAAAAGCTATGAAACATACAGAGATATGATTCTCAAAATCTGGACAGACCTTCCCGACGGCGTAACCGAAACCTTTATTCATCCCTCTGTTGAAAGTGACGAACTTAAGGGCATCACCGCCAGATGGCAGGACAGAGTGTGGGAATATCAGCTTATGAAGGACCCCTACACTCACAAGTATCTCAAAGACCACGGCATTGAGCTTATCAGCTACCGCGAACTCATCAAAATGAAGGGCGGCACCGTCAAGGGCTAAAAAAATGAACCCTGTGAATTTCATTTAGCGAATTCACAGGGTTTTTTATTGACTTTTGTGTTTCAGAGTATTAAAATGCTGAATATAAAAAACTCGGAGGGATTCGAATGACCGGCACTCTCGTCAACTGCGTTGCCGTTATAATCGGCGGACTGATTGGTCTGCTTTTTAAAAAAGGAATAAAACCCGCCTATGCGGAATCAATCAACAAGGTGCTCGGTCTTGCGGTGCTTATTATCGGCATCAACGGCGTTGTTTCAAATATGTTTACCGTCGAAAACGGAAAGCTTTCGAGCAGCGGCGAGCTGCTGCTTGTTGTTTTTCTTGTCGTCGGCACTCTTATCGGCGAGCTTTTGAAGCTTGATGAGCGTTTCAGCATATTCTGCAACAAAATCGAAGACAAATTCAAAGCAAACGGATTTGCCTCGGGCTTTATCAACGGAACCGCTCTTTTCTGCGTGGGCGCGATGGCGATTATCGGCTCAATCAACGACGGCTTAACGGGCGACAGTTCAATCCTCCTCGTCAAAAGCGTGCTCGACGGTGTCAGCGCAATCATCTTCGGCGCGACTCTCGGATTCGGAGTTATTTTCACTTTCATCCCCTTGCTCATTTATCAAGGCGGCATCTCGCTTCTTGCAGGTACGCTCAGCGGAATTCTTCAAGGCGAGCTGCTTGAGCAGGTGTGTATGGTCGGATACGCAATTATTATGGCAATCGGTTTCAACTTCCTTCTCGAAAAGAAATTCAAAACCCTTAATATGATTCCTGCATTGATTCTGCCGGTTGTTTATCATTATATTTTGATATTAATTGAACACATAAAGGCTTAACCACACCTTATCGAATGAATGATTTGTTGTTGACATCGCATTATAATAGTTGTAGAATTAATCAAAAATAAAAAAGGAGAAAATATAATGGCAAAAATTCTTATCAGCCCCGGCAAATATGTTCAGGGCGCAGGCGAAATGAAAAAGCTTTATGACTATGCAAAGGGTTACGGCAAAAAAGCTCTTGTTCTCATCACAGAATCGGGTTACAAGAGAATCGGTGCAACCGTTGAAAGCAGCTTTGCAGGTCAGGATTTTGAGCTTGTTTTTGATTATTTCAACGGCGAATGCTCAAAGAACGAAATCAACAGACTCGTTAAAATTGTTGAAGAAAAAGGCTGTGACCTTGTTATCGGTATCGGCGGCGGTAAAATTCTTGACACTTCAAAGGCTGTTGCATATTACTGCAAAACTCCCGTTCTTATCTGCCCCACAATCGCATCAACAGATGCTCCCTGCAGTGCACTTTCCGTTATTTACACCGATGACGGTGTTTTTGAAGAATATCTTTTCCTTCCCGCAAACCCCAATATGGTTCTTATGGACACAGACATCATTGCGGCTTCACCCGCAAGACTTACCGTTTCGGGTATGGGCGATGCACTTGCAACATATTTTGAGGCAAGAGCAGTTATGGCAAAGGATGCAGGCACCTGTGCAGGCGGCAAGGTTACTTGTGCAGCAATGGCGCTCGCAAAACTCTGCTTTGATACACTTATGGACGAAGGCGTAAAGGCTAAGATTGCTCTTGAAGCAGGAGCTTGCACAGAAGCTGTTGAAAAAGTTATCGAAGCAAACACACTCCTCAGCGGTATCGGCTTTGAAAGCGGCGGTCTTGCAGGTGCTCATGCAATCCACAACGGTCTTACCGTGCTTCCTGAATGCCACCATATGTATCACGGCGAAAAGGTTGCTTTCGGCACACTCACACAGCTTGTTCTTGAAAATGTTGACGGTGATGAGCTTGAAAGAATCATCAGTTTCTGCATCGAGCTCGGTCTCCCCGTAACCTTCAGGGAACTCGGTATCACAGAAGTTACCGACGAAAAGCTTATGGCAGTTGCAACAGCAGCTTGTGCAGAGGGTGATACACTTCACAATATGCCCTTTGAAGTAACTCCCGAAAAGGTTTGCGCAGCACTCAAGGCTGCAGATGCTTACGGCAGATATTTTCTCGGTGAATAATTAAATCAAAACTCGTAACAATGCAAAACCCCTGTGACACACATCACTGTGTATCACAGGGGTTAATTTTTTCAATAAGCAATCAATTTAAAACGCAAAACAAATCTTGTTTATCCTAAAATTTTTAGTGCCCCCGTCGGGCAGACTTCTGCGCACTTGCGGCAATCCTTGCAGACCGCAATTCTGTCGCTTCCCTCAAATTCGGGTTTGATGACAGTCTTAAATCCTCTTCCGACAAGACCGAGAATGCTCTCGTTTGCAACCTCTTTGCAAGTACGCACACAGAGATTGCAGAGTATGCACTTGCCCTGATCTCTTTCGATTGTAACGAGTCGGGTTTCCTTGAAGCATTCGTGCTTTGCACCTGCAAGGCGTGCAGGCTCAATCGGGTCTTCGTTTGCGTAGCGGATAAGCTTGCAATCCTTGAAATCGTGGCATCCGCATTCAAGGCATCTCTTTGCTTCTCCCCTCGCCTGCTCCTCGGTGAAACCATTGAGGACAGCTTCGAAGTTGCCTTTTCGGTATTCGGGAGCCTTGACAGACATAACCGCTCTGGGTATCTTTTCTCTGTCTGCGAGCATTTCGGGAGTGACGTTTCTTTCGGAATAATAGGGCTTCGGGAAGTCCATAGGCATTCCGAGAAGATAAGCATTGATTGCTCTTGCGGCGATATTTGCTTCTGCGATTGCATCGATTGCTATTGATGCGCCGTTATTTGTGGCATCACCTGCAGCAAACACTCCTTCGATATTTGTGAGGCAGGTTGTTTCGTCTGCCTGAATAGTGCCCCAGCCGGTCACTCCAATTTCCTCAAGACCCGAGGGAGCATATTTCTGACCGATTGCGGAAATAACCGTGTCAACATTGAGAGTTTTGAACGCACCTTCAACGGGTACGGGCTTTCTTCTGCCCGATGCATCGGGTTCGCCGAGTTCCATAATCTGAAGTTTGACCGCCTTGACCCTGCCGTTTTCACCGATGATTTCGTCGGGATTGGTGAGGAAAAGGAATTCAACGCCTTCTTCGATT
The DNA here is from genome assembly GCA_045535475.1 of Acutalibacteraceae bacterium. Taxonomy (GTDB): domain Bacteria; phylum Bacillota; class Clostridia; order Oscillospirales; family Acutalibacteraceae; genus CAG-177. The sequence goes on along the minus strand of JAZSLR010000028.1, from coordinate 6,138 downwards.
GCTTCTTCGATTTCTATATCCTCTGCGGGAGCTTCCGCTCTCGTTCTGCGGTAAATAACATAAACATTCTCCGCACCGCATCTCATCGCCGTACGGCAAGCATCCATTGCAGTGTTACCGCCGCCGACAACGGCAACATTCTTGCCGATTTCGGGAATATTGCCCATATTCACTTCACGGAGGAAGTCAATGCCGCTGAGAACGCCTTCAAGCTCCTCGCCCTTGCATCTGATACTGCTGCCTTTCCAGGCACCGACCGTAACGAGCACGGCATCCGCTCCGTTTTTGATTTCTTCAAAAGAAATATCCTTGCCGACTTTAACGTTGTTTTTCATCTCAACGCCGAGCTTTGCAATTGCTTCAACTTCTTTTGCAAGGACTGCCTTAGGAAGTCTGTATTCGGGGATACCGTAGCGGAGCATACCGCCCATCTCGGGCATTGCTTCGTAAATTGTTACCTCGTGACCCGAAAGTCTGAGATAATAAGCCGCTGTCAGACCTGCGGGACCGCCGCCGATAACGGCAACCTTCTTTCCGCTTGCTTCTTCGCAAACTGCGGTATAAGGATTATCGGATGCAAGGTCATTATCTGCCGCAAAAGCCTTGAGATATGCAACCGAAAGAGGCTCTTCAACAAATCTGCGGCGGCAGTTTGACTCGCACGGATGCGGACAGACTCTGCCGATTGATGCGGGGATGGGAATTTTTTCTTTGATAATACGTACGGCTTCTCTGTCGTCGCCGTTTGCGATAGCCTTGAGATAACCCTGAATATCCGTGTGTGCGGGGCAGTTGAGCGAGCAAGGAGCAACGCAATCGCCCTCGTGGTCACTCATAATAAGCTCGAGTGCAATTTTTCTTGCTTTTGTGACTCTCGGGGTCTTGGTGCTGTAAACCGCTCCGTCCTGAGCAACAGTTGCACAGGCGCGCATAAGTTTGGGCATTCCTTCAGCTTCAACAAGACAGAGACCGCAAGCACCGTAAAGCTTAAGCTGGCCGTTATAGCAAAGATTGGGAATCTCAATTCCGTTGTTTGCGGCAATGTTAAGAACGGTTTCGCCTTTGTTACCAACGCATTCCTTGCCGTTGATTATAATTTTAATCTGTTCCATTATGCCGCCTCCTTATTCTACTATAATAGCACCGAAGCGGCACGAGCTTACGCACTGACCGCAGCGGATACAAATGTTTTCATCGATGATATGTGCTTTTTTGACATCTCCGCTGATTGCCTTTGCGGGACATTTCTTTGCGCAAAGAGTGCATCCCCTACACTTGTCGGCATCAATCGAATATGTGAGAAGATCAACGCACTCCTTGGCGGGGCATTTTTTCTCTTTGATATGTGCTTCATATTCGTTGCGGAAATATCTGATTGTTGTGAGGACCGGGTTGGGTGCGGTCTGACCAAGGCCGCAAAGCGCGCCGTCCTTGACAGCGTCGCAAAGCTCCTCGAGAAGCTCGATATCTCCTTCCTTACCTTCACCCTTAACAATTCGGGTGAGGATTTCCTGCATTCTTGCAGTGCCTATGCGGCAGTGCACGCACTTTCCGCAGGATTCGAGAGCGGTGAAATCAAGGAAGAATTTCGCCATACCGACCATACAGGTGCTTTCGTCCATAACAACCATACCGCCCGAGCCCATAATTGCGCCCGTTGCGGCAAGTGCCTTGTAGTCGATAACGGTGTCGAGCAAATCTGCGGGAATGCATCCGCCCGAAGGACCGCCCATCTGAACCGCCTTGAATTCCTTGTCATCACGGATACCGCCGCCGATGCCGTAGATAACATCACGCAGGGTTTTACCCATCGGAATTTCAACAAGACCTCCCTTGCGGATTTTGCCGGTGAGAGCTAAAACCTTTGTGCCCTTGCTGTTTTCCGTGCCCATTGCGTCAAAAGCCTCGCCGCCGTTATTTATAATCCACGAAACGTTCGCGAATGTTTCAACATTGTTGATGTTTGAAGGTTCATCCATATAACCCTTCTGTGCAGGGAAGGGAGGCTTGAGTCTGGGCATACCTCTTTTGCCTTCGAGCGATTCGATAAGTGCTGTTTCTTCGCCGCAAACGAATGCGCCCGCGCCTGCCTTGATTCTCATATCACACGAGAATCCCGTACCAAGGATGTTTTCACCGAGAAGATTTGCCTTCCTTGCGGCATCAATTGCAATTTCAAGATTTGTGATTGCAAGAGGATATTCCGCACGGACATAAACAATCATTTCACACGCACCGATGGCATATGCACCGATAAGCATACCTTCGATAAGGCTGTGAGGGTCGGATTCTATAACCGCTCTGTCCATAAACGCTCCGGGGTCACCCTCGTCGGCATTACAGATGAGATATTTTCTTTCGCCCACGCTCTGACGTGCCGCATTCCACTTGAACCAGGTCGGGAAACCTGCGCCGCCTCTGCCTGCAAGACCCGAAACCTTGATTTCTTCGATAACCTGCTCGGGAGTCATAGTTTTGAGGGCTTTTTCGAGTGCCTGATAACCGTCTGCGTTTCTGTAATCATCAAGCGAAACGGGGTCAATCAGACCGCAGTGACGCAGAGCAATTCTTGTCTGACGGTTGAGAAATTCTTCGTCATCCGCAGATATAACAAGCTTTTCAACGCCCGAAAGGTCGCCGCTTCTTGCCGCTTCAACAATTGCGGCAGCATCGTCTGCGGTGACTTTGACAAGACGTTTTACAAGATTTTTTTCATCATAGAGGTCAACAATGGGTTCAAGAAAGCACATACCGATACAGCCGGTGCTGCCGAGAGTAAAGCTTTCGTTTGCGGTCATAAGAGCTTCAATCGCCTTATGTACCTTCGCCGCACCTGCCGCAATTCCGCAGGAGCCTTCGCCGATAACTATACGCATCATTTACCCTCCTTTTCCTGAATGCCTTTGATAACCGCAACCGCCGAATCGGGGGTGAGATTGCCGTAAGCCTCGCCGTTTATCATAATAACGGGCGCAAGTGAGCAACAGCCGAGGCAGGCAACATTCTCAAGAGTGAAAAGTCCGTCTGCGGTTGTTTCACCGTTGCCGATTCCGAGATATTCGGAGATTGCGGCGGTTACTCTTTCGCTGCCGTTGACGTGGCACGCCGTACCCTGGCAAGCCATAATAAGATATTTGCCGATGGGGGTGAGTCTGAACTGAGAATAAAAAGTTGCAACACCCATAACATCGGCGGGCGCAACACCAACCTTCTCTGCAATGCAATACATAACATCCTTGGGCAGATATCCGTAGATATTCTGTGCCTTCTGGAGAATGGTGATAAGATTGCCCGACGAACCGCCGTATTCCTTCAGCACTTCATCAAGCAACGAAAGGTCGCTTTTGGGACCCTGACAGTTGCAGCTGCACATAATTATTTCCTCCTTAAGTCAAAGAACAAAATATATTTCGACATAACATTTTAAATATATCATAAACAAATTAATTATTCAAGACAGTGGTGTAAACAAAAAAAGAACCTGCGAAAAACCGCAGGTTCAAAAAATGTTTTTTTAGAAGCCGAATACTTCGTAAAGCCACTCGTTAACCGCTGCCCAAATGGGATTCCAGATAGGAGCAATATACGTAAGAATATCTCCGAGATAGTCGAAGTTGATCTCTTTGATATCAAACTCCGAAAGATACTTGAAGAATGCAAGAATAAGATCCTGAATACCGGTTGTGTCGAGACCACCGAGAATTGTACCTAAAAAGTCCATTTTTTTGTCCCCCTGAATTTATTTCCTTGATTTTGACAAGGATGATTGCATCAATAAAACAATGCATAATTATTATAAAGCAAGATTATTCCGTTGTCAATACCCGAAAGTTTTAACAATTTGTTACTTTTCAGGATGTTTATACACAATAATCCTTGTATCTGTCAATCATCGTAACATCCGCAACAAGCTCAAAATAAAGCCCGTCAGCTCTGTATTCTTCTACATTAATAACGCTGTCCTTGCGAAGAATCGCCGCCGCACCGCCATCGGAATAAGGAATAAGCATTTTTACCTTTGCTCTTGTCGGCGGAAGAGCCTTTGCGATTGCTTCAAGCAGACTGTCAAAACCTTTTTCTTCGAGAGCCGATATCATAACCGAATTGGGCTCAAAGAGAATATTCTCTTTTGCTTCCGGTAAATCACACTTGTTGAAAACCGGAATAACGGGTTTACCCGAGCATCCCAGCTCGTCGAGAAGCTCGTTTGTAACCTTGATATGCTCCGAGCATTCGGGGTCGGACGCATCGCAGACGTTGAGGATAACCTTTGCGCACGCCGCTTCTTCAAGAGTTGACTTGAACGCTTCAACAAGATGGTGGGGAAGTCTGCGGATAAAACCTACGGTATCAATAAGCATTACTTTTCTGCCGTCGGGCAATGTCAGCGCACGGGAAGTCGGGTCGAGTGTTGCAAAAAGCTTGTCCTGCGCAAGCACACCTGCCTGAGTGAGCGCATTCATAAGAGTGGATTTGCCTGCGTTGGTGTAACCAACGATAACAACGGTTTCAACTCCGTCCTTCTCACGCCTTGCCCTTGCAAGACCTCTTCTCTTTTCGAGCGCCTCAAATTCCTCTTCAAGAGATTTGATTCTTCTTCTGATGTGTCGCTTATCGGATTCAAGTTTTGTTTCACCGGGACCCCTCGTACCGATACCGCCGCCGAGCCTTGAAAGACTTGTGCCCTGACCGGTGAGCCTCGGGAGTGAATAGCGAAGCTGGGCAAGCTCAACCTGAAGCTTACCCTCGTTGCTCCTTGCTCTTTCCGCAAAGATATCGAGAATCAATGTTGTTCTGTCAATAACTCTGATTTTTGTTGCCTTTTCAATGTTGCGGAGCTGTGCGGGAGAAAGCTCGCTGTCTGCGATAACAAGGTCGACCTCATTATTCTCGCAGAATTCGGCAAGCTCCTCGAGTCTTCCGCTTCCGAGAAAGGTTGCGGAATCGGGTTTATCTCTTTTCTGCCAGAGCTTTCCGATAACTTCGGCACCTGCGGTTTTTGCAAGCTCCTCAAGCTCGTCGAGTGAGGATTCGCAGTCATAATCGCCCGTATCAACAGCAATCAGCACAGCTTTTTCGGGTTCTTGCTTGTTTTCGTAAAATTCCATAAATTCACCTTTAATATTATGCAAAAGTCAGCCGTAATTAACGGCTGACTTTTCAGGTTAATTTTTAACAATTGAATTTGCCTCGATGATTGCGCCGCCGCCTTCATAGGTAACGGTTACGGCATCACCGACATTAAGGATAACAACGGATTCTTCATCTGCCGCTGCGATTGAGAAATAAGCATCGTGAGTGTCAAGCTTGATATAGTAATAGCTGTCACCGTCGATAACCGCTGTTCTGATATCGGCGATTCCGCCCTTCATAACAAGAGCTGTTTCTTCGGGTTCGGTGGGCTTTGAAGGCTCAACAACAACGTCCTCGGGGTTGATATCAACCTTGATACCGCTGTCCTCAAGAGCCGAAATATAGCTTGCAAGGCACTTGCTGAGGTCTGTGCCCGTTGCGCCCATCTTGTTGTTGTTATACTGTGCAACGTTGATGAGAGCATACTGCTGAACAATGTTGTTGAGAGGATCTTTAAGCGACATAAAATACGTGGGTTCGCCGCCGATGTTGAGAAGAAGCGGGAATGTTGCGCTGTAGCCAAGGTCCTTTACTCGGCCTTCAGCCGCCTGCTGTGCCGAATACTCGGTACCGCCCGTAACTCTGTAATAGACAGCTTCTTTTGTTCTCTGGTTAACAAGAACAAAACCCGTGATTGACTGGTCGGAGGTAACGGAAGTAACGCCTGTATACATCCATACGTCGTCATCTTTTGCAAGGTAGTTATAGTTAGCGGTCGTTGTGATAACTCCCTTCTGACCGAGAATCGAGTTCCAGAAACCGTTCTGATATTTACCGTAGTAATTATACTGCTGAACGAGAAGGTCTGAATCATAGATTCTGTCGAGCCACTGAAGTTCTTCCTTGTTTTTGATATCTTCAATTGTGTAATAAGCGCTTTCGCCGTCATCGCTGTCTGCCTTAACAACAACTGCACCGATTACGTCAGTGCCGCCGAAAAGACCGATTGTCTTGTCAAGACGTGCGCAAATCCAGTAGGGATTGCCGTTATCGTCGATTTCGAAG